>JAFGMP010000247.1 GCA_016927495.1 Candidatus Latescibacterota bacterium | reverse complement strand
ATATTAGGATAATAAAAAAAATCTTAGGCTCAAAGAAATTTTTATATATTACTGAATAAATGAGTTCAAACACAATGAATCTGTCATTGCATGGGGAAATACGTAGTAGGGACAGAATATATTCTGCCCCTACAAAAAAACTGATTGAACCACATATAACCATGATGAAATGATGTATATAATTAGTTCATTTCCTTATACCTGCAGCAATTTCCTTAATGTGGCGCCGTCCCGTTTCATACCCTCGATTCTGTTTCGTATATGCTCTGTTCTGGTTTTTGCCTCTACCTCATACTCGAAATGCTGTGAAACCGGCCCGCTGTAACCGGAATCCAGAAGCATTTTGAAAAAACTTTTATCGAGTATTCCCTCACCCAGCGGACACCACCCGACGGCTCCCCCTTTGCCGGGTGTTTGTGCCCATGTGAAGTCCTTTACCAATATGGAACCTATAAATGACCGAATTAGTTGGTATTGTATCGGCCAGGAGTACCCACCCTCGACAGTGGCATGACCGATGTCAAAATTCGATGCTATATATCGTGAGTCAACATCTTTAATAAGCTCGTACAGATCCCAGATTGGCGCTCCCACATAGTTGCGGCCCGAATGATTCTGGTATATTCCGCACATACCAAGCTCTTTATTCAGTGCCGCAAGGTCTCTGATCTGAGGCTTTATCTCATTCAATTGATCGGGAATGGGGATATTCTGCTGATACATCCAGTATCCTATTCTATAACGTTTAATTCCCAGTTTCGAGGCTGTACGAAGTACTTTTTCCGTATGCGGCTCACCGGGATTATGAATTCCGGTCACCATAACAAGCATCTTGACATTATTCTTTTTCAATGCCTCCATAACAAGAGGGAGGTCTTCCTCGACACGTTCAGGAAGCACATGCCCACCGGGACGAACGGGGAATTCGATGCCGTCCCAGCCGATTTCTGCAGCGGCCTCGGCAACTTCCTCATAGGAAAGTTCCAGCAACTGAAGCGTCTTGGTAAAACCACCAAACAGAAATCGCGGTTCTTTTATTTCGGAAGCGGAAACAGGTTTTGATGATGCTGATATCATAGCTGTACCAATTGCTGCACTTTTCAGAAACGACCGGCGATTTAAACTGTGGAATGTGGACATTGTTTATCTCCTTAAAAATGTCACTAATTTATTGATATGATAAGAGTTTTAACCACAAAGGTGCAAAGACACAAAGAATACAAAATGAATAATTAACGATTGTTGCTGTAGGGACAGAATATATTCTGTCCCTACAGTCATAAAATACGGTGGCAATACTATTTTTCCGGTAAAGCGCCAAAAGAGTTCATTTGATAAAATATATGTCCTAAAATCAATAAAAAACAGTATTGATTTTCTTTCCTGGCACCCCTATCATGCATTACCTGCCATAAATACAATTTTTTCAGTTTAACATCATACAAGGGAAAACAAAAATGATCAAACGTTCCATTTTTCGTGTCATCAGTTGGAGCATCCTTTTGATTGTACTCACTACTATTCCATCTATCCATACGCAGACAGTAGTTCACAGGCTTGACAGCAATCCGTACAATCCGGAAGTAGACCCCGATATAGACATGTACATGGCTCACTGGAAAGATTCACCCGCGTATAGCACCCACGGTTCCCTTGTCGAACGTGATGTTCTCAGCAAGGGCAATCCTGCCAAACCGGAACGAAAAGGGGCTGTCCTAAAGTACGTGAACCGTTTCACCCATGCAAGCCTGTATGCAGGTGTTTCTACCCAGCTGGATACGCTCTCCGGTGAACAGGAAATATTATATGTCGTATCAGGGAAGGGCACAATCTCCTCACAAAAAACAACCGCTGACCTCTACCGGGGAATATTCGTACTCATTCCCGAAAACTGCCCGTTCACGATGACCAATACCGGCGATGAACCACTGAATATGTACCTGATTGCCGAACCGGTTGTGCGCGACGACTTCATACCGCAACAGGATATTGTTGTGGTCGATGAAAACACTATCCCTATTCTGACCACTACAGGACACTGGTCGATGATCATAAAACAGGCGTTTAATATCGACAAGGAGCTTTCGATCATACAGTATGTCAACACCATTACGTTCGATCCTATGACCATCGGGCACCCCCATGCGCATCTGGAAGGCTGCGAGGAGGTCTGGACATGTGTGGACGGCACCAGTATTCTGTTCCTCGGCAAAGAAATTCGCATGCAGACACCGGGAATAGCATACCTCTGCCCGCCGTACGGCACCTGTGTCCATTCAAATATAAATCACACCGATAAACCTGTTAAACTGCTGTATTTCGCGGTCCGTAAAGACTGGGAGAAAAATGATGGGATAAAACGAAGCCGGGAATAATAAGTTTTTTTTGACTTAACAATTAAAAATGATAAATTTCTTTATCAATTACCTGCTTACTTTTCTTTGAACGCTGCAAAGAAAAGTAACAAAAGAAAATGCGCCCTCGTGAAAAGCCATTTTCCTCGTTCACTTCGTTTTTCCGGGAAACGCAGAACTCGCGATCTTTCAGATCGCTCAAACATGCTGCGTTTCTTTGCCGGAAAAGCCTTGTTCACTCAAGGCTTTTCAATAGGGGAAATACTATTGCATCAATCTTAAATTTACACGATTTATGCTAAATAGTCTGGTAAAAATAATCAGAATCCAAAATATATAAAGCGGGCTAACAATTATATGAAAAGGAGAAAACTATGAAACGTCGTGACGCAGTACGTATGATCCCGTTAACTCTCGCCGGAATCGGTGAACTGGTAAAAAAAGTCAATGCCGACCAGATGTGCAGCGGCATATGCAGCGCTCAGGGCCAAATTCCCGCAGGCCTACAATATCAGAAAAATGTGCTCGATATGCTGACCCGGGTTCGTGAAAACCAGTCGGAAAATCTTCTCGAATCGGCATATGCGATTGCCCGTACACTCAGAAAAGGCAGATCGTTCTGGCTCAACTGGGATCAGGGGCACAGCACCAATGCCGAAATGTTTCCGGAACGATGCGGTATGCCGCTCTTTTGCAAACACGGCTATAACATAAAGGAGGCCAAAGACGGCGATGCGTTGATGATCAACCGTATCCTCTCCAAAGATGGGTATGACGATCTGGCGAAAAAAGACATTCTTGTCATCGGCGGGCCATCACCCTGGAGCGGCGACAATATCGGCTACGAAAATATACGGGATGACATCCGTCCCCTGCAGAATCGCCCGTTTTCGGACATCTGGATCGAAACCAACATAACCTGCCTCGGCGCAATAATGCAAATCCCCGGTATGCCTGCGCCCATCGGCCCGATATCCGGCCCGGTGTATATGACCATCCTCTGGATGATTCTGGCCGATGCCTGCCGTGTTCTTTCCATCGAGGGCAAATCGTTCGAGGTGGACGGTGACGAACCGAAACTTTCCGGCGACCGTGTGAACTGGATCAACACCGCCGATCCGCTTCTGGATAATTTCCTGGATATCGTCAGACGTGAAATGGAACTGATCGGCGCGGAACTCGGCAATATCCGTCAGATCGCCAAAATGGCGGTCGATACCCTGCTCGACGGCGGCACAGTCTACTATTACAGCCGTTACCGCTATTCATTCGCTACCGAAGCTACCGGCAGGCGCGGCGGTTTTGCGTTCGCCAAGGGCCTCGATGACGAAAACATCGCCGGCACCTCCAAAGACTGCGTGATCATGGGCACCTACAAACCGGACGACGAGGCCGATCTCAAAAATCTCGACAAGTTCAGAGCTAACGGCATGCGCATCGCCTCGCTCGGCCCGATCACCCGAAACTTCCAAATCCCTGAGGGACGAACGGTTCACAAAGAGACCGATGTCCATGTCGGCCGCATGATGGACACCTACGGTGTATACGCCATCCCCGGATTCGACAAAAAAGTCTGCCCGACATCGGGAATCATCATGTTTACCATCAACTGGGCAATCAGCATGGAAATTATCGAGATGATACGTCAGCGTACCGGCGGCAATGTCCCCGGAGTCAATTTCTCCGGCGCACTGAAATGGGGCAGCGAATTCAACAGCCGTGTCCGCTCGATGGCTACAGATCGGGGGTATTGATACAAAAGCTCGGGTAAAAAATTGTAGGGGCGCATCGCGATGCGCCCCTTGTTGATTTTGTTGTCTGAACCTTGATTCGCTTGATTTTCTTGATTCCTTGATTTAAAATTCAGGAACTGAGCGGTATATCATGGCAATCCTTTAATCATGTAAATCATGTTCAGATCTTTTATTGTTTATTGAAGGTAACCTATCGAGAAATGCTCCAAATTTTTTCTGTAATTCCCCTATCCGCTTGAGAAAGGCATCAAGATCATTAATTGTTAGTTCCGTTTGCTTATTTATATAAGCTGTTTGGGGGGGAAAATTTAATGTAAATCTATTAATTTTGCCTTTACTGATTAATTCAGGATTAAATACCCATTGATCGTGGATATAGCGATTTCTTTCACGACTGACATCTATTGCTTCCGGTAATATTTTTTTTATGTCAAAAAGAATATCAGGATCAATAACTTGATCAGGTGATAAATCAGAAATTATTTTGAATTTTTGACCAAGTGTCATATTTTCGGAAAGCTGTATTTGTCTATTTGTTTTTATAAGTCGTATAATCACTTCACTGACAAAAAAATCCAGCGTTGCAAAAAAAATACAAATACGACCGAAAACCTGGAAAAAATCTTCGTTGCGATAATTCATATTCATAACTCCACACTTTTCTGATCATATAATTAACTCATCCCTGTCACTATGTCAAACATTTTCTATATATTAGAGTAAAAAAATGAATGATGTATCGGTGAAAGTGAAAAAACTGTCTGAACCATGATAACCATGATGAAATGATAACCAAGATCGGTATTCACGGAAAATACCGCTTCGACGAAACACGTTTCTCAGCACTTTTACCGTTTTTAATCATGGTAATCCTTCAATCATGCAAATCAAGGTTCAGGTATTTCTTCAAAGTATTTTTCAAAAAACTCGTTTATATATTCTTTATGAATATCAAATTTATCTATTAATATGCTTTTAAATTGATTAAGATCGAATTCCAATACTCTATCAATTTCATGCGCTTTCTTATTTAATTGTCTACAATATTTATCAATTACAGTTTGTGGTGCAATGTTCCTCTTTTTCGCAATTTCATTAGTTGCTTTTGACCTTGTAAGACCTTTAAGTTTAACTAAAAATACTACTTCTAATATTTGTTGCAAAGCCGAAGGAATGTCATTTGGAAATATTGGCATTTCTTTGTTTGAACCAACCGTTTTTGGTGAACTATTATTTGTATTATTATCACCTAATAAGATTTTTCTAAGTACTGTATTTGGAGAATCTTCAAATGGTATAGCATGTGTTTTTAGGCAATTCCATACATCATCATCAATCTCAATTTTTCGCATTATAATTTCTCCTTTGTAAATTATTTAAAATACTATTCGGCACTAACAATACTTAAAATACGAAAGTTATTGTAGTATATCAAGTAAAAAATTTATACGAATTGAGAGATTTTTATGTTTTTATTATCACAACACGAATTTCCACTTCTTCAAAGTCGTTCATCCTGTTCATCCTCGAATTCTATAAATCCTGTTCAGACAATCACACCACAAACTCAATCACCCGAACGAAAAATAAAGAATGACCCCCCTGTCCTGCGGACATCCCCCCTTGATAGGGAACACGGCGAAGCCGAGGGGGATCATTTCCTCCTTGACTCTATACTCACCATACCGTAAATATATAAAAGTATCTCACAACTCACACCGAACATACAGGTAAAACATGGAAAAATATCATACAAACCGGCGCGGTTTTATCAAAACAGCCGCTGTCGGAGGCGCGGGAGCTCTGGCTCTGAGACCGTCTTTTGCTCCTGCCGCAAATCCCGGAGGTAGTTCAATGAAAGACATGAAAGTAGCACTGCTGCAGATTCATTCCGACCAGAATGATTTCAAGGGAAACATGACAAAAATTATCACACGTGCCGGGGACGCGGCAAAACAGGGCGCCAATCTGATGGTTAGCTGCGAACTTGGCCTCACCGCCTTTCAACTGTCGCGGGATACCTATGTGAAACTGGCGCAGACCATTCCCGGCCCGGCGACCGAGGAATTGGGGCTTGCGGCGAAAAAAGCCAACGCCTATCTCATCGCCGGCCTGGTGGAAAAGGACGGTGGCGACATATACAACGCTCTTGCAGTGCTCGGCCCGAAAGGAAATCTTGTCGCTGGTTACCGTAAAACACACCTGTGGCTTACCGAAAACCAGACGTTCGCACGAGGCAACAAGCTGTGTGTGTTCGACACCGAATTCGGGAAAATCGGCACATCCATCTGCTATGACATCATGTACCCCGAATACATACGGGCGATTGCCGCACAGGGCGCCGGAATAATAACCCATTCCACCGGCATGGTGACAACGGAGGACTGCGATAAATTCGGCTGGGATCCCGAGTTCTACAATGCGTTCGTCCGAACAAGGGCATGGGAAAATCAGGTCTATATTCCGAGCTGTAACCGCTGCGGAAATGATTTGTTTCTGTATTTTCTCGCCAATTCATGCGTCGCGACACCGTGGGGCACCATCGCTGACAAATTAGGCAATGCCGAGGGAACGCTTGTGGTAAAAACCGATTTTGCACGGCTCACCGAATGGCAGAAAATCGCGCCCTACTGGGATGACCGCAGACCGGATTTCTACAAAACGATACTGGACTTTTGAAAGGATAGATCATGGAGTCACGCAGAAACTTTATTTCTAAAGGCATTAAATCGGCCGGAGCGCTGACTGCCGTTTCGGCGCTTGGGGCGGGTACAACAAAACCCGCGCAGGCAAAACAATGGAAACGCAAAACCAATGACAGCCTGATTCGTGTCGGTGCGCTGACATCGGGATACCATCATCACCTACACAACATCTGGGGGCCCATGATCAATCCGGTGCCGCAGAATGGCTCGGTACTGCCCCGTATGAACGGCATGGTCATGACCCATGTATGGGACATTGACAAACAGCACCAGAAGGAATTCGCCGAAAAGTTCAATGTGAAACAGGTAGAGCGGTATGACGGCATGGTCGGAGAGGTCGACGCCATTATGATCTGCGAGGTCTGGTCCATCGATCACTGGCCTCAGCTGGCAGCGCCCTATCTTAAAGCGGGAATTCCGGTGTTCTTCAACAGGCCCTTCGCCTCGTCGATGGGACGTGCCAAAGCGATAGTCAACCTCTCGAAAGAAACGGGTACTCCGATCTGCACGCTCTCATCATGGGAATACAGTTTCCCGGCTTCCGCCATGCGCCGTAAAATGAAAGTATGGGGCGGCGACAAACCCTACCCTACCATCAACGGTGTGGTCGCCTACAACACATCAGCCGACATCACTCACGATATCCACGGCCTCTGGCTCATACTTGCCGGTGTCGGCCATGGAGTCGAAAGTGTCAGTGCCGATGTGGCAGGAAAAGACATCTACAAGACAACCTCCACAACATGGACGTTCAAGTTCAAACCACGCGGCGATGACCCGCCGTTTTTCGCCTGCCTTGTCAACACATCCGATATCGATTCCAACGGCTGGCTCAAGGTAATCACTGACAAAGGTACCTATGAAACGAACCTTATGTTTCTCGAAAACTACGATATCAGGCGGTATGAGTATTTCAACACACCGCTTATCGAGTTCCAGAAAATGGTGGAACGGTGGGAGATGCCGCAAACCTACGACCACATTCTGGACAAGACCGCGGTTTTTCTTGCAGGTGTCAAATCGCACCGTGAGCACAACGGCGCGAAAGTCCGTATCGATGAACTTCCGGATGATTACTACGTTCAGGCGGACACAGGTGTTGAGGAATACCCGAAAGATATGTTTAAGAATTGAGAATAATATTTTGCATAAGAGCCATCAAAACTTGACTTCACTCTCAAATTGTGGTATCATTTTTTAACAAATAATTTTTATTTAATCATTCACTCTTTGCCTGAAATGCATAAAAAAGTAATTTTCGGAGGAACCAATGACTAAAGTTTATACCCCTCATGACAGAAGTCTCCCCAAAACGCCGGATCAAGCATTCCCCACTCCCGGTTACCTGCCGGTCTCGGCAATCATGATCAGCGTTGCCGATCCTGTAACAGGGATTCCCAATATCATGCCTGCTGTTGGCTGGGGATTTCTGAACCGGCTGCCGCTTCTGCTCGGTGTTGCGGTGAATACGAAAGATTATAATAAAGATTACTATCCGCGCGGAACCCATCCGATTCTTGTCAATACCATGGATTTTGCGCTCAATATACCCACCGAAGAACTCCGTGACAAGGTCACAAGAACGGGTGAACTCTCACGGCACAAAGATCCGACAGTCGACAAATTCAAAGAAACAGGCCTTACACCCGGCCCCGGCAAAAATATCAAATCACCTCACATCGTGGAATGCCCTATTAATTACGAATGTAAAGTGGTTGCCATATATAATATGGGATCTCACGACCTGTTTATGGGTGAAGTTGTCGGCTGTTTTACCGACGGTGAGGTAGTTGAATGTGCGACAGTCCACGGCTGTGACCACATTACTATGAAACGTAAGGACGGTTCAACCTTCACGCTGGAATGGAGCACACTTTTAAAAGAGAGAAAAGAATAGTCAAAGCAAAAAATAAAAGGTTCAAAGGGAGAGCGGTTACGGCATCTCCCTTTTTTTTAAACAAAATGACAAAATAACTTTACTCACCCGCAGAATATTGTATATTTTACTGGTCGAAATTTATATTTGAAACCGTTTATTACATAAACATTCGATTTTCAGCAGCATATTAATTTCGACTTTAACTGCTGAAAACCGAATGGTGTTTAAGGACGTATGGAGGAACTATGAATTTTTTATGTCGGCAGGGCTGGATAATTTTATTTGGCGTTTTTCTCGCTTTATACGGCGCTGATTATTGTTCCGGTATGGAAATTAAAGTCGAAACACCCATGGCAAAAACCGTAACGGTTACTGCGGAACCCGATGATACAATCGCCGAGGTGAAAGAATTCATTTATAATGTCACCGAACTGCATGTCCTTAACCAGAGAATATTCAAAGGCGATACCGAACTTGAAAATTCAGGAACGCTTGAATCGTATGGCATCACCGATGGAACAACCCTCAGGGTTACATACAGCAGAGGAACTCTCGCACCATCAAAGAAAGGCACAAACGGACTTGTTAAAGTCATTATAGCGATTGTTATTATCGCGATTGTTGCCACTATTGTTAAAAAGACCGTATTATCAAAACCTTCCAGTTAGTACTGTTGATTATTGTTGCTGTCTGTCGCGTTGACCTCTTCTGTTTTGACGGGATGCCTCAAGAATTTTATTCTGCTCTTCGGTTAGAATTGCGGCCATTTTTTCTCTCATATCAGGACCCTGTTCGAGTTCCTGTAACTTTTTCGTTTGTTCTTCTGTGAGAGGTTTACCGCCTTCTTCAAGCGTTCTGGTTATTGACTGAATAAAAAATTGCGAGCCTCTTCTGGCCATTCCTTCTTTGAGAGCGTCACGTTGTTCCTGAGTCAAAATCTCGTTATATGCTTCCCGTGAATTTGGTCCGGGTTCAATTTTATTGATTTTTTCCTTTTGTTCATCGGTCAACGGATGTCCCGCTTCCTGAAGAGTATTAGCAATCATTTCCCCAAAACTTCTTCTTTCACCACCCTGGGGCCTTTCCGCTCCAAACCGTCTCATCGCTTCACGGTAGGCTTTTTTCTGGTCGTCGTTAAGTATTTCTCCCAGTTCTTTACGATAATTCTCTCCTGGTTCAAGCTTTTGAATTTTGCTGATTTGATCGGCGGACAGAGGGCATTTTGCTTCCTCAAAAATTCTTACTAATCGCTGAGTAGGATCTCCGCCTCTTCTTTCGTTCTGCTGCGCAAATACTGTGGATGATCCCACAACTAAAAGAACCATAAATACAAACAGTAAAATGTTACGTACAAATTTCATTGCAGACTCCTTTTGTTAGTTTTTGTTTTACATAACCATGTGCATTTTTTCTTGTTTATTTGACAATGGAAACGGGAAAAAGGTTTAATTTAACCAAAAAAATTTTTTGTATTTCAAAAAAACTGATTTTAAATCGACTTTTTAACATAAATATTTCAGATCTGATGCGTTATACAAATCATATGACCCTATTTAAGCAAAAGCATTTTTATAATATTCGATGAATTGTCTGCAGCAAAATGACAAAAATAAATGCCGCTCGGT
This sequence comes from Candidatus Latescibacterota bacterium, assembly GCA_016927495.1. Taxonomy (GTDB): domain Bacteria; phylum Latescibacterota; class Latescibacteria; order Latescibacterales; family Latescibacteraceae; genus JAFGMP01. The sequence goes on along the minus strand of JAFGMP010000247.1, from coordinate 13,289 downwards.
AATCCGGAAGCGTTCCAGGTTTCCGTATAGTTACCCGCTTTTTTCAAGCCGTTGTTCAGAACCTTTATTAATTGGCCGGATATATTGTATATCACCAATTTAACGTATGATTCATCATATAAAGTATAACCGATTGTCGTATTCTCATTGAAAGGATTCGGGTATGAATAACTTAACCGGAACTTTTCCGGCGTTTGTTTTTCCTCATTTACTTTTACTGGTTCGGGGAGATTATAACGATATGTTGCCCACATATCATCGATAAATCTATAGCCCGACTGCCCCTGACGAAATCCTTTAGGAGAATAATCATCACCGATTATTTCCTTTATTATGGCAATGAATTCGGTGTCATCCTCTTCCATCCAGCGATCTACATAATCAAAGAAAGCCGGATGATCCCAGATAGTTTCAGCATGCAGGATACGGGCTGCCAGGGCTTCTCCCACCCAGCTTATGCTGGTACAGCAGCGGCGATAACCTTCACCGATACGGTCTACCCATTGGGAAGGATGCAGATGTTCGTAAGGCCCCCATCCCGGATTGACTTCATCACCACCTTCACCCATATGGCCAGCATAGAGTGCCGTAGCACCTGTCCATCCTTCACCATACATGGTTTGCATATCCTCGCCGAATTGTACATTGGGTAATGTTTTATATGGGGATTGCATATTTTCATCACCGAGGAGAATACCGGAAAGCACAATGAACCACTTACGGCCGCTGCCATGCCCGCCATGAGCGGGCCAGCCCGGATGTCCGGCACTTACAATGCTCCATAAATCAATTCCGTTTTGCACAAAATTGATCAGAATTTTTTCCTTTTTGTCATCGGGAATGTCCATACAGAGAAGAAGGCTGCCATGTGAAGCCGTATAAGCTACCTCTCTCCCATAGGACGGCATCAGTTCATATGGCGATACAAAACCGAACGGGACAGTATCGAGCCATGGCCCCCCTAAAATATCTATCCAAAAATCAAGATCGGGAGTGCTTCCTACCGGATCGAGTTTCGGGAGGATGTGACGCCGCAGGTTTCGGGCAAGATATATTGTGGTTCCGCGGTCACAATATCCGGGACGAAAAGCATCATCCGGAACCTGACTATTCAGGCATGTAAGCACTGCGGCAGTTCGCACCGGACTTTTGGATTTCTCTATTGTTCTTAATAATCGCGGATTGGTTTCGGGATCTCCACCGCTGATGGTTGATATGAGTGCATCGCCCGGTTTCATGACGATCGGCGGCTGCGTAAACTGTTTGGGGTCAAACCAGCTACCTTGAATCCGGTCATCGTATCCCGCTTTTCTGTTCACAGGTTGATTGAGTACCGATCCGTTACGCCCGTCCTTCGGTTGAGGATCGATCGACACAACGGTTACTTCTCCCACCACATAATAGTCCCCGTTAACAAACTGCCCGACGGGAACTTCCTTATCGAATTCCCATGTTATTTCATGCTGGGAAATACTACTTTTCAAGGCCAGATCATTGCCTGACACAACACAAGTGAAACTGAAAAATGTTAAAGCCGCACCGATATAGCATTTTTTATAGTTCATTGAAAACATCCCCGAAATAATTTTATCTTTCAAAATCATGAGTTGTAATGCAATTAATAATATTTAAAATTCACCTGCAAGAGCCATCTTAGTCAAAATACATATTTATTGTGTTCATAATTCGTGTTCATACTATTGAACTCAATTTCGTATAAAAAAACTATATTTCTTATTGTTATTACATTTTGTACCTGTGAGTTGCATTTTTTTCAAAGTTATTCCGAAAAAAAATGTTGACTGTTGCATTCAATTGAATTATTATTGACTTAGAATATCATATTGCTACAACGCATATCTGTCCCCTGCTCCCCCTCTCGGAGTACGAAGAGCGTTAATTTCCAGCTTAATCGTAGAACTTTATTGTAACGGGAGTCCGTGTACTCATGACAGGGGGGGATTTGCTCCATGGTATATTCATCGACTGTAATATAGCATTTTCATCACTAATTTTGCTGTATATATACTCCGGTCGTTTATGATCGAAAGAAAAATATAGCTGTTTGAAAATCTTATATTACGGGGAAATAATGATTATGGGAAAAGATAAAACATTTCTTGAGGAATTGTACTCGACCGTACTCGTCGGGGACGGTGCGATAGGAACCGAATTATTCGTACGGGGAGCAGGATTTGAAACCGGAGTGGAGCGATTAAATCTAATAGCTCCGGATATTGTATTAAAGCTCCACCGGGATTATGTATCTGCAGGCAGCCGTATAATCGAAACAAATACGTTTGCTGCAAATCAGTTGAATCTTGAGAAATATAACGCACGAAAAGAAATTCGGGAAATAGTCGCTGCAGGGGTTAAACTTGCACAAAAAGCTGCGCGGAATAATACTTATGTTGCGGGTTCGGTGGGGCCTTTGCCTCCTGTGGACGGCGAACCGTTATCCAAATCCGAACAGACGGAACTTTTCACGGAACCGGTCGAATCGCTTGTAGAGCAAGGCGTCGACCTTTTAATCTTCGAAACATTTATCGACCTTGAACAGCTGGTTTCAGCTATTCTTGTGGCCCGAAAGATCACCGATAAACCCATCATTGCCCAGATGGCATTTGAACCGGGAGGTGAAACATCCGGCGGTGATTCCGCATCCGAATTTGTGAATCGGTGTATACGGGCAGGAGCAAATGTTGTCGGAGCCAATTGCGGAAGCGGCATTGTTTCCGTAATTGACGCTATCGATCATATGGGTTTCCTTAACTACCCTATGAGCGCATATATGAATGCGGGATTTGCCGAGTTGATCGAAAGCCGTCAGATATATCTTGCACCGGCGGATTATATCGCAAGCAAGGCCTGCGAACTGGTGCGTAAAGGAGTTCGCATTGTCGGTGGCTGCTGCGGCACTAATCCTGGTACCGTAAAGGCAATAGTCGAGGCGTTAAACCGTCAGAAATTGACCGGTGCTCTCGAAAAGACAATTACACCGTCCGTATCAGTTCGGGAACAGAAAATTCCGGTGGTTAAACCATCAGAAATTCCCAAACCCCCACGTGGTGTGTTTGTCGAACTCGACCCGCCGAAAAAACCGGAAATCGGAACACTTATTACATGTGCCGAAGAGCTGAAAGAAGCAGGTGTCAAAGCAGTTACACTTGCAGACAATCCGCTCGCCTCGGTACGGGTCGATGTACTTGCCGTTGCGGGGCTGCTGACACAAACCGGTTTACCCGTAATACCGCATGTAACCGGACGTGACAGAAACCGGATAGCTCTTCAGTCGACAATCATGGGTGCCCATGTGCTCGGAATAAGGTCATTGCTCTGTGTTACCGGCGATCCGATTCGCATGCATAACGAAACAAATACATCGGGTGTGTTTGATGTGACATCGATCGGACTTGTTAAACTGGTTTCAGAATTCAATTCGGGACAGCGTCTGGGGGGAAAAGGTAACACTTCATTCTCCATCGGTGTCGCCTTAAATCCGAATGTCCGCAGTATTGACGGGCAAATAAAAAAATTGCAGCGGAAAATCGAAGCCGGAGCGCATTTTGCGTTAACACAGCCGGTTTTCGATGAAAGCCGTTTCGACATATTACAGGATGCACTTGAAAAAGCTCACATAAAGTTGCCGATTTATTTGGGTATTTTGCCATTGATGACTGCACGGCAGGCCGATTATCTTCACTTTGAAGTTCCGGGCATATATATCCCTGATAAAATCCGTAATAAACTTCATGGCCTCAGGGAACCGTCCGACCAGCGCCTTGCCGGAATCGATGCCGCCATTGAGCTTGTTAGTAAAATAAATCCGCATGTACATGGTTTTTACATGATAACATCGTTTAACAAGACGGAAAACATTCTTCCGGTAATCAAAGAAGTAAAACTGCAATAAATAATAATTGAACTTAATAATAAGATAAAAAGCCGAAAGGATATAATAATGTCATTGACTACTTTTTTCAAAGGTAAAAAAATCCTTGTTTCCGATGGTGCATGGGGAACGGAAATGGCAAAAAAAGGTCTCGAACCGGGAGAATGCCCGGAACTCCTGAATGCGGATAATCCGGGAATGGTCCGTGAAATCGCTTCTTCATACGCCGAAGCGGGTGCCGATATCGTTATCACCAATACATTTGGAGCCAATCCTTTCAAATTAGCGAAATTCGGGATCGAAAATCGCACAGAAGAGTTAAATGAAAAAGGCGTATATATTTCCGTTGAAGCGGTTAATAACAAATCTGTTATATTTGCCTCTATTGGCCCCACAGGAGAATTTCTCGCACCTCTCGGATTAGTTTCGGAAAAAGAAATGGTAAAAGCTTTTTCAAGACAGGTACGGTCTTTTGTGAAAGCCGGTGCGCATGGTGTAGTTGTTGAGACTATGACCGATCTCGGAGAAGTAATTTGCGCACTAAAAGCCGTCAAAGAAAATTCCGATCTTCCGGTTATCTGCTCTATGACTTTTGATAAAGGTTTGAAGGGTTATGCGACTATGATGGGTGTGAAACCGGATGAGGCTGCGTCAAAGCTTGAAGATGCAGGCGCCGATGGTATCGGCTCAAACTGCGGTTCGGGAATCGGGAATATGATAGAGGTTGCGGCGATTATGCGGCCCGTGACAGATTTACCGCTCTGGTTCAAACCAAATGCCGGTTTACCCGAACTGGTCGATGGGATAACGGTATTCCGTGAAACACCCGAACATATGGCGAAACTGTATCCGGCCCTGATCGATGCCGGAGCCAATATTATAGGCGGGTGCTGTGGTACTACACCGGATCATATAAGGCTTGTCAGAAAAATAGTGGATTCCATAAAATGATAATTTTTAAAAAAAACAAAAGGTTTATCCTGAAAAATCTATTTATTAAAACTTATTTCAGTATAATAACTTTTGGGGATAATAACTTAAGCATTGAAAATGATGCACAAAGCCCTTATACTTGTTAACAGATTTAAATTATAAATGTTTTATTTTCATCGGTCTTATATATAAATCTATAAATTTCAAAAACACACATAACAATGATTTTTCAGGAAAATACTTCATGGTACAATTCAGCAGTAAAAGCGGACATACATTTCATATCCCTGTAATGGGTACCGGTTTCACAATCGATACACCGCTTAAAGTGGCAAAATTCGGCATCTCTTCGGTGATCTCTCTGGTTGATGATTTACTGATAGAACAGATGCGTAAATTCCACTGCCAGCGCATCGGTGAACCATACAATGAAATTACCGAAAAAGACGATGATTACCGTGCCAACCGTATCACGGCATACCTTAATTTTATTGATAGTCAGGTAAAAAAACAGGTACGGAACCTTCGGAATTCTCCATTCGAAAATGGAAGCGAAATTTCGCAGTATTATGAAATGCTCCCTGAAACAGGGCTAAAAAAGCTATACTACGAAATGCTCGATACGAAGGAAATCGATAAAAAATTGCATATTCAGGAAGAACTGCGTGATCACGTTGTTCCGGGCAGTATCGATGTCAATATCATGACAAAACTCGACCGCGATATTTACCGTAACGGAGTGAAACAACCGCCTGAATTCTCCGATGCCCTGTCCGCCCTACGGGGATTTGCTCAGAGCACACTCGATGCATCCATTATTTGTTCTGCCGGATTCAACCGCCGTTTTTACAGCTATTTTGCACAGTTTAAAGACTTTTATCCGGACGTAGATAATTACATTAAAAAGAAAATAATCCTGAAAGTCAGTGATTTTCGCTCTGCAGTAATTCAGGGGAAATTTCTTGCACAGAGAGGGCTTTGGGTTTCCGAATTTCGCATCGAATCGGGCCTGAACTGCGGAGGTCATGCATTTGCCACAAACGGTTTTTTAGTGGGACCGATCCTGGAAGAGTTTAAACAAAGGAAGCTTGAACTTACTGAAATGCTGCATAGTATATACTATAAATCAATTTCTGCATCCGGCCTGACGTCCGTCGATACTCCCCGTGAAATGCGAATTACCATGCAGGGTGGAATCGGAACCGCAGCGGAAAATGATCTGCTGCACAAGCATTATAATCTCGATGCTACCGGCTGGGGAACGCCGTTTATGCTGGCACCGGATGTTGTAAACATCGATGACGCTCATCTTGAAAAACTCATTGCCGCAGGGGAAAAAGATGTCTTTCTCAGTGACAGTTCACCGTTGGGTATCAGCTTCTGGAATCTTCGTAATTCTGCCAGTGAAGAAAACCGTCGCGCAAATATACATAAAGGAAAACCGGGAAGCCGTTGTATAAAAGGATACCTTGTTTCCGATACCGAATTCACCGAATTGCCAATATGCCGTGCATCAAGCGCCTATCAGAAGTTAAAACTAAATACACTGCAAGGCGAAGAATTATCAAATGAACAGACAATGTATTTGAAGACAAAAGTACTCGAAAAATCATGCATATGTCATGATCTGGCTGGCAGCGCCACACTTAAAAACGGGATTGATACGGATGCAAAACCTTCGATTTGCTGCGGTCCCAATATTGTGAATTTCTCCAAAGTCACATCACTTCAGGAACTTGTCGACCATATTTATGGTCGTATATCGCTTCTCACGAATGCAGACCGACCCCATTTCTTTATACGGGAATTGATGATATATATCGATTATCTGCGAAATGAACTTGAAAAGTTTATGATGGGTGTTTCTGACAGAAATGTGGAATATTTCACCGAATTTAAAAATAATCTGCTTAAAGGCATCGATTACTATTGTGACGCAGCCGAAAAATTCTTCAGCGATAAAAAAAATCAGTGTGTCGATCAGCTCATGAAACTGAAGGAAGACATCGAACAACTGTGCGTACAACAACCGTTTGAACTATGCATCGAACAATAAAACTCATAACCTGTACCGCCGATTCGGAAAAACTCGTTTGTGCGGCAGCTAAACTCTGTTATGCATCCGATCCCTCGACTATTTTCCAAAATAACGGGGATGAAGTCACTAAATTTCTGGCACGGCTCAGAAACATGGGACATCTCAGCCCGTTCGAGCATGCCTCGTATACCTTTCTGCTTGAAGGGGTTTCCCGTGCACTCACCCACCAACTCGTCCGCCACCGGGTAGCCTCTTATTCGCAAAGAAGCCAGCGGTATGTCTCCCATGACACTTTCGATTATATCATACCAGCAAGTTTTGAGGGTAAAACAGTCCATACTGATGAAGGCGAAACCGATGCCGTTACCTATTACAGAACATTCATGGAACATACTGCCGAGGTATACAAAAATCTCAGGGATGCACTCGGCGGTTCCGGCGAATCGGCAAATGAAGATGCCCGCTATGTATTGCCCAACGCGACCGAAACCAAAATAATGGTTACCATGAACGCCCGTGAACTCTTCCACTTCTTCAGCGAGCGGCTCTGCAGCCGTGCCCAATGGGAAATCAGAGAAACCGCAGACAGGATGCTTATGTTGGTCAGGGAGGTTACTCCGGTTATATTTAAAGGCATAGGCCCGAAATGCGTCCAACTCGGTTATTGTCCCGAAGGTAAAATGTCATGCGGAAAAATAAAGGAAATGAAGCAGCGTTACATGTAAAACTTAAACACATGAAAGGGAAGCAATGTTTACAGTAATCGGCGAACGTATTAACATGACCCGTAAATCGATACGAACCAAAGTATGGGACCGCGACGAAGATTTCATAAGGAATGAAGCCGCACGTCAGGTGCGAGCCGGCGCCTCCCACATAGATATTAATGCCGGAGGTGATCCCGCAAAAGAAGTCGACGATATGACCTGGCTCACGACCGTAGTTTCGGACGAAGTAGATGTTCCTCTGTCATTCGATTCGGCAAATCCCGAAGCCATCAAAGCCGGTATCGCCATCTGCAACCGTCCCGGAACAATCATCAATTCCATCACCATGGAAAACGAGCGTGTTCAGGGTATTCTCCCTGTAGTGAAGGAGTACAACACCGGCATCGTCTGCCTGACCATGAATGACGAGGGTATGCCTGAGGACTATGAAGGCAGGGTCAAAATTACCGACGATATCGCAACGCTCCTCACCGGGCATAACATCTCTCTCGACAGGGCATATTTCGACCATCTGGTTCGCCCGGCATCGACCAATCCGGGGCAGGCACGGTTTATTCTCGATGCTGTGAGCTATACAAAAAAAACCTATCCCGATGCCCATATCGCTCTGGGTCTGTCCAACATTTCGTTCGGTATACCGAAACGCAATAATTTCAATAAAGCCTTTTTTGCCATGCTCGTTGCTGCGGGTTGTGACGGTGCCATAATCGATCCGACCGAACCCGACATGATAACAACTCTCCATGCCGCCCGTGCGGTCATGGGGTATGATGAATACTGTATGGAATATTTGACGAAAATGCGTGAGGACGGATTGGCATAACGGCAGTAATAATAAATTACGCAGTTGTTTAAAGTTGCGGATTATTTTTTTCAGGCAGGGACAGGATACATTCTGCAAAAACACTGTATGAACCGCAGATAACCTTGATTAAATGATTGCCATGGTGTGAGTGCGGAGTTTTTAAAATCCCGGTTTAAATATTTTGCAATATCAATTTATATACCTGTAGGGACAGAATATATTCTGTCCCTACACAATCGCGCCGTACATATGGTATAAACCTATACCATTAACAACTTAAAACCGAATTAATTCAATTACTTACTGTAACACAATAATACTCAAGTTAAAAAAAATTCATCCCAATCATTCCGGAGTCAGTACATATACGGATTGTCTTTTCGGTAACCGTCATTTCCAGGTTGACCCTATTTTATGTTTAATTATACTCCCTTTTCATGGTTTTTCCGCAGAATTTTGCAGTCTGATATACCTCGCCAGTGTCCTGATGTTTCTGATAAAAGTTTGTGTTCGAAGCCAGCCGTTTTTCAGATCCGGGCCGGTATATTCCGGTTCGTTTTTGAAATAAAACCGCTCCGTATACAGTCTACCGTCCTCAGTCCATCGCCCCATATCATCGAGAGAATCGATGATATGATGAATATCATTCTCCATCGAACTGGCAAGTTTCTGAGCTTTTTCACCTGTAGGTGCAGACGGTTCATCAGGTTTATGCCAGGTGGTAGATGCCAGAGTATTATACCGATCGCGTTCCCGTTTTGTCGAAAAATTATTCATGACATAACCGTAGCCACCCATTGCCTCTTGCATATCGTAAGTAATCTTGATGGAATCATAGCTACCTGAATCGCCGTCATACATAGCGGCCATTGCACGGTTAGTACCTTCTTCGATAAATACACCGATAGAACCGTCCGGCATTACATTGCTGTCCATCCAGTCGAGAGCTTTCGGAATCGGTTCGAGATAACGGCGGTCACCGGTGTATAAGTAAATATCCATAAGAGTATTGACATTCCTTACTGTCGCTGAAGAACAGAGAGAGGGCGGCTCAAAAATCCGTCCCCAGGCGAGTTTCATGTCATGGGTATATTGAAGTCCCCAGCCGTATTGAGGCCCCGCATGCTGACTGAGAATAATAAAATCGGCCCCGCGCAGAGCCGCATCGAGATATTTTTTAAAACCGAGAATTTTATACGCGTTCAGCAGAAGATCAATATTGTCCTGAATTACATCATCATTGAACGTATAGTATGTATCATATCCCGTTCCGACCGGCGGATAACGCTGTGACCAGCCTCCTCCTGTATACTGTGCGTCGAGAACAAGGTTGAGTGCCTTGTCAAGTGGGCCGAGATATACCGGATCCGATGTCAGGTCATACAGTCTCAAAAGCAGCATAGTCGGTCCATAGGTGACACGGTCGTCGAATGTTGCGTTTCCGTCGAAATGAGCAAACTCGTTGAAATCGGTATAAATCCCGGCATGTTTGTACCATTCATCGACACTGCCTGCCTTAAAATCTATCAGATAATTCCATCCGCCGCATTCGAGTTGACCGCGAACGAGTGCACGGGCGGCAGCATCGGCAGCTTCGAGATAAAAATCATCTCCTGTGGCCTCATATGCATCGAGGTAAACCTGACCCACACCGGGTGTGGCGGGGTCCTGAACCCATATCTGACTTTCAAGGGCGGGTAATTCTCCGTAACGGTGTTTCATATCGACCGTGTACTCAAAAAGATAACCGCCTTTGGTCGATACCGTTCCGTAATAAAACCGGGAAGCTTTTTTCATCGCTTCCATTGCTTCAGTTTTCAGTTGTGAGTCATCCGCTGCTTTTACATAAATTACTCCCGGACAGATAATGAGTAACATCATGCACATTACTTTCGACATCCCTTTGATCATCACGTTCCTCCCCTTTTCAAATTTCATTGTTTACCGGGTTTTGGAGAAAATGGCTCTTTATAATGGTACATAACCTGTATACAGGACGGTTTGCCTTTTACATTCAGCTTATTTCTAATGCGCATTTCAAGTTTATTGAGTGCACTGGGTTTTAATTTCCATATAAATGTATCGGGACTCTTTGTCCATCCCGTAACATCTATATTGATTTCAAAGCTGTCGAAATTAGGAGTAAACGTTACCATACTTATCTTGATATCGCCCTCATTTTTGGAGTACACCGCATCGAAAGTTACGGTGTTCAGGGTCGGATAAAAATCGATTTCCCTGTCGGAATGCAACGCATACTGCAGCAGCCGTGGTGTAGACGAATCATACCAGTTCAGAAAACCGTCCCACGGCCAGTAATCGATACCCTGCATAACAGGTCGCGGATATGGTTGCGATAGCCAGTTATTTCTCAGGATTATACGTACAAATCCGGCAAGACGATGCTGCATACAATTACCTGGTTTTTCCGGGTCATTGATCCAACCGGTAAATGTTGAAAAATCAAGCGGTGCAGGTTCACCCTGCATTTGATCAGAATTATCGAATCGCGCCCACTGTTCTGTTGATTTCCACTGAATCGGTTTGTCCTCTGAAAAACCGTTTTCTTTAAGGAAATACCTGTGTTGTTCAAGACTGTTAACCGGTATGCCGGTCGTTGTCTCATACTGATATGAATCGAATACGCTTTCCGGATCGACAAAAACCCATTTTCCGAGTTCATCCACATAAACCTCGACAATGTCATGCTCGATCATCATCACATAACGCGCCTGATAACCGAGCGACAACAGCGACTGCATAAAAATTAGTGAAAACTGCACACACATCCCGCCATAACCTGTTCTGTCACGTCGATCAAGGATATCAAGCGCACTCCATTCGGGGTAATCGGTGTCCGGTAAAAGATGATACCATTGCTGAGAAACGCAGTGCCTCACCAGGTTGATTTTTTCCCAGTCACCGGTCGCATCTTCAACCAGCGTGTCCAAATCAAGGCGATCTCTTAATATTTTCAGTTTCGGTTCATCCCAGTCCTCATATTTGAATTTGTATGAACTGTAACGCTGTGGTGTGTTGTCATATTTCCAGACATAATAGTCATTCAGGGGGAGCGTATATGTCAGGGTCCGGTGCAGTGTTACACTCTGTACGACCGGGGTTTTCAGCAGATTTTGTGTTGTTAACACGGCCCGCCACTGAAGATACCGGTGAGATATCCGGTCTTTTTGTACCGAAAGTGATTCACCGTCTCCGATTGTTTCAAAAGTACCCCAGGAAGAATCTGTCATATCAGGTGTATCCGATGTCCGAATCTGCCATAAGATCGAAGTGCCGTCCGGTGTTGTTCCCTTGCAGTCAATTTTTACATCTGATATATTACATATCGGTTTAATTTTTGTGTTGCTGTCGATCCCATCCCACAAATCAATCGGAGGGGAAAGCAGTTGACCCTCCGGTTTGAACCTTTTCAGACTCAGACGTATTGTGTATTCCCCCACTACATCATTTGTCGATCCGAGCTTTTTGCTGATCCATGTTTTACCGTCATCAACAGATTTGGCAGAATATTCACCCACCGCAATTTCACTCATCTTTTCTTTAATGTCATCCCATTGAATATCCACCTGATTTGCACATATCAAAGCCGTATTGCCATTGTATAAATAATTGCCTCCCCCGTTTTTATATTCATCCGCACGGGCTATTAAGAGGTCGTACCCCTCGCCTTTTGGGGCATTACAACCCACTATTACAACGTTGTCACCTTTTTTTAGCAAGTCAGGAGGAATCGATACCCAATGCCACTGGAATTCATGCCATGAAAGCGGAGGACCATCGATTCGTTTCCCGTTACATATGAGGTAAAACGGTTTCTGCGATTTTCTGTCCTTATTTTTCGGGTCCATATAAAGAATGACATGAGCTTCGAACGCGGAAGGATTTTCCAGATGTATAATTTTCCGGATAAGAACATTTCCGTACAGTTCTTCACGGGAGGTGCCTTTTTCGCTCGTTCCCGCACCGGGGCCATCATTTTCGAACAGTACCATATCGTTCAACATGACGTCTTTGTTCCCCGGTGCTCTTTTAACATCATAAGCAAAACCCTGCTCATAAGCAGTTAATGCGGTTACTTCAGTTGTCAGTATTGATGAATGGGTCAAACTATATGCAGAAGAGTAAAACATCAAAAAAACAACAGCGATTACCGCATGAAAAACATGTTCAAGACATACCCTTTTCATGGCAATATCCAATCCTTATGTAATTTCACTCAAGCCTTTCACTCTCAGGTATATGTACAACCGTTATACACGGATTTCCGAATGTATCTTTGTCTTTTACCTCATCGAAAGCGCCATTGAACACAATGAACAAGGTGGATCCGTCACGGCTCAGTGTAAAACAGTATGAACCGCCGTTGACAAAACCGTACTTCTCATGGTAATAGGGGTGAAGAAAAGCGAGCACTTTCTTTGTACCTGTGTTTGTATCATATTGAATTACCGGGGCACCCCACTCAAAACCACGGCCATAAAATGTCATGAGTATATTTTTCCGAAATTTTAAGCATCTCTTTCGAAATATCGGTTTCTACGCCGGTTTTATACAGGAGGTTTTTTTTATCCCATTGAGTAAATGTCTTCCTGTCGGGTGTATCATCAGAATATGAATATGACACGAACAACAATAAAAACAGAAAATCCACTATACAAAATAAGCAGCAAAACTTTATAATAACGGCAAAATATCGTCCATTATACATTGCATTACTCCTCATGAGTATTATGCATAATCGCTATTATTATAAATTATAATATATCTGAGAGAAGTATCTACTGTAAAAAAAAGCAATTTATTGTTATGTTGGTGTTTTAAAATTAATATTTTTCAAAAACAAGATTTTTTTACAATTTAAGTTAATACTTT
>JAFGMP010000246.1 GCA_016927495.1 Candidatus Latescibacterota bacterium | reverse complement strand
GTTTATATTTTTAATATAAACTGATAATCAAGACAGATAAATTCTGTGTATGAGTACTTATGTGAGAATATTATCAAAAGGATATGAACTATAAATAATTTATATAATCGAGCATAGGCTGATATAATGGAAGTTTTTGGGTTCTGGATCAGGAATTGATACTGTTATAATGCAGGTCAGAACAATCTTAACATTTTTTGGTGAATTGATTGCTGCTTCGATATGTCTATACGGATATTCAGTTTTAATATTTCGAAAAAAAATAATAAAAAATAATGGTAATACTATGTTTGAATTTGAAGAAAATAAAAATACTGTAAGAACAGAAAAAAGTCAGATTATTAACGCACCAATAAAAAATGTATTTCCTCTGGCATGTCCGGTTATGGAATATAAATGGATTCCGGGATGGAAATGTGAACTCATTCACTGTCCTAACGGTCATGTGGAGCTTGGTACGGTTTTCAGAGAAATTACTTCAGCGCCGGTATTGGCAAATGGTGTAATTGCAAAAACAACCTGGACAGCAGTTCTATATGAACCGGAAAATTTTCGTGTTTATTATAGACTTGATAATAAGATATCCTCTTCATTATATAAAATTAAATTTGAAACTGATTCATCAGGGAGAACAAAAAACAGATTAGAAATAATATATACACCGTTAAATGAAAAAGGCAGAAATAATATTAAGAAATATGGGATAACCAAATTGCAGCTGATGATTGATTTTATTTTCCCTATGCTGAAATATTATTGTGAATATGGGGAGATGATAGGTTTTTCGGAATTAGTTAAGATAGTAAGAAAGAGTTCCTGGTTTGGAAATAGTTCTTTTAAGGATCGATTATTTTTGGGTGTGAATCAACTTGCACAAAAGATGATGAGGGATCAAACCAGAAAAAGATTTCTTGGTGGGCTGCCAGTCAGTAAAGTGAAGCCAGTCAGTAAATAGAAATTACATTCGCTTTCCGTAAATGCCGGCAAACATGCAAAGGATGACGCAGACGTTTAAAAATTTAAGAGGGGACTGTGACCGGCATCCCGGGGCTGAACCGACATGGGATCACGGCCGATAAACGCATCGTGTCGCATGGAATGTCCTATGTGTTTGTCTGATAATTCCTTCGGATCTCATAGAACTGCTGCCGGGAAAATACCATGATCAAACATGCCGGTCACGTCCTATTCAGTGTATAATCCTGCCAGAGTGATGACTCAACTTTTCTTCCAGTGACTTCGCTTTGACCAGCGTTCGTTCTGTTCCCGTACAATGCCCATGAGTATACCATAGCAGCCGTACTCATTGTCAAGCGAATCCATCACCTTCGTACGCCTCCGCACCTCGCGGATGACCCGCTCGATGAGATTCGTATTTCGTATCGTCTTTCGATGCTCGTCGGGAAAGCCGAAGTATCGTAACAGATCCTCGCGATCTTCGCAGAGACATTCTATCGCCCGCGGTGCAATTGCACCATATTCGGCCTGGAGTGTATCCAGATACTGCTCTGCGTCAAGCCGTGACGGCATGTTCCAAAGACGCTGCAGTTTCGCCTTCAGTTCCTCCCGCAGGTTCGTCGGGCACTTCTCAATGATGTTCTCGGTCTTATGGACCGTGCATCGCTGCACCACCTCGGGGCCGAAATGGTCGCATATCGATTTAATCGGCCCCTTTGCACCGTCAGTAGTTACCAGGCGTACCGAATCGATAGCAAACCCCCTCCTGATGAGGCTCTGAAGCACCTCGTCGAAATGCCGTGCGCTTTCGTTTCCGATAGTGAAATGGAGCACCTCCTTGTGGCCGTCATCGCCTATTCCGACCACGATCATGGTGCCTACCTTGCGTTTCGAGGACTTTCTGACCCTGATATACACCGTATCGACCTGTAAATACGCAAATTCCCGGCAGATCGGCCGATTCGACCACTTCAGGTACTCCTTCATCAGGTCTTTCGTGATATCGCTTACCGTGCTCTTTGAAAGGCCGCTTACCTTGATTCCAAGGCGCTCAAAGCTCCGTCGTACCTTCCGGGTGGATACCCCGTTAATAAACAACTCCAATGCGAGAGCGGCCAGCCTCCCGGCACGGCGACGAAACCGTTGGAGTAAATCAGTCTTGAACCCGCCGGCACGATTCCGCCGTATCTTGAAGTTGTGAAGGATCAGCGTGTCTATCGGTACCTGCCGTATCGTCCTGTGGCCGTTTCGATAGTCAATCACCGGTTTCCCGTCGCTGCTTCGTGCTACCACCGCTCCCGTACGGCCACCCATGAATTCCCGAAACGCGCTTTCAACGTACTCCTCAAGTACCTGGTGTACAATGGTACGGACCGGATCCTGGTTACTGGTCAAGCAACTCCTGAAATCTGCTTGTGTCGATTTTTTCGTTGCATTCTTCGAGTCGTGCATCATACTGCTCCGAAAGCATGGTTACGCCTCCATCTGTTGTTTGTTTGCCAACTACAACTCTGGCAGGCGTACCATGCTTTTTTCAAGCATTCATTTTACACACTCAGATGGGCGTGACCGCATCCTGCCGCCTCTTGGTACGAATACAGACAAGAGATGGTGCCGCGCAGGAAGCGCCAATGTCGAGGTGGAACAGTATGTTGCGAAAAACCTCGACCCGGCCAAACCTATGTTCGTGGTCGCTCCAACGCCACAGAAAGTCCATAGGCTGCTGGACAGCAAGTCCGAATGTCGACGCCGCGCAGGAAGCGCAAAAAGGCGTCGACCATCTCCTGTTCCCTTTCCTTTGTTCCGGGTGATTGAGAACAGGATATAGCCATCTCCTGCTTCGTATGCCGGGCATGGAGGCCCCAATGCC
>JAFGMP010000245.1 GCA_016927495.1 Candidatus Latescibacterota bacterium | reverse complement strand
GGATGAAATGTTTCCGACAGTTTAAAAACTTATGAGTTTTTTGTTTTTATATATAACCTTCTTAAAATTAGTTTGCAGATAATACTTCTCTTCTTTTTATTTAAGCTTTGGAGTTGTCAGCTTTAGGAAACAAACGCTGATTTTCTCCGTCAGCTACGATATGCAATGTATCAGGAAACAAAATTTGCCTGAATTCAATATAAATAACATGGAGGGAAAATGAAACGCATAATTATAAAGGTTTTTCTTGTATGTATTACGGTAAATGCCTGTTTTGCCTCAGATTGGCCACAGTACCGTGCCGATGCGGGCAGAAGCGGTTATACACCGGAACAATTGTCTGAAAATCTCTCGCTTCGCTGGATTCACAAATCAGACCAGGCTCCCGAACCCGCGTGGAAAGGTAAAGATACACGAATGCCGTTCGACCATGCATATCAGCCTGTTATCTCCGGAGGTATGCTCTTTTACGGTAGTTCTGCCGACTGTAAAGTGTATGCTCTCGATGCTTCAAACGGAAAAGTGAAATGGTCCTGTTTTACCGATAGCCCGGTTCGTTTTGCTCCGGCAGTCTGGAAAGACAGGGTTTTTGTTGTAAGCGATGACGGTTTTCTTTATTGCTTTTCGGTAAACGACGGTGCGCTGATTTGGAAGAAACGCGGCGGTCCGGATACGGATAAAGTACTTGGGAATGACCGTATGATTTCACGGTGGCCCGCACGGGGGGGTGTGGTGATTGACGGTGATATTCTTTATTTCGGTGCAGGCGTTTGGCCCTCGGACGGAATTTATATTTATGCAGTCGATCCTGCCTCGGGAAAAGTTCTTTGGATTAACGATGATTCCGGGGATATGGAAATGGACAAACCGCATCCAGGAGCCCGTGCAAAGAGCGGAGTTTCCTGCCATGGCTACCTGGCTGTTTCCGGGAATAACCTAATTGTACCAACCGGCCGTGGAGTGCCTGCCGCATTCGACAGGAACACCGGAGAATTCAAATATTTCCATCATCAGAAACACCGAGCATATGGAGGCTCCCGGGTTGTAACATTCGGTGGGTATCTTTTTACCGACAGCGGAAATGATCGTCAAACCACAACTGCTGCAGGTACGGCAAAAGGAGTGTTTTATGCCGCTGATGGCGAACTGGCAACCGATGACCCGATACCGACCACAGCTGTGGCATTTCTGCCTGGATACATAATATATGCGGATCAGGATGCAGTTCATGCCATGTCCATGAACAATTTGCTGAACGAAAGCCAGATTCAGGACCGTCAGGGAAACACCGTAACGCAGAAACATCTGAATCCACCGTCATGGTCAGTCGAAACACCCGCAGATCCTGGCGGAATATCCCTGATTACGGCAGGAAATTCGATAATTTCGGGTACGACCAACCATAAGGTTACCATCATCGATACCAAACAGAAAAAAGTGGTGTGGTCTGCACGTGTCGATGGTGTACCCCACGGCCTTGCGGTTGCGGATGGATGTCTGTATGTAAGCGCTGACACCGGAACTCTGTATTGTTTTGATGCAAGCGGCACAAAATCTCCTAAAGTCACTGAGTTTATACCGGATAACCAGCCATATGGTGACAATACTCGATATGCCCGGCTTGCTGAAGATATAATAGATACAAGCGTAATTACCGAAGGATACTGCCTCGATATGGGATGCGGCGACGGCAGGCTCTCGTATGAACTTGCCAAACGAACCAACCTTTTTATCTATGCGGTCGATCCTGATCCGAAAAATGTCGCAAGCGCCCGTGAAAAACTCGATGCAGCAGGCCTTTATGGCACACGAGTGACAGTGCTGCAGGCAGATCCCAAAAGTACTTCACTCCCGGATTATTTTGCCAACCTTATCGTATCGGGAAGGTCTGCCGTGGAAGGCCCGGCTGTTGTCTCCGAAAAGGAGATTCAAAGAATACAGCGGCCATACGGCGGTGTGATATGTATAGGTAAACAGGGGGCACTGAAAAAATCGGTTCGCGGCGCTCTCACAGGCGCCGGGAACTGGACACATCAGTACCATGATCCGGCGAATACCATAACCTCCGAAGATGAATTGATACAATCACCGCTCGGTATGCAGTGGTTCAGGGACGATGATTTCGATGTTCCGTCACGGCATGGTCGCGGTGTGGCGCCGCTGGTCAGTAACGGCAGACTTTTTGTGGAAGGTTTGAACGCAATCAGGTGTATCGATGCTTATAACGGCCGCACCATTTGGGAAATGCCGCTCAGGGACATTCAGAAAGCCTATGACCAGGAACATCTGGTCGGTGTTGCGGTAACCCAGAGCAATATTTGTATCGATGGTGACAGGTTATATATCCGCACCGGAGGTGTTCACGCCGATGGTGATTATGCCGGTAGAAGTTGTCTTGTTCTCGATGCCATAACCGGTAAAAAGCTGAACGAGTTCAGTGTACCTGCCGCTCCCGACGGCAGTATCAACTTGTACTGGGGTTATGTCGCTGTTGAAGATGGTATTCTTTACGGATCTCTGGTTGACACTCAACATGTGGTTAACTATGCATACCGTGAATCGGACATGAACACACTGTTTTCGGAATCGATCTATTTCTTTGCCATGGATGCAGATACGGGTGAGCTTAAATGGAGCTATACGCCGGAACACTCCATCCGCCACAACGCCATCGCTATCGGTAAGGGCAGAGTATATCTCGTCGATCGTCCCCAGGCTGAAACCGACCGTATCAGAAACCCACATAAACGGGTCAATCCCGAGATCGAACAGCCGCAAGGCAAACTGCTTGCATTCGATGCCCGAAGCGGGAACATTATATGGGAAAACGGCGACAATATTTACGGCACCCTGCTTGCGCTCAGCACACCGCATGATGTGCTCCTTATGACTTACCAGTTCACACGTTTCAGGCAGTTTTCGGAAAAAGGCGGCCAGATGACCGCATACGGCACAAAAGACGGTTCAATCTTATGGGATACGGTGACCGGAGTCGATGCAAGCCAGCAATATCCCTATAGTTCACGGCCTATTATCAACGGACGCACCATCTATCTCGAACCCGGAGCATGGGACATTCTGACCGGCGAGAAACTGGATTTCGAGTTCAAACGCACCTACGCATGCGGCATTATGGCAAGTTCGAAAAACACGCTGCTTTTCCGATCCGGAACGCTCGGTTATGTCGATCTTACCACAAACAACGGCACAGAAAACTTCGGCGGATTCAGGCCCGGATGCTGGATAAACGCAATTCCCGCGGGCGGCTTGGTGCTGGTTCCCGATTTTACCGACCGCTGTAACTGCAGCTATCTTAACAAAGCGAGTGTTGCATTGAGATCATACTAACGATACGGGGGTATTATGGTAAAGCTCAAAACGGCAGCAATTGTGTTTACGATTGTTCTTCTTACGGTACGTTCAGCATTTACACAGGGAGAAAACCCCAAATCCCGGCATGCGCCAAATGCCCTTCCCGGCGTCGAGCCGGAAATGCTTACCCCGGAATACTGGATAGCACTCAACGACGATGCGGATAAAGTCATCATGAGACCCGCTGAAATAGAGCGCTTTAACGAGCATGTGCGAAACAAAGAACACGAAAAGGTAAGTTTCGAGGGTCCTCTGCACAATCCCATACTACCGCTCGATTTGCCAGACACACTTCCGGGCGCTGAACTCAACAAATGGCTCCGGAGTAATATCAACAAACTCTTTTCTCCCGATGATATGTGGGGGTCACATGACTTCTACGACGGCCGTAATGCAATATACAACGACGACATGAAGCAGGACCTTGTTGACAAAATGAATATGGACGGCATTCCCGGCACTATCACACGACGCTTCGGAATTATTGTCAAACACACAAGCGTCCGTCAGTATCCCACACATGTACCGGGATACCATAACACCGAAACCGAACTCGACCGCTTTCAGATTACCGATCTCTGTGTGGGCAATCCTGTAGCAATCCTTCATGCGTCAGTGGATGGCGATTTTCTATATGTCGAAAGCCCTATCGCACGCGGCTGGGTCGATGCCGGTGACATTGCAACAGCAGACCGTAAGGCAATCCGTAGTCTTACAGATGACACAAACTTTCTTATGGCAACAGGAGATAAAGTGCCTGTTTACGGCGATCCGTCATACAATAATTTTGCCCTGTATTTTTACCTGTCGGCGACGCTGCCTCTAATCAAAAACGACAGCAGCGGGTATACGGTGAAGCTTCCCTGCCGTCTTCCTGACGGTTCTCTCGACATCAAAACCGGGTACGTGAAATCAGATGCCGATGTACACATCGGTTATTTACCTTACACCAAACGCTCCATCATCACCCAGATGTTCAGAATGCTCAATACGCCCTACGGCTGGCATGGTCAGGACAACAAACGTGACTGCGTGGGAACGTTACGTGTGGCGTTCAGGTGCTGCGGTCTGGTAACCGGAAGGTACATGAGCGATGCTTCTACTCATCAGGTCAGATTCGATAAAAAGCTGAGCATCGAGGAAAAGATGGCCGAAGTTGCTAAAATCGAACCGGTTATAACGACTGCTTCGGCACCGGGGCATATTGTGCTGTACCTTGGCAAAGGCCATAACGGCATGCTCTATTTTATGCACCAGGGAGGATGGGGCTATGAAGATGATGACGGCACACACCTGATAGTAAACCGTGTTTCGATCAATGCGGTCACCCACAAATGGTATCATATCAGTACTCCGAATGTATTTACGACGATGAAGAATTGATTTATTGTTAACATTACTATAGAATCGAATCCCGATACTTACATAATAATATTATTCGTATTTATCAGTTTTATATCAGGGTTTAATACAGCATTATTCGCTGTATATATATTTTTTTGTAAAATTTCCGTATAGGCTCTCGTTATAACTTTCAGGAGGAATCCACATGACAAACCGCACCACCGAAACATCACCTCTTATTTATGCCAGAATTGCCGGCGCTCTGTATCTGATTATCATAATTTGTGCCGGTTTCAGTCAGGGTTATGTTCGCTCCAATCTTATTGTGCCGGGAGATGCCACGGCAACAGCCAATAATATTATGGCTTCGGAGTTTCTGTTCCGTGTCGGTTTTGTCAGCGACTTAATCGCATTTTTATGTGATGCTGTAGTGTCCGTCCTTTTTTACATCTTACTCAAACCGGTCAACAAAACGCTTTCCCTGATTGCGGCATCATTGAGATTGCTGGCGCATCCTGCAATTGCGAGTATCAATTTGCTTAATCATTTTGCTGCCCTGCTGCTTTTAAGCGGCGCTGACTACCTGGCAGCGTTCGAACCAGTGCAGCTTCACAGTCTTGCATTGCTGTTTTTAAATATGCATAGATACGGATATCTTATTGCAGGGGCATTTTTTGGTGTACATTGCTTCTTGCTCGGGTATTTGCTGATCAAGTCTGACCTTTTCCCCGGAATATTGGGTGTCTTACTGGTATTTGCATCTTTTGGGTATTTGACAGAGAGTTTTACATACTTTCTGTTTCCTGTGTATGAAGCAATAGGTTCCTTGTTCGTTGTTATTTCAGCGTCTGTTGCGGAATTGCTGTTGTGTCTATGGCTTTTAATTAAAGGTGTGAGGGTTCAGCAACCGGTTTCAGTGGAAACAAGTTGATAACCGGAAATGATTATATAGAAAGGGAATAGACGCATGAAAGCGATGGTATACACTAAATATGGCCCACCGGATGTTCTTCAACTTAAAGAAGTAGAAAAACCTGTTCCTAAAGACAATGAAATACTGATAAAAATCCATGCGGTGTCAGTAAATTACGGTGATGTTATGGCTCGTAATTTTAAAAATATACCCCTTAGTAAATTTAATATGCCTTTTCCGCTCTGGCTTCCGAGCCTAATATTTTTTGGTTTCAGAAAACCAAGAAAAAAAATATTAGGGAATGAATTCGCCGGAGAAATTGAAGCAGCAGGCAAAGATGTAAAACTATTCAAGAAAGGTGACCGGGTTTTTGGATATCGCGGTCAAAACATGGGTGCTTATGCCGAATATCTATGTATGCCCGAAGACGGATGTGTGGCAATCAAACCGGCCAATATGACTTATGAGGAAGCAGCAGTTGTTCCTTATGGGGCGCTCATGGCGTTGAATTTACTAAGAAAAGTTGATATCAGGAGCGGACAGAAAGTTCTTATTAACGGTGCTTCCGGGGGGATAGGTTCAGCAGCGTTGCAGCTTGCAAAGTTTCACTTTGGTGCTGATGTTACGGGGGTATGCAGTACCCCGAGAATAGAACTGGTGAAATCTCTGGGTGCGGATAAAGTCATCGATTATACTAAAGATGATTTTACCCAAAATGGTGAGACATATGATCTTATTTTTGACATATTGGGCAAGAGTTCGTTTTCGCGCTGCAAAAGATCGCTCAAGCAAAACGGGCGCTATCTTTTAGCAAGCTTTAAGATGAGGCAACTTTTTCAAATGCTAAGGACTTCTATAACAGGAAACAAGAAAGTAATATGTGCTTTGGCGGTCGAAAAGCCCGAAGATCTGATTTTCATCAAAGAGCTTATTGAAGCGGGGAAAATAAAAGCCACAATAGATAAACACTATCCGCTGGAACAGATTGTCGATGCGCACAGCTATGTCGAAAAAGGACACAAAAAGGGAAATGTAGTCATAACTGTGGAACATACAAACGAAATCTGACAAGGTGCTGTATCTGATCCCTATTCCACTGAGATCCATAATGGTATGTGAGTTTGGTTGTTAAATCGAATTATATTATGGTTCATATTCAATTTAGATGGCCATGTGATGTGATTAAAATAAATATTCAATAAACTGTGGATTAAGAACTAATATTCTCAATCTACTCTTCATATATCAGTAATAATTTCGTTACATAGCAGG
>JAFGMP010000244.1 GCA_016927495.1 Candidatus Latescibacterota bacterium | reverse complement strand
AAGCAAAATATTTGCCAGTTCCCCAAAATAAATTTAAATGAATTCATTAATTATCTATATATAATAATTATATTATCAAATGCAATGTTTCCGAAATTAAAAAATTAGTAGGCAGATTAAGCTGTCATCATTTTAATAATGCATACAATAAAGAAAAATCGACTAAACGTATTATATTGACACTATCAGTAGAAAATCATAGACAAAAATGTTAAAAGCTGATTGCATACTTTTAGAGAGACAATTAGTCGAAAAATAATTTCTATGTATGACATTATGCCGTTTATCAGACATACTGAAATATACTCAATAACAAAAAATCCCCATAGTGTGCATCATTAAAGGACTTTATGATTATTGAAAAACACGGCATGCTTTTTGCCTTTACTAAAAGTGCCGGTATTATAAATATCATCGGTATTTATAACATTTTTCCTGAAAAGTTGAAGAAAGTCTATTGATAATATAAATTTCTGATGTAAATTTAAGTTACACGGCATCAACAAAATTTTGGCAATTCTTATGACTTTTTGTTCGAAATTTAGAGGATAGCATGTTTTGTGACAAATGCGGTGCAGAAAACAGAGATGAGGCTGATTTTTGTATCAGTTGCGGTTCAAAAATCCATAGAAATCTCAGTCCGGTAAAACCGAAAGAAGAAAACACACCTTCTGCATCCGGCGAAAACGGGAAAAATGATTATATAGAAAGATTTAAAGCTGCTGTTTCACATCGTTATAATATTTTAAGAGAACTCGGACGCGGAGGAATGGCTATAGTTTTTTTAGCCGTGGATAATCGTCTTGAAAGAAAAGTCGCTTTAAAGTTACTCCCTCAGGAACTTTCATACGACGAAAACCTCGCGACACGTTTTATCAGAGAAGCAAAAACAGCCGCGCAACTGTTTCATCCGAACATCATTCAAATTCATGATGTCGAGATGAATGGTGATTTCTATTATTTCTCAATGGCATATATCGAAGGCGTACCTCTTGACCAGATACTCAAAAAGAGCGGTTCTTTAACACCAAAAGTTGTAGCCCAACTCGGTGTGCTGGTAAGTTTTGCTTTACAGCATGCACATGAAAAAGGTGTGATACATCGCGATATAAAACCTGAAAATATAATTATCAATAAAAAACGTCAGCCAATTGTTGTGGATTTCGGAATAGCCAAAGCTCAAAAAAGCGCAAAATTATCCCAAACCGGTATGTTAATCGGGACTCCCATGTATATGAGCCCGGAACAAATCAAAGGTGAAGAGGTTGACGGTCGCTCAGACATATACAGCCTTGGTTCGGTACTTTATCAGATGTCGGTCGGAAAATCACCGTTCCACGGTCTCGCTCAGGCTGCCCTGCTCTATAATCAGGTCCATGAACTACCACCTGTACCGCAGGGAGTGAATAACAACGTTCCGAAACCACTTTCGGATATCATAATGAAAGCGATCGCCAAAAATCCTGATGACCGTTTCCAGACTGCTGCTGAACTTGGGAAGACTCTGCATGAAGCGATTTTGTCTAAGCCATCAAAAATTACCGTTAATCCAAAAACTCCGAAACCTGATAAAAAAGTTTCGGATAGCAATAGGGAAGAAGATAAAAAAGCTAAACTTGACGAAACAGTAATTCTGTCAGCAGCAGAAATTTCAGAAAAACAGCAGCCCGTTCAATCTGATGTTTCGGATAATTTAGGGGATACACTCATTGCTCCTTCTATAAAAAACAGCAAAAAGAAGATTAACATCGATGTTAAACAGGATTCAAAAAAGAAATCAGGTACACCCTATGTTCTTGCTGCATTGTCTGCAATTATGATCGGACTTTTAATGTACTCAATCTATACGATGATTCCTGAAAAAAAATCGCTTCGGAACAGTACACCTTTATCTGAAATGAAAAATCAGGCAGAAGATAATAATATGACACATGAGGAAATTCTGCCAAAGTCAACAGATAAACCGGAACCTGAAAAAACCGTAAAAAAAGAAACATTTCCTCAGAAGCCGTCTGACGCAGAACCGCGATTCCCATCAAAAAAACCGGCGACTGATAAACTCAAACCGCAATCATCGACTGATGAACCATCGGAGGCAAATCCTGTACAGGAACGCAAACCTGAACGTTTTTCTGACATGCAAAAGGAAAAATCTTCTGAGAGCCCGAAAATTATAGATAGCAAACCGGTTTCAATACTTCCGCCTTCAAGAATACCGGGAAAAAAGGAAGAACCTAAAATTCCTGAACCGACTGAGGAAAAAAACGTAGCGGTGGCAATAAGAGAAGAGTCCGAGTTCAAACCGGAAGTTCAACCTGAAAAACCCGCGTTAAAACCTGTAGAAACTGCAAGCATAATTTGGATACCAATTCCCGGTGGAACATTCATAATGGGTGATTCCAGGGGCGATATGGACGAACGAATGATGTGTCGTCCAATCCACAGAGTAACGGTATCAGCTTTTCAAATGTCACAAAATGAAATTTCAGTGGAACAATATGCTGTGTTTCTTCGAAGTACCGGTCATCCGGAGCCTGCATTATGGCAGGGACAACTGGCAAATCCCGGACGACCGGTTATTAATGTATCGTGGCATGATGCCATGGCGTTTGCAAAATGGGCAGGTGCCCGGCTGCCGACCGAAGCGGAATGGGAATATGCTGCGCGAGGCGGTCTGGAGCAAATGTTGTATCCATGGGGTAATGATTCTCCTGAAAAATACGCCAACTATGGTAACGACTGGAATAACGGAAATGGATGGTTAACATCGTTGAAAAAATCAGGATCATATCCATCCAATAAATTCGGTTTACAAGATATGGCAGGTAATGTATGGGAATGGTGTATGGATTGGCTGGGACCTTATGAAGCCGGTTTACATGTTAATCCTGCAGGTATTTCACAGGGTGATCGTCGAGTTGTCAGGGGTGGTGGTTGGAATTCATCCATCATGAGTGTTCGTAATTCAGTTCGCGGGGGCAGAAATCCGGATTATAAAGGCACACATACAGGTTTTCGTATAGCGAAAGACGGATAAACAGGATACTCAATTCTTTTTTTTGAATTGGGCTGCTATCACGGTAATGTTGTCAACTCCTCCGGCATTGTTTGCCGCATCGATAAGTCGTTTGCAGATTTCTTTCGGTTCTGTCGATGAAGAAATAATGGCTAATATCAAGTCATCGTAGATCATTTCCCATAAGCCATCGGAACAAAGTATGACAGTATCACCATCGGTGATATTATGCCAGATAAAATCTGGGCCTGGCCCGACTAAATTTCCGACACATCTGGTTATACGGTTACGCAATGGGTGAGTCCGAATTTCATCTTCATTGATCACACCTGAATTTACCAGATCCATAACAACCGAATGATCGCTGGTCATACGCCGTATACTTTTTTTTTCAGACGGTTTATAATCATCATCGATTTTTTTAAGAACGGCTGTTTCTGCGTTCATATCGATTTTTGGCTCATTACCTTTTTTTGAAGCTCTGACGTTACTCACAGGAGTTATTAAATATGCACGTGAATCGCCAACATAACCTAATAATAAGCGTTCATTGATGTGAAGAGCTGACATTATTGTCGTGCCCATTCCGCTTAATTCGGGTTTTTCTTTGGTCAGTTTTTTTATTTCGGAATCGGCTTTTAAAATTGCCATTTCAAAATGTTGTGTAATTCGTTTGTCTGAGGTATATGAAATATCTTTCATATACCTCTTTATCACATTGACAGCAAGTGAACTTGCTACCTCTCCAGCAGCGGCGCCACCCATACCATCGGCAACAATCAACAATGAATCATCAATCAGAAATGTATCTTCGTTATTTGTTCTGGTTCGTCCCGTATCCGTTAATCCTGCCGTTTTCATTTCAAACATCACGTGATTTTCACTCCCGTATCAAGTATGAGTTAAGATACTTTACTCAAAAAAGTAAGATCCGAAAAGAAGAAAAAGTAAAATAATAATACAGATGATTATAATTCCGATATACAGCGGACTGAATTGGTTTTCCTTTTTAAAAGATGGCGCTGAACGTTTATGGGTGTCTACTATTTCTTTCTCTTCTTCTACTTCAATCGGGACTTCAGGAGCTTTTTCAAGAAAACTGCGATCCATGGTGCCGATCATCGTGGATTGTACGCTTGATTTTAATTTCAGTTCATATTGTAAAATAGTATTACCAATTTTAATGGCATCACCGTTTTCAAGGGTGAAACCGCTCCCTCGCCCTTTAGGTACAACTTTCCCGGATACTTCGGTACCGTGTGTACTCATATCGGTAATAAAAACACGGGTAAAATCACTGGTAATCCGCAGAATTGCGTGATTTCTTGAGACCGCGGGGTCAGTCACAATCATATCGTTGTTTTCAGCACGGCCAAGAGAAATCGGTGATTTTGAAAAAGATTTCTGTTTTCCGATCAGAGATTTGTCAGGTGATTCTAAGAAACTCAAGGTTATGACCCAGTTTTCCTCCATAGTGGAGCCCCCTTTATCTAATTATATGTTATTTTTCTTGTCCGCTGTTATATGGAACTATATTTTCTGGTTTCGATATTGTCAAGTTATTTCTTGTACATTTGTTAAATCATAACAAGATATTAGCATTGACACGGCATAAAAAAAATGAATATATTGATTAAAATCAAATAGAAATACTATCATCCGCTTTAATTTCGGATTATTTTATTTTCTTGCTTCAGTATAATAAGTTTTTAATAAATGTAGTGTAATTTATTTTTTTTACAGAGTTTTTTTATTAAAACCTTTTAATCTGATTACATTATGCATCTCTATATACTAAACGGAGAAAATGAAGGCAAGCGGATTGACTTATCAGAAGGTACTTATTTAATTGGCCGATCATCCGATGCCGATATTGTTATATCCAACGATCAATACGTATCAGGATTTCATGCTGATTTAATTTGCTCAAAAGACGGCAAAGTTTTTCTTGCCGACCATAACAGCAAAAACGGTACGTATCTGCTTGGTGATCCAGTGGTTAAATCTAAACAGGTTCAACCTGGCGATATTTTTCGTATCGGGCATACATTTTTTAAATTTTCGCGACGTATTCAGGAAAGAACCGTTGATCAGGATGTATCACATGATACGATTCCCGAAGCGATTATTGTTATCGACCTTGTCGGATCTTCAAATATAGCACAGGCAATGGGGGACCGTATTGCCAGCAAAGTCAAAAATACATTGTTATTATATTTAAATAAAAATCTTAAAAAATATCCGGCTGAATATATAAAAAATACGGGCGACGGTTTCCTCATCATCGTGAGTAAAGTAAAACCCGCAATTATGCTTGCAAAACAGTTTTTAAGTGATTTAAAGGACCAGAAATCCTTCGGCGGGATTCGTGTCCGAATCGGAATACATTATGGGGAGACATCAAAATTGCCCGACGGTGATCGAAGAGGTATGGCTGTGGATATGGCATTCAGAGTTGAATCTGTGAAAGTGGATGACATGCACCAGACTGTTCTTGGTATTAAAAAAGATGAAATGCCAAGGTCGGACAGAATATTTATTACTGAGGTTGTCCAAAATATGGTGTCAAACGATCAAAATATAAGAACACGCTGTATAGGTTTTTTTGATTTGAAAGGTTTTACGGGTCGTCATAAAATTTTTGAGGTACAAATTTAATACATCAAACCTTTCTGCTTGACAAAAAAAGCATATTGGTGATATACTTACTATGTGGAAACTTTTTTATTAGCGATGTTATCATAATAGATGCCCGAATGTGGTTTGGAAATTATGAGGATAAATTTGAGCTTCACCTAAGGAGATGGAACTGAATTATGGCTGAAGCACGTATTGGCAATTTGCTTGTAAAAAATAATAAGATTTCTGTCGAACAACTTGAAGAAGCCCTGAAAAGACAGCGTGACAAGGGAGGTAATCTTGGCGGAAATTTAATCCAGCTTGGATATGTTAGTGAACAGGATCTATACGATGCACTCGCAAAACAACTTGGAGTACAAACCGTTGAACTCAAAGTTGATGAAATTGATGAAGATATAGTCAATATAATTCCTGCTGAAGTTGCAGTTAAATTTCAGGTTGTTGCTTTCGATAAAAATGGCAGACTGCTTAAAGTTGCCATAGCCGATCCTACCAATACTTTTGCCCTCGATTCCATAAAGCTTATCACTGGTTACAAAATTGAAGCATATATAGCCACGGAAAGTTCGATAAGGCTTATAATTGACAGGATTTACAAAACAACAGAAGCAATTTCGAGCATTCTCGATGATTTTGAGAGTGGCGATCTGGAAGTAGTAGAAGATACGGACGATGAAGTTGAGGGAATAAATGCCGATGATGCTCCGCTTGTGAGACTTGTAAATTCCCTACTGGTTGACGCAGTGAAAAGGGGAGTATCGGATATTCACATTGAACCTTTTGAAAAAGAGGTCAGGGTCAGATTCAGGCTCGACGGATCCTTGATGGAAATGCCTCCGCTTCCCAATAAGCTTAAGGCAGCGGTAACTTCGAGACTCAAAATTATGAGTGATCTGGATATTTCCGAAAGGCGTGTTCCGCAGGATGGCCGTATAAAAATTCGTATGACCGGTAAAACGGTAGAATTCCGTGTATCCACACTGCCAACGCTTTTTGGTGAAAAAATTGTAATGCGCATCCTCGATCAGGGGAACCTTACACTTGATCTTACAACATTCGGTTTTACCGAAAAAGCGCTGCACGATTTTGTAAAAGCCATTGAATCCCCTTATGGTATGGTTCTTGTAACCGGCCCAACCGGATCTGGTAAAACCACAACACTGTATTCTGCCTTGAGCCGTATCAATAAAGAAGATGTTAATATTATGACTGCTGAGGATCCTGTTGAATATAACTTATACGGTATTAATCAGGTTCTTGTTCGAAATGAAGTCGGCATGACATTTTCAGCAGCCCTTAAAGCTTTTCTTCGTCAGGATCCCAATATTATTATGATCGGTGAGATTCGCGATCTGGATACCGGCAGTATCGCTGTAAAAGCTGCATTGACTGGCCATCTTGTTTTATCGACGTTGCACACGAACGATGCACCGAGTACGGTAACCCGTATGATTGACATGGGAATTGCTCCATTTCAGATAGCCTCCGCGGTAAATCTGATACAAGCCCAAAGACTCTTACGGCGTCTCTGTAAAGATTGCAAGAAACCGATAAAAGTACCTGAAGAACTGCGCGAAGAACTCGACATCAAAGACAATGATGTCATATATGGCCCGGTAGGGTGCCCAAAATGCAATAATACCGGAAAAAAAGGAAGAATTGGGGTATATGAAGTAATGGTTATAACTCCCGGTCTCCGTCAGGTGATATTGAATGGCGGAAACACAACCGATATTCGAAAACAGGCTATCGAAGACGGTATGCTTACGTTGCGCAATGATGCACTTTTGAAAATGAAACAGGGAATTGTTGACTATGAGGAAGTAATTCGTGAAACAATGACATAAAATGTTTGATTCATTTTTATGTTAAATTAAAAAAACGAAATGTAATTTAACTTTAGGATTGAATATGCCGGAATTCATATATGAGGGAAAAGCGCGCGGCGGGAAAGCCGTTACAGGCGAAATTACCGCTACAAACCGTGATGAACTTTTTAAGTATCTTCGTTCCAAAGGTATTATGGTGTCACGGGTCAGACGGAAACCCAAAAAGTTATCTTTATCTTTTGGTACCGGTATAAAAGCTGAAGATATCACTAATTTTGCCCGTCAATTTTCAGCCATGATTTCTGCAGGATTACCGCTAATCCAATGTTTGACAATTCTTAGCGATCAAACTGAGAATGCCAATTTTAAAAAAGTGCTTCAATCAGTCACCGATAGTGTTGAATCAGGTAATTCCCTTGCCGACAGTCTCGCAAAACATCCAAAAGTATTTCCGGAGTTATTTGTTAATATGATTGCTGCAGGTGAAATCGGAGGTATTCTCGATACTATTTTGTTGAGATTGGCCACATTTCTTGAAAAAGCCCAAGCTCTCAAAAGGAAAATAAAAGGCGCAATGATGTATCCGATTGTCATATCAATTGTAGCAGTCCTGGCTGTTGCAGCGCTGTTAATTTTTGTAATTCCCGTATTTGCAAAAATGTTTGCTGATTTTGGTGGCGAGTTACCGGCTCCAACAATGGTTGTTGTCAATCTATCTAATTTTATTAAAACTCCGGCTAAGATACTTCCGGTCATTGCATCGCTTATTGCAGCTTTTGTAATTTATACAAAATACCGCGCTACTCCCAAAGGCCGATTTAATACCGATAAGTTACTTTTGAAAATACCCGTTTTTGGTGATCTGGCTAAAAAGAGTTCTATTGCGCAATTTTCCCGTACTTTAGGAACATTATTAACAAGTGGTGTTTCAATTCTCGAAGCACTCGAAATCACAGCGAAAACATCTGCGAATATGGTTGTGAGACGAGCATTACAGAATATGATAAGTGCAATTTCTGAGGGAAAAACAATCACAGAACCAATGAAAGCGACAGGTGTTTTTCCTCCCATGGTTATCCAAATGGTGGCGGTCGGAGAAGAATCGGGGGGATTGGATCAGATGCTCACAAAGATTGCTGATTTTTATGATGAAGAAGTAAATGCCGCTGTTGAGGTTTTGACAAGTGTTATGGAACCGATAATTATAGTAATTCTTGCAGTCGTAATGGGGGGAACACTCATCGCGATGTATATGCCGATGTTTGATATGATTAATGTCGTGGGTGGTGGTTGATTTCGGAAATACAGGTTCTCCTTAAAATAAAATGCATGCCCTTTTTCCTGCAATATCTTTTCAACAATTGTTAAATCGGGCTGAAATTGGCCGATATTTTCTTTCAGATATAAATTTCGGATATATCAGGTCGGTGTATTTATCCGATATGGAGTATGGATG
The DNA here is from genome assembly GCA_016927495.1 of Candidatus Latescibacterota bacterium. Taxonomy (GTDB): domain Bacteria; phylum Latescibacterota; class Latescibacteria; order Latescibacterales; family Latescibacteraceae; genus JAFGMP01. The sequence continues at coordinate 21,759 of JAFGMP010000244.1, read as the reverse complement.
AAAAAAATCTCAGTTTTTGCAAATCAAAAAGGCGGCGTCGGAAAGACAACATGCGCGGTTAATGTTGGATTCGAACTTGCCCGTCGGGGACGTTCCGTTCTGCTGATTGACATGGATCCTCAGGCAAACATGACCACATGGTGCGGTCAGGATCCCGATTCATTCGATGCCACGATATATGATGTCCTGAAAGGAACCTCAAATATCGATGACATCAAAGTCAAAGTTAAAGAAAAAGTACATCTCGCGCCATCGAATATACTGCTCGCTTCTATTGAACGCGAAATTTTTGCTGCAATCGGTTATGAAAGACGTCTCAAAAAAGCCATTCAGGAAATAACAGAAAATTTCAATCATATTCTGATAGACTGCCCGCCTTCACTAGGAACATTGACGGTAAATGGACTTGTTGCAAGCGATGAAGTATATATTGCTGTCGCCTGTGAACATTTAAGTGTCATCGGCACGAATAAACTGCTGGAAACGATTGATGCAGTTCGTGACAACTATAATGCCGGCCTTGAGATAGGCCGGGTAATCCCGACGATGTTCACAAATACGGTCCTTGCGGGTGAAATGGTCAAGCAATTAAGCACATTCTTCGGAGACACTCTGGCCAAAACAAAGATTCGTCGCAATGTTAAAATCGGTGAAAGCTCCGCAATGGGTCAGAGTATTATGGAATATGATCTTCAAAGTATTGGTGCACAGGACTTTATCAGTCTTGTTGAGGAGATTATATGAGTGCTGCACGATTCAAAAGCAGGGATGATTATTTTAATAAAAAGTCGGGTCTCGCTAAAAAAGTCATCGAATTAAAACAAATTGAAAATAATGGCAGGCTATCTTTCCCAAATACTCAGTCAAAATTATTGCACGATGTTTTTTGCAGAACAGTCGAAAAATTTGAAATTGAGGGAAAAGGTTCATTCGATGTGTCGGAACATCCTCTGGGCGATATATTAGCTCAACATATTTCAGGTGAAGAGACTGTTTATGTGAATCCTCTTTCACGCTATGGAAAAACATCGTGGAATGTGGTACGTTTTTCCATTTCAGAAAACATGGATCATCCTTTTACCAAAGCCAAACAATTTTCTGATAAATTACTGGAGTTTAAGATTAAGAGTTTGCTGGAGGTAACCGAAGGCGGGAAAGGGAATTATCATGTCTGGATATTCCACGAAGATGTCGTTGACGGTCTTTCGGTTGCTGCTGCGATTAATATGCTGGGCAATAAACTTTTTGGTGCAGACCCTGATATGATACCCACTTTAAACGGTGATGGTTTGATAGCGCTGCCCCTTCAGGGTGAATCGATACTTTTCCAGCGAAGGGTATTTGTAAATACAGTCGGGAAAATGATAAAGGACCAGTTTAAACTTCTGGAATCCATAGAATACACGACAATGGATACTATTACAGCATTTATGAAAGAAAATCATGCCGGTGTTGGTGTTAAATCCTCTGTAATCACCTCTGTATGTGATGAAGAAAAAAAACTAACGAAAAAAGATACTGATCGACCGGTTACGGAAAAGATAACCAAAAATACTGAAAATCAAAAAATTCAAAAAATGTCTGAAAAAAGTGATATTTCAGCGATTACGGCTGCTTCTCAGATGGAAGTAAAAACGCCACTTACTCCAGCAATAGGGTTACTTGTTGTAAAGATTGGGGAGATTGAATACGGAATCACCTCTGACTCTGTCGAAGCGATAACACGACTAAACGACGTAAGGATTATCCCGGATACGGCAACAGCGTTATACGGTATTTTATACTGGAAAGGCAGAAATCTACCGGTAATCGATACAGGGATTCTTTTGGGTAATCCCAAAGTTGTCACAACTTCAAAGTCAAGAATTCTTATAGTGAAAAATCACTATGGAATGACAGGATTGTTGATTGATACTGTCACATTGATCATTACATCACCCTACAGTAAAAAAACAATTTCACAAACTCACATGAAATTCATAAGCAGTGAAATAACATTTCAAAACAGAAAAGAAACGCTTTTATGTTTCGACATTGATATCATTATCCGGCATGCAGGGACATTAATTTCGGATAATAAAGAATTATTGCAAAAGCCTGAAGAAAAATATGTCATTGTCTCCATTTCAGGCATTGATTTCGGTATTCCCGCCGAAAGAGTCATTGAAATTGTACCAGTATCATACTCCCACCCTCTGGTCTCAAAAAATTCGACTCAGAGCATGATTCAATACAGAAAAAAATTTATACCGCTGGTTTTTCTGGAAAAAAGTCTTGGTATCCACATTGAAATGAGTTCTGAGCGTACAAAAAAAGTACGTATACTTATCATAAGTGGTGAAAAAGGCCTGGTGGGGATACGTGTCGAAAGAGTTAATGGAATTCAATCAATTTCCATCGACAGTATCGATTCTCCGCCTGATGTCGTGAGGCATTCAACTCCGATTAAGGGATTTGCACGAGTTAATGGTAACAACAATGTTATCATTATTGTTGATGTGGAAAAAATGAAACATAATGAAAAAAATGCTCTGGTGAGTTCCTGAGTATACACTTCGTCTATTTTTGAATTTTTTATATCGTGTTTTCTTGACCTGATATTTAGTATATCAAGTATTTTTTTCCCATTCCTTATATTTTTTCCAATCTGTCTCGAAAGCATGTGTAAATAATCCGGAACCGAGAAGCGATTCGATTTCTTCATGTTTAAAAAAGCTCACTTCAGCGATTTCATCTTCAGGATATCGTATAGGACCATTCCACACACATCGAAATGTAGTTACGTATTCACGTTCGACATCGCTTTTGATTATAAATGTGTACATTTCTATAAATACGGTGTCGGATATACCCAATTCTTCCTTTGTCTCACGGATCAATGCTTCATGAACTGATTCACCGGACAGAATATGACCTCCTACTGATGTATCCCATTTACACGGTTCGATATCTTTATTTACAGAGCGTTTCTGCAGCAGTATATCACCGGAATCATTAAATACGAGAACATGCACAACACCGTGAAGCAAAAACGAACCGTCGTGACATTTCTTTCTTGAGGCGGTACCTATTTTATTACCGTTTTCCATGAGAATATCCAAAAATTCCATATTTCTGAGTTATCCTTTTTGTATGCACCTTTTTTAATTTTTGGCCGTTTAATATAAAATAAAGAGCACATGCCGACAACAAAATTATTGATTTTACTCACTCTATTATACATATTAATAAGCTGTCGGGAGGAAAAAATGAAGACTGACTACAGTGTCGATACAGTTGGTAAATTCTGCCCTGTACCTATTATCGAAGCATCCAATAAAATAAAAGAGATGACATCGGGTGAAACGCTGACCGTCATTTCTGATGATGAAGGTATAAAAAACGATATGCCAAACTGGTGCTCACTCACCGGAAACGAATTTCTCGGAATGTCAGAAAATAATGGTGAAATCAGCGTTTATATCCGAAAGGCCGTTACATGAGGGATGTGGACAGGTTGCTTATTGGAACCGCAGGAACACCTAACTCAGCAAAACCACGGGACACTGTTGCGGCAATAAAACGGCTGAAAGAACTTGATCTCGACATAATGGAACTTGAATACGTCAGGGGAACATTTCCCGGAGAAGAGAAGGCGCGTGAAATTGCAAAGACCGCAAAAGAGTATGGTATCAGGCTCACTGCTCATGGCCCATATTATATCAATTTAAACGCTGATGATCCGGACAAACGTGAAGCATCCCGAAAAAGAGTCCTTAACACGGCATATTTCGGAGGATTAAGCGGCGCGGAAAGTATCACATTTCATGCAGGTTTTTTTCTGGGCCAACCTCCCGAATCAGTTTTTATCACCATAAAAAATGAACTATCAAATCTCCTGAAAACCATTAACTCTTTTGAAAATAAAGTTGATATCAGCCCGGAATTAACAGGTAAACCGACACAATTCGGTTCGCTGGAAGAAATTCTGGCAATTTCAAAAGAAGTTGAAGGTATACACCCATGTATTGACTGGGCACATCTTTATGCAAGAACCGGAGTTTATAATTCAGCGTCGGAGTTTCAATCTGTGCTCGATTCGATACGTCAAACACTCGGAGACAGCGAGCTGAAACGCATGCATATGCATGTATCGGGTATCGAATATGGGGATAAAGGCGAAAAGAAACACCTTTCAATCAAAGAATCTGATTTTAATTTTCAAGATTTGCTAAAAGTATTGAAAGACTATGAGGTATGCGGGTTCCTGATTTGTGAAAGTCCGTCATTAGAAGATGATGCGCTATTATTAAAAAAATATTACGAGACATTATAACAAATTGTAAAAATATGGTACATTATCCTGAAAATAAATATGCATGGAGACAAATTGCCGCTGAAATAAAAAATTCTCATAGAATTTTTATTTCAACTCATGTCAATCCCGACGGTGATGCAATCGGGAGCGTTATGGCTTTGGGGAATTATTTAAAACTTACAGGCAAACAAATCCGTATCATTATTGAATCAAAAACACCTGACAATTATAAATTTCTTGACCCGGATAACATGATTGAGTGCTGCGCCGGGAGCGATCTATCATCAAACGGTCCTGCATCAGGCGATCTTGTTATTTTTCTTGATATGGGACGGTATGACCGTAGTGGCAATATTGCCGGTTTCCTCGTCGACAATAATGCCCGTAAAGTCATTATCGACCATCATCCTCCGGAATTGGTCGATGCAGATATTATCGCTCTCAATACAAAAGCCTGTTCTACCGGAACTCTTATCTATGACCTTTTGTGTTATATGGATAATTCACTGATCAACAAAAAAATCGCTCTGTGTATTTTGACGGCAATCATAAGTGATACAGGTTTTTTCCGGTACAGCAATACAACCGAAAGAACGCATCAAATCACGGCTGAACTCTATGAAAAAGGTGCAAAGATTGCCGATGTACGAAAACATTTGGAAAACGGACAGTTATTATGCCGGCAAAAATTGCTTGGTTTTGTATTATCTAAAGTTGAGGTTACGAACTGTGAAAGAATAGCATATTCAGTCGCAACAACAGAAATGTTTGAGGCTTCCGGCGCACTACGTGAACATACGGAAGGAATAATCGATCAGATACGTATCATAAAAGGAATAAAAGTAGCGTTTTTGGTAATTCAGGAGAACAACGATGTGTTTAAAGTGAGTGTGCGCACAAAAGAACCAATCTCCGCAAATGAAATTGCCACAATGCTTGGTGGCGGCGGACACAGAAAAGCGGCAGGAGCTCATATGAAAGGTTCTCTTGAAAATATTATATCGGATATTGTTCAAACCGCAATTAAAGTATGTAACGCGCAGGATGGTTAAATGGTAAAACCGGATACATGGATTCGTAAAATGGCTTTAAAGAAAGGCATGATAACTCCTTTTGCTGAAGGTATTTCACGAGCGGGTAAAATATCTTATGGCCTTTCTTCGTACGGTTATGATATGAGAATCTCTAATGAATTCAAATTATTTTCACATGCGGATTCAATTGATCCGAAAACACAAAACCCGGATAATTTTACGGAAATTACCTGTGATGTGCTTGAAATGACGCCTCATTCGACGGCGCTCGCCCGATCAGTTGAATATTTCAAAATCCCACGTGATGTGGTTACGGTCACATTCGGAAAATCAACATATGCACGGTGTGGCATTGTAGTCAATGTTACTCCTTTCGAACCTGAATGGGAAGGTTTCGTTACCATTTCTTTGATCAATACAAACGGTCATCCTGTCAGAGTTTATGCAAATGAGGGCATAGCGCAGGTACTTTTTTTAAGTGGAGATGGCCTTTGTGAAACTTCGTATGCCGACAAAAAAGGCAAATACCAGGAGCAAAAAAGTATTACTCTGGCAAAAATCGTTGGACAAGAATGATTTACAAACAATACTTAATATTGTAAATTAAGTATAAAATATATTTTTTTAAAGAAAAAATTGTGAGAAAACACACTTCAAAGGATTGTTATGGCTGTTGGCATAGGTATTGATATTGGTTCTGTAAGTATTAAAGCAGCAATCATAAGCGACAGAAATAATGAATCTGCTATATTATCACTTGCGGAGAAAAAGGACTTTTTTAAGGTTGCTCATAATCGTGCAAATTCCAACTATACGACAATATTATCACGGTATCGTCGCGTAAAAGGACAACCCCTGAAAGCTGTTCAGGACATTTTAACTTCCATAACAGAACATATTAAAGATGATGAAGTGCATATCACCTTTACCGGATCGGGCGCTAAACTTGCCGGATCACGGTATAATGTTCATGTAATTAATGAATTCGCATCAATTGTTGAAGCAATAAATCAGTTCTACCCGGAAGTTCGAACAGTGTTTGAAATGGGTGGTGAAACTTCAAAATTCATACTACTTGAGCAGGATAAATCCACGGGTAGATTGAACATCATAGATTATGGGACCAACGGTGATTGTGCGGCGGGCACTGGCGCATTCATTGATCAGCAGGCATCACGACTTAAATTCAAAATTGAAGATATTGGGGAAATAGTTGAAAAAGCGGCAAAATCTGCGCAAATCGCAGGAAGATGCTCGGTTTTTGCAAAATCAGACATGATTCATGCGCAGCAAAGGGGATATCTACCTGATGAAGTCCTTAAAGGTTTATGTAATGCAGTTTCCCGTAATTATAAAAGCGTGATAAGCCGATCAAAAAAAATAGTGCCTCCGGTGATTTTTATTGGCGGTGTATCGATGAACTCCGGGATGCTACAATCTATACGCCATATATTTGAGCTTGATGATGATGAAATTTTTGTTCCCGAGACAATGTGTTGGCTTGGAGCATTAGGTTGTGCAATCAGATCGCTCGAACATACACGATCAACAGTTGTATTAAAGCAAAGTGCCAGTCGGGGTGAACAATTCCCTTCCTACGAAAAATTATCGCTTGACTCCGTAAAACTACTGAGAGAAAATGTTTCACAATTCACATTTCCGTCCACTAAAGCCAGAATTCCTGCATATCTTGGAGTGGATATCGGTTCGGTAAGTACCAATCTTGTTGTAATCGATGAAAGTGGGAAGGTTATAAAAGAGATATATACACAAACAAAAGCCCGTCCCATAGAGGTTGTCAGTGAGGGATTAAAGGAAATAAATAATGAAATTGGCGATAAAATCGATATAAAGGGTGTTGCCACGACTGGATCCGGCCGTGAACTTATCGGTATTCTCATCGGCGCCGACACAATAAATGATGAAATAACAGCTCATAAAACCGGAGCGCTGCATATTTGTCATTCCATGCTCACTAAAGAAGTTGACACCATATTTGAAATAGGTGGTCAGGATTCAAAGTATATATCTATTGAAGATGGGATAGTTGTTGATTTTACCATGAATGATGCCTGTGCAGCGGGAACAGGTTCATTTCTTGAAGAGCAGGCGGAAGATCTCAACATCAGTATCATTAATGAATTTGCCAGAATCGCACTTTCTTCTGAACATCCGATTCGATTGGGTGAACGATGCACTGTTTTTATGGGAAGAGATCTTAACTCGTTTCAACAGCGAGGAGCCCTCAAAGAGGATCTTATTGCCGGTTTGGCATATTCTGTTGTGTATAATTATCTCAACAGAGTTGTTCGTGACAGACAAATCGGGGAAACCATATTTTTTCAGGGGGGAACGGCCTACAATGATGCTGTCGCTGCGGCATTCGCAAAAGTAACCGGTAAAGAAATAATTGTTCCTCCGCATAATGGGGTAATGGGTGCAATTGGTGCCGCTCTTCTGGCAAAACGAAAAATGGAAGCAATTAACATTAAAACCACATTTAAAGGTTTTGACCTATCCAAAGTACAGTATGATTTGAGAGAATTTACCTGTAAGGGATGCAGTAATTTCTGTACTGTTCAGGAATTTACCGTCGATGGTGACAAAACCTATTGGGGTGATAAATGTTCCGAGAGATATCGTAAAAGAAAGAAAATACCCAAAACACCGGTTATCGATGATTTATATAAAAAAAGAGATGAACTTATCAAAGCCACTTATATTGAAAACGGGACTACGGGTGCGACAATAGGTATTCCGATGTCTATGTATACGTACGACAGGTTGCCTTTCTACAATATCTATCTAACCGAATGCGGTTTTTGCACAGTGCTATCGGATACCACAAATACATCAATTGCAAATCTCGGTATCGAAAGTGTCGTTGCCGAACCCTGTTACCCGATTACAGTAGCGCATGGACATATTAAAGATCTCATAGATAAAGGTGTCGATTATATATGGTTACCTAACATAATTAATTCTGAAACAGAGACTCCCGAATATGAATCATTTGTTTGTGTGTGGGGTATGACTTTACCTTTCATTGCTGAACACTCACCGTCATTTCATCCTCACCGCGACCGTATTTTAAAACCAACATTACATTTCCGCGATGGGGAAAAAGTTATTAAAAAAGAATTGTTTTATTGTGTGGAAAAACTTGGAATATCCCGTAAAGCTTCGGATAGCGCTGTCGATAAAGCTTTTGAAGCCCAGAAAGAATTTCGCCGTCAACTTGTTGCTATAGGTGAAAAGTCGGTTGAACGTATAAAAGTAACCGGTGAAAAAGCGATTATTCTTGTAGGAAGACCTTATAATATCTATGACAGGGCGATTAATTTATCAGTGGCCTCAAAATTGGCAACCATCTATGGTATTAATGTCATACCCATGGATTTTCTTGACATGGAAGGTATAGATATATCTCATATCAATGAAAATATGTACTGGAATTATGGAAAAAAAATTATTCAAACGGCGGTGAAGCTTTCAAAGGAAAATCAATTTGATATAATTTACATCACGAATTTTAAATGCGGACCGGATTCATTTATAAAACAGTATTTAAAGAAAGCATTGGGAAGGCCATTTCTTGTTCTTCAGTTTGACGGCCATTCAAATGATGCAGGTATGATGACAAGATGCGAAGCATATCTGGATTCAAAAGGTTTCCTCAGCACCTGGAGGGTTAGTTGTGAAAAGTGACGGTAAAAAGGCCTTAACCGGCAGGAAATTATATATACCTCCTATGACTCAGGCTGGAGGCAGAGTGCTTGCTGCAACGTTCAGGTCAAAGGGAATAGAAGCACAAATAACTCCACCTTCAGATGAAACTACTCTTGAATTGGGGGCTCTATATTCTTCAGGTGAAGAGTGTTTTCCTGAAAAAATAACGTTGGGTGATTTCCTTAAAGTTACACGATCCGAAGGTTTTGAACCCTCAAAAACTGCATTTTTATTACCGACAGCAAACGGTCCCTGCCGTTTCGGACAATATTGGCCGCTTCTCAACAAAGTGCTGGATGACCTCGGACTGGATGATGTGCTGGTTATATCACCTTCCTCAAAAGACGGATATGGTGGGATTGGGGGAACTTCATTCTTCAAAACAGCCTGGATTGCGCTCATAGCGGCAGATATTTTACGGAAAATGCTCCTAAAAACAAGACCTTATGAAAAAATAAAGGGAACTACCGATACCGTTTATGAGGAATCGCTCGTAATGGTTGAAAAAGTGCTTGAACGTGAAAATTTGACCTATCCCAAACGCTTGTCACTTCTAAAAGAATGTCTTATACATGCACGTGATAATTTCAGATCAATTGATGCGGAATATATAAAGGGTAAACCGCTTCTGGCAGTGGTCGGCGAAATATTTTGCCGCCATAACCGGTTTGCCAATGAAAATATGCTGAGAAAACTTGAGGAGCACGGTGCGGAAACATGGTTGGCCGATGTTGGCGAATGGGTATTTTATACCGACTGGAGTCGAATGGACACCATGATTCGGCATGGAAAGAAATATTCGACCGATATGGCGATAGCAAAGATAAAAAGCCACATCATGAAAAAAGACGAACACAAACTTCTTGAACCGTTCCATGATGACTTCATTGGTTATGAGGAACCGGAAGATATTACTGAAATAGTAGAACTTGCAGAACCTTATCTGCCGGCACGCAGTGCTCTTGGTGAAATGTCGTTGAGCTTGGGAAGATCAGGATATAGTTATTTTAAGGGTGTTGACGGGATAGTCGATATCAGTCCGTTTTCGTGCATGAACGGTATTGTAAGTGAAGCAGTTTATCCTTCATTTTCCAAAGATCATAATAATATACCTTGCAGAGTCTTTTATTATGATGGCGTTAATCTTGACCTTGATCGCGATATAGGAATATTTATGGAACTTGTCAAAGGATATATAAGTCGAAAAAAAGTAGAAAGAATTTATAATATATTTTTTAAGAATAATTGAAAAATATTATTATATTTCTTATAATTTGTGCTTTTTACGAGGAGTAAAATAATGTCTCAGAAGAATGCCGATATTGGCACCGAATGGATTTTTTGCAGGGATATAAAAGGAAAATGTTCCGGCTTAAATCCTAAAACAAAAGTACTGGAAAAAAAACCCAAAACTATTTCTATTCATGGAGAAAAAGTAAAGGGTTGGATGGTAAAAATAGTACAGGAACAATCGGAAGGGCATATATCACTTAATTTTTGTGATATATCGAATGAATAAATTTTACGGAATTAGTTGCCATCCCCATTTATGTGAATTAAAATTTTAAAATACCTGATTTGAAATTATTCCACGCCATAGTAGTATTTTTATTAATAATCTCGATATAACCCATAACAGTTTTCATGAATAAATAATGAATTATTTTGATAAAAATATTTTTCGTCTTTTTGATGCGAATTTAAATCGTGCACAGGAAGGTATACGGGTAATTGAAGAAACTGTTCGTATGCTTTTTAATAATGAAAATCATGTACGATCGCTCAAAGAACTGCGTCATGAGATTCTCGATATTGTCAAATCACAAAAGAATTTAACTAATATACTTATTGAAGCACGTGATTCGGAATATGATGTACTACGTGATGGTGAGTCACAATCTGAGCGAACCCGCCCGGATATAAATGCAGTCATTCAGGCAAATTCAAGCCGAGCACAGGAGGCTTTACGAACATTGGAGGAATATAGCAAACTTATATATCCTCATTTATCCGGACGATTCAAAAAGATTCGTTTTTGCCTGTATGACATTGAAAAATCAATTATTATGCAATTTATAACACGTAATAAACTTACTCCAGAGAATCTTAAATTGTATGTTATAATTGACCATGAATATCTAAATGAAAGTGATGATCTAACATTGATAACACAGTCAGTGATAGAGCGGGGAGCAGGTATTGTCGAGTATAAAAACACCCGGACATCTGATGATGAATTTTTAAAATATGCTGAAAAAGTTTGTAAAGTTTGTAAAGAAAATAACAAAACGATAATTATCCACGACCGTCTGGACTGCGCATTGATTCTTGGCGCCGATGGAGTCAATTTGTCACAGAGTGGTATACCGGTGACAGAGTGCAGGAAAATTACATACTCCGGATTCATCATCGGGTATAGAGGGTCCATTAACAATTTATCTGATTTCAGAATTCAGAATGAAGCTGATTTTTTAATGATCGCAATTGAAGGAAACACCGCAAACAATAAAGATATAATTCGATCTGCAGTAAAAAAGCTAATAGTTGATGTATCCACCCCGGTTTTAGTGATGGGATTATTTTCCGGGGAAATTTTAAACATACTCATAAAATTGGGTGTTGCAGGTATAATTCTGAAACCTGGCAAAAAATAGTTAATTTTTTTATCAGACAATTTCAAATAAGTCGGTAATAAAGGTAGCGGAAAAAAACAAGTACATCATTATTTTTTATTTTTTCAATGTCTACAGTTTATTTTAATGATTCGATATTATTTAAGATTCAATGATTAATATTTCGTGTTTAGCGAAATTGTCAAAAATTCCTTGCATATCTTTTAGAAATTTATATATATTATTAAGCTATGAACGGAGTGGGCAGAAGGAGGCTCACTTTTTTAATATATAACTAATGTTGTACTTTTTGCAGCATTGACGTTTTTTTGAATTATTAAATAAAAATACTCTTGGAGAATATGTTGATGAGTGACTCCGGTATAAATCAAAGATACGACATTCTTGAAGCAATCGGTCAGATAGCACGTGATAAGAATGTCAACCGTGACCTTGTGGTTGAAACTCTAAAAGCCGGACTATTAAGTGCAGCCAAAAAGCGTTTTGGTGATTCAGACCATGTGACCGTCGATATTGATCTCAATACAGGATTAATTTCTATGGCTGCTGAATGGGATGTGGTTGAACAAATTGAAAATCCATTTTGTGAAATTACTTTAGATGAAGCACGTCATATTAATCCAAAAGCCAAAGTCGGAGAAAAAGTTGTCGAACCATTAAGATTTGAGGATTTTGGCAGACATGCGATTCATTCGGCAAAACAAAGTCTGATACAGAAAGTTCGGGAAGCTGAGCGCGATAAAGTATATGAAGACTACAGCCAGCGTATCAATGAGATTGTTACCGGATCGGTACAACAGGTTTTGCATGGTGATATTTATATCAATCTTGGGAGAGCTGAAGCTATTTTACCGCATAAACATCAGATTCGGCGTGAGCGTTATCACCAGGGAAATACTGTTCGTGCTCTCATTGTGGAGGTCAAGCGTGACGCAAAAGGGCCTCAGGTAGTACTATCACGAACTGATCCGAAATTTCTTGCCAAACTTTTTGAATTTGAAGTTCCGGAAATATACGAAGGAATTGTTGAGATTAAAGGTGTTGCCAGAAAACCCGGGGAGAGATCGAAAATCGCTGTTCTTTCATCAGATCCCAGGGTTGATTCGGTCGGGGCTTGTGTCGGTATAAAAGGTTCACGTGTTCAGGGTATTGTAAAAGAACTTAATAATGAAAGAATTGATATTATACAATACAGTGATGATATATCAACTTTTCTTTCTCGTTCATTAAGCCCTGCACCTGTTCTCAGGGTGGATATTGACCGTGTTGAAGGTAAATTGACGGCGGTGGTGGATGATGACCAATTATCTCTGGCGATTGGAAAAAACGGAATAAACGCTGAGCTTGCGAGCAACCTGACAGGATTAACTGTAAACATTATCAGTCAATCGGTATATGTACAAAGTGAAGCGGAAAAGAGAAAAGAAGCAGGTCTGCTCATCGATATGAAGGGTATAGGCGAAAAAATGGTGTTTAATCTTAATGGCCATAGTATCAATACAATACGTGATCTCGCTCTGACCAATGTGAATGTACTTCTCCAGATTCCCGGTGTAGGTCCAAAAACTGCGGAGAAATTAATTGAAATGGCAAAGGATTATTTCCGGGAACGTGAATTGAATTCAGAGAATACTGAACCCCCCAATAAAACTGATTCGGAAGAATAGTACCATATAATGAATTTATATGCTTAACAAAACATATATTTTGTTGCATGTTTAGTTGATATTTGAAAAGGAGGAGCGCATGGAGAAAAAACGTGTTTATCAGGTAGCAAAGGAATATCATATCTCCTCCGAAGCGCTCATTTTGATGTTGAGAGAAATGAAATTTGAAATTAAAAGTCACATGAGCGTTATCGATGAAAAAATGTATGCCAATATAAAAAAACAATTTGAAAAACAACATGATGCGGCAGTAAAAGACATTCAAAAGAAAAAGCAAATCAGCGAAGCCATAAATAAAAGAACAGGAGGTGAAGAAATACCTCCCAGCTTATCAAAGCGCAAAAAAAAGAAGAAAAAAACTATAAAACAAGACTCAAAACAATCTCAGGAAGAAGCTGCAATTGAAAAATTGAAAGCTTTGAAGAAAAAAGAGCATCCGCTTGAGAAAAAATCAAAAAAAAGCCGTAAACACCGTAAAAAAATAGATCAGGTTGCAGTCCAGCAAAGTTACAAAAAGACCATGGCCAGCATCAGCAGCGATACACGATCAAAATCTAAGAAAAGCCGTGTTAAATCAACTGAAATCGAAGAAACACATGATGATCGTAACACGGTTAAGGTAAGTGAATTCGTATCTCTGTCTGAACTTGCGACACAAATGGGTGTTCCGGTAAATTCGCTTGTAGCCAAATGCATGGATTTGGGTATGATGGTTTCCATCAATCAACGTATTGAGATGAATACTATAGAGTTGCTTGCGGAAGAATTTGGATTTAAAGTTGAACAGCTTGGTGAATATGCAGAAGACATATTACATGCTCGTGAAATTGAAGAGGATGATGAAAACAACGTATTCCCAAGACCTCCTGTAGTTACTGTTATGGGGCATGTCGATCACGGCAAGACTTCACTGCTCGATTTCATTCGAAAATCACATGTTGCTGATGGTGAATCAGGCGGTATCACTCAACATATCGGTGCTTATTCAGTTGCATTTCCAAACGGCCAGAAAATCTCATTTATAGATACGCCCGGTCACCATGCTTTTACTTCTATGCGTGCGAGAGGTGCACAGGTAACTGACATCGTTATACTGATCGTTGCGGCAGACGACAGTGTGATGCCACAAACGATTGAGGCTATAAATCACGCAAAAGCAGCAGAAGTGCCTATTATCGTTGCTATCAACAAAATTGATTTACCGACTGCCGATCCCGAGAAAATTAAAGGCGACCTTGCACGACACAACATTTTAGTGGAAGATTGGGGTGGGACATATCAATGTCAGGAAATTTCAGCCAAAAAGGGAATAAACATCGATAAATTACTCGAAAAAATCTTACTTGAAGCTGAAATGCTCGAACTTACTGCAAATCCTTTTAAAAAAGCATCAGGAGTAATTATCGATTCAAAACTCGATAAAGGCCGTGGGGCTGTTGCAACTGTTTTGGTTCAGTCCGGAACAATGGAAATCGGCGAGCCGTTTATTGCCGGTATGATTCAGGGGCGGATCAGAGCAATGTTTGATGAATATGGTGTGCAGGTTTGCGCTGCCGGACCTTCAATACCGGTTCAAATATTCGGTATGGATGGGGTACCAAAGGCCGGAGATAAATTATATACCTTCGACAATGACGCTGAAGCAAAAAGCATCGTACAAAAACGACGTTTGATGAAACGTGAGCAGGATTTCAGAAGACTGAAGAGAGTTACGTTAACCGATATTTATGATAAGATAAAAGATGGTGAGATTAAAGACCTTAATCTCATTATCAAAGCTGATGTCGACGGTTCGGTGGAAGCATTATGCGACTCTTTGACACAAATAACTCATGAAGAAGTCCGGGTAAAAGTTATTCATCAGGGAGTAGGTGGAATAAATGAAAATGACGTTCTTTTGGCTGCAGCATCAGGAGCAATCATAATCGGTTTTCATGTTCGTCCCGCACCTGCGGCTAAAGCTCTTGCAGAAAGTGAAAACGTCGATATAAAATTGTACGAAATAATCTATGAAGTAATAGATGATGTAAAAAAAGCACTTAGTGGTCTTTTGAAACCGGTAATAACTGAAAAGGTAATGGGGACTGCGGAAGTTCGCACTGTCTTCAAAGTACCGAGAATTGGTAATATTGCCGGATGTTATGTAACAAACGGTATTGTTAAACGCAGTGCCAAATTACGCCTTATCCGTGATAATATAGAAATCTTTTCAAGTAAAATATCATCGCTGAAGCGTTTTAAGGAAGATGTCTCTGAAGTTACACAAGGCTATGAGTGCGGAATAGGTGTAGAATCGTTTAACGATATAAAAGTCGGTGATAATATTGAGATGATTGAAGTTTTGGAAGAAGCGCGGCGTTTATAACGGAGAGTCGTTTCATGATTGTCGGTGTTTTGAGAATCGAACTTTTTATACCTGAAAGCGGATCTCTCAAATCAAAAAGATTTGCGTTGAAAAGTCTAAAAGACCGATTAAAAAACAGATTCAATGTTTCTGTTGCTGAAATAGATAATACGGAAAAATGGCAGCGAGCTTCGATCGGTGTTGCTGCAATATCAAATGAGTCAAGGCACATTCAGAGTATTTTGGGAAAAGCGCTCGATCTTGTTTACGGTGATCGAAGAGTTGAAGTTATCGATTCAAAGATTGATTTTCTTTAAACGAACAGGTTCGAATTGAAAAGATTTAATAGAAGTGATCGAGTTTCACATTTAATACATCGTGAAGTATCCGAAATCATCGATCATGAATTAAGGGATGAAAGAATAGGGATGGTGACGGTTACCGGTGTCGATGTTAGTAAAGATTTAAGGAATGCGAAAATTTATGTCAGTATTTTAGGTACCGAAAATGATATAAAAGATTCGATGAAAGCTCTTAATGCGGCCACTGGTTTTATTAGAACTACTCTTGGTTCAAGAGTGATTCTTAAATATCTGCCGACGATTTCCTTTCAACATGATACTTCTACAATTAACGGTATGCATATCGATAAACTTTTAGAAAAAATAAAAAAAGAAACGTGAGTGAATTAAACGGAATATTAATAATCGATAAACCGCATGGTTGGACATCACATGATGTAGTAAAAAAGATACGTAATTTACTGGGTCATATAAAAGTTGGACATACGGGTACCCTTGATCCAAACGCAACAGGAGTTCTGGTTCTATTGATAGGTAAAGCGACAAAACTTGCACAACAGTTCGAAAATGATTCAAAAAAATATGATGCGGAAATTACATTTGGATGGTCAACGGATACATATGACAGCGATGGAAAAACAACTGCAACCGGTGATATAAAAGCGGTTGATCTTGACAACTTGAAATCAATCATTAATGAATTTATTGGTGAATCCAGGCAATTACCCCCAATGTTTTCTGCTGTTAAAGTGAATGGAAAAAAGCTCTATCAATTAGCACGTAAAGGGATATCGGTAGATAGAAAACCAAGAAAAATAATCATCAAACATATTGACTCGGATTTAACTGATTTCCCGAAAATTCGTTTAGAAATTGATTGTTCAAAAGGAACATATATCCGCAGCATCGCTCATGATTTAGGTGAAAAAGCCGGATGCCCGTCGCACCTTTCCGCTTTGCGAAGAACAGCATCAGGTATTTTCACGATATATGATGCGATAAATTTATTATCAATTTCGACATCAAATAACCGGGCCGAACTGATACAACATATCAGACCGGTCTCAACGCTTTGAAGAACATAATGAAATTAGTAAAAGATTTTCCCCGGTCTGTTGAAAACTGGGATTTCAATACAACAATAACAGTTGGAACATTTGATGGTGTTCACATCGGTCATAAACAAATTTTACAAAAAGTTGCGGAATATGCCTCAAATAATAACGAAAAATCACTTGTTGTCACTTTTGACCGTCATCCTATTTCCGTACTGAAACCGGAAGTGTCTCCCAAGTTGATTACAACGTTGGATGAAAAATGTTCGCTCTTTGAAGAACTCGGTATTGATATTACATGTGTGTTAAGCTTTAACAAGCAAATTTCAGAACTCACTTCAAGACATTTTATTGAAAAATTTTTAATAAACAGCCTTAAGATGAGAACATTAGTTGCGGGATATGATCATGGATTTGGGAAAAAAAATGAGGATATAACGATATCTCTTCAAGAATTAGCTGAGGCATTACACTTTACCTTAAAAGTTTTTGAGCCGGTTAAACATAATGGTTTAATTGTAAAAAGTTCTGAAATTCGCTTACAAATTTCAGAAGGTAACATGGAAATAGCGTCGGAAATGCTCGGAGTTGATTATTCAATAAGCGGAAAAGTCATAAAAGGTAATAACCTTGGTGAAAAGATAGGAATTCCAACAGCAAATCTGGAACCGGAAAGTACAGAAAAGATTATACCACCTCGGGGAGTATATGCAGGATGGGTAGAGTTAGAAGGAAAACGGAAACAATCTGTTATCAGTATAGGTTCGAGGCCGACTTTTAATATAGAATATGAAGCAATCGAAGCGCATATATTAGACTTTACCGGAAATTTATATGGAAAAAAAATCAGAATTGGATTTATCAAAAGGTTGCGTGATATATTTAAGTTTGAATCACAAAACGAACTTGTTAATCAAATAAATATAGACATTAAGAAAGCAAAAGAATTCACCTTGCCATAAAAAAGGAGAATGTAAAACAAATGGCAATAACAAAAGAACAAAAAACGGAATATACCGAAAAATTCGGAAACACTGAGAATGATACCGGTAATACAAAAGTACAGATCGCAATATTGACACACCGTATTAACGAGTTGACAGAACATCTTAAAGTCAACAAAAAAGATCATCATACTCGCAGAGGGCTCATGAAGATAGTCGGCAAAAGACGCAGACTTTTAAATTATCTTGAGAGTTCTGACATTGAAGCATATAGAGCCCTTTTAAAAGATTTAAATATCAGGAAGTAAAAAACCGGAGTACAACAAAACATGTATAAAAAGGTTAATAAACAAATCGGTATGCAGACGCTCTCTCTGGAAACCGGACGAGTAGCTAAACAAGCAGATGGCTCCATATTGGTTACATATGGTGATTCTACTGTTCTTGCTACCGTTTGTGTTGAAAAAAAATCAAATCCGGATAGAGATTTCTTACCACTCACTGTTGAATACAGGGAAAAATCTTATGCAATAGGAAAAATTCCGGGGAATTTCTTTCGCAGAGAGGGACGACCAAATACGAAAGAAATCCTGAGTGCACGTCAGATTGACCGTCCATTGCGACCCCTGTTTCCAAAAGGGTTTAGTAATGAAATTCAAATTATTGTAAATGTTCTATCATCAGATCAACAGCATGATCAGGATGTGCTTGGTGTAATTGGTGCGTCAGCGGCATGTACTATTTCACCTGTTCCTCTTCAGAAAGTTGTAGGTGCTGTTCATGTGGGACATGTCAATGGGGAATATGTAATAAATCCGACCTATCAGCAACTTGAGGAAAGTGATATCAATATAGTTGTGGCAGGTTCAGATTATGATATTCTTATGGTTGAAGGTTCATGTTCGGAAGTTGCTGAGGAAGTTATTACCGGCGCGATTGAATTTTCGAAAGAATACATAAAGGCGATTTGTGATCTCCAGCGTGAGTTATGCGCGGACATTGCCGCTCCGGACATGGAGTTTGAGGCTGTTATCACATCGGATGAAATGGTTGATGATATCATTAAAGATTTTGCATCTGATATTACCAATGCGATTCGTATTAAAAATAAAATCGAGAGAAAAAACGCATTAAATGCTGTTTTTGATAATGTTCTCATAACATACGAAGAAAAATATCCTGAGAATGGACTTCGTTTAAAATTAGCTTTTGAACAGATTTTAAAAGAAACGATGCGTTCGATACTTCTTGAAGAAAATACCAGGCTTGATGGTCGTACACCAACTGAAATTCGTCCTATCACCTGTGAAGTGGGAGTGCTGCCTCGCGCACACGGATCAGCGCTTTTTACCAGAGGTCAGACACAGTCACTCGGTGTTGCCACTCTCGGAACTAAACTTGACGAGCGTATGATCGATGATCTCGAAGGCACAAGCTATAAGAGTTATATGCTCGATTATAATTTTCTACCGTTCAGCACCGGTGAAGTCAAGATGATGCGTGGAACTTCACGACGTGAAACCGGGCATGGCAATCTTGCCGAATCAGCAATAACACCCGTTATTCCACATGAAGATATTTTTCCTTACACGATCAGAATTGTCTCTGACATTCTCGAATCTAACGGTTCATCATCTATGGCAACCATCTGTTCCGGATCATTATGTCTCATGGATGCAGGTGTACCGATCAAAACAGCTGTTGCAGGTATTGCCATGGGATTGATCAAAGAGGGTGATAAATATGTTATTTTATCCGACATTCTTGGTGACGAGGATCATCTTGGCGATATGGATTTCAAGGTGGCCGGGACAAAAGATGGTATTACCGCCATTCAGATGGATATAAAAATCGATGGCATTAATATGGAAATACTGACAAACGCTCTTGCTCAGGCCAATGAAGGACGTCACCATATTCTTCGTATAATGAATGAGACCCTGGCAGAACCTCGTGAAAGTCTGTCTGAGTATGCGCCGAGTATTATAACCATGAAAATAGATGTCGATAAAATTGGTGCGGTCATCGGACCCGGCGGGAAAATAATTAAAGGCATCCAGGAACAAACTGGCGCTACCATAAACATCGACGATGACGGAACGGTGGTAATTGCTGCTGTTGAAATGGCTGCCGGGCAGGCTGCATATGATATGGTCTTTGCGATTGTAGAGGATCCTGAAATAGGGAAAGTATATAAGGGTACGGTAAAAAGAATAGTCAATTTTGGTGCATTCGTTGAAATTCTACCCGGAAAAGAAGGACTTGTCCATATATCTGAGATGGATAATAAGAGAATAAATAAAGTTGAAGATGTCGTAAAACTTGGAGATGTCATCGACGTTAAGGTAATCGGAATAGATGATCAGGGAAAAATTAAATGCAGCCGTAAAGCGGCACTTAATAATTAACCTGCCGTATCTTAAAGCGTCAATTACAGCGACAAGAAAAGTGGAGTGAATACATACTGTTCACTCTATTTTTTTATCCGATTTTCAGTATATTATAGCGACATTAACCAAGATTTTCTTTTCGTCAATTATAAATATTTATAAAACCCTTAATGTGTTACTTTAAGTAATTTCAGCGCGACTAATTAGATATTGGCATTTTAATGTCACATGGATTATAATTATTATCTTATAATAGTATATACACCATAAGATATATGCTAACAACTAATATTATTTATTTATGATTGAGTAAATCTTTATTTTAAAGAGTGTCATTATTATTAATGACGTTTATGTGATGAAATAATGTTTGAATAGTTGGGTATTTTTTCAATTGTATTTAATAATTGCGAATAATATCGCTTAAATATCTGTATTATAACAAGATAGATGAATTTTTTCTTTTAGATTTTTGATCTGCCAATTATTCAGAAAATAAGAGTTGTTAGACAACATTAGGAAAAGATACACATTAATATTAATAACGACATTTCCAAATATTATGTGTGCTTATTGTAAATAGTTAATCTAATATATAAATAATGCGATTAATATTTTTCGTTTAATTAATCATGGGATCTTTTATGTGAGAATCCATTTGTTCCGCCATATCTGATACGACTCTTTAATGCAATATATCAAGTCAAATACGGATGATAATTTGATTTATTTTATATGAAATTGAGACACGATAAATTTCACGATAGATACAGTAATTTTTCGAAATTTTAATATAATATCATTCATCCACTTTGAGTGAAAATAAATAAAAACATCTACCGTATTTTGATTCAAAGGGGAATATTATTTCCGGAAATATTTAAAAAATACGTAAATTAACTATTCTTATTTTCTTGTGCAGAGGCAAGTTAAATACAACATTATTGTTTTTGGTTTAAAAACAACCGATTAGTTCTGTCACTGTAAAAAACCTATATATACTCTCAATATAACTGAGTAATCTGATATGACTTCACATAAAAGATAAACTGACAACCTTATCACGATATATGACGTAATAAATTATATGAAGTTTTTAAATAAATATTTTTCAAAAGAAATATTTTGTAGTGAGTATCATTTTATTTTAGATGTGAATATTTTTTAAAGAAAAATGATAAATAAATTTGAATTTCATTATGATAATTTTATATATTCAAGAGTAAGCTGTGAAATGAGGCAGGGGAATATTTATACTTTGAAACAGATCTGTCCTGACTTAATAAAGTTTCACAGATGTTTTCATTACAAAGAAAATTTATTCGTACAACGCGGTCAATTGACGTCAATGTGATTAATATTTT
>JAFGMP010000243.1 GCA_016927495.1 Candidatus Latescibacterota bacterium | reverse complement strand
TCGGAGCCTTTTTCATCCACATATTTTTTAAAGAGGGAGGAAGTATCGACAAATGCCCTCATCTCTCCTGCTCCCTGTTTCTCACTATAGTTTCAGAGAAACATTCACCGGAAATCGACCGTTTTCTGATCGTCCGTTTCCATCCCGGATAGCGGACATTCGGGTTGTGGGGAACAATATCGGCGACCTCTTTATTCCGTTCGAGCACCGTAATGCAGTCTCCCTCTTTCACCTCTTTTAAATAATGGGAAAAGTTGTGCATTAAATCTCTTATGTTGACCTTCTGCATAAAAATGTCCTTTCGATGAAAGGTACTTTAATAGTATAACTGATGTTAGACAAAATGTCAAACAAAGTAAAAACTTCATCTGACCAAAAATCGGTTTTCAACAAAAGGGGACTGGAAAAACATTTTTCCAGTCCCTTTTCGCCCGGTTCACGGGAGCACTCAGGCAGCCTTGGTTATTGGCTGTTCCGGCTCTCCTGTTTCGTTATTATGCAGGCGGATTTTTCTGGCCCGGGCAATGGATTCAACATAAGTGAGGATGCGGCCGACTTCGTTTTTCAGCTCCACAATACCCTGCTCATCAGAGGCTGTCATGATATCGATATACCCGAGGAACCCGCTTACGGCATTTTTCAACAGACGCATTGCTTTCTGCTGGGTGTACTCGCCGGGTGCAGGCGCGATTCGGGTCCGTTCGACATACAATGCCTCAAGCTCCGCCTGTGTCCGGCCAAGGCTTTCAATGAGAGGTGTGATGTCGATACTGTCGCATCGCACCCTGTTCTCACTCTCCGTCATCTCTTCGATGAAATGCTTCACCGACCTGGTCTCCCGGCCGGACCCCATTTTTGACAGGTCATTGAAATGACGATTATACACTTTGAACAGGGCATTCGCGGCTTCCTGAACATCACTGTCGTGGACATCGTGGGTTTTGCTCTTGATCGTATCCCTGATCATGAGCAGTTCATTGTCACGGATCGCATCCTTTCCATGTATTTTTACGGTAACAGGATTGGTTTTATCGCGTTCGGTCACCGTAACCATGGTGTCGAGCGCAGCCTTCAAAGCATTGGCCACCTGTTCGCCTTTGGGGTCCTGCCTGAGCTTTTCACCCGCGGTATTGAAAAGACGGGTGCCAAGGTCAAACAGATCCGTCGGCGAATAGATAGACCGTTTGAACTCAAAACTGAATATATTCATAATGTGCTCCTTTATCAAAGGTGATACTGCCTGTTTTTCGTTTTGGATGCCTCTGATCCTGGCGCCTTCCGATCATACATCCGCTTTACTTTCAATTAATAAAACGCGTTTATAAAAGGAAATGTTACAAAAATATTTTTTTTTACTATCCGGCCTCGGGGCTGGGGATTTCCTACGGACGTGGTCAGAAAAAAATAATCAGTCCGGGGATTTCCTATGGTCGTAGTCAGAAAAAAATAATCGGTCCGGGGATTTCCTACGGTGATGTTTGGAAAAAAATAATCGGTCCAGGGATTTCCTACGGTGATGTTTGGAAAAAAATAATCGGTCCAGGGATTTCCTGCGGTCATGGTCAGAAAAAAAATAATCGGATTAGGGATTTCCTGCGGTGATGTTTGGAAAAAAATAATCGGTTTAGGGATTCCCTATAATCATGGTTAGAAAAAAATAATCGGTATAGGGATTCCATACGGTCATGTTTGGAAAAAAAATCGGGGTGGAAGTCGCCTGAATTCATTTTCTTCCATTTCCAACATACATTAGACAGCTAAACCATGTATTTTTATTATTGTTTATGATAAGTGATATATATGGCATATTGAAAATTAAACAAAATTGATGGAATCGAACAAGGGGAACCATGGAAACGCGAGAGGATATTCTGGATTATTTAAAAGCCAATCGTGAATTTTTCACAAAACAGTTTCATATTGTGAAGATTGGTCTGTTCGGTTCCTTTGCACGAAGCGAGCAGACTCCCCAGAGCGATATTGATCTTATTATCGAACTCGACGCTCCCGATACCGATGTGTATCTTTTAAAAAATAAAATCCGTGAGTTCATCGCATCGCATTTCAACCGGGGGGTCGATCTTGCCAGGGAGAAATATCTGCGACCATATGCCCGCGATGCAATACTCAAGGAGGCTATTTTTGTCTGACACTAAAGACCGCCTCTCCCTTAAAGGCATTCTGGATGCCGCTGAAAAGATAGTTGATTTTTCCCGGCCGTTCTCAAATGCTGATGATTTCTTCACCGACCAGAAGAGTTTTGACGCCGTATGCATGAATTTTGTCGTCATCGGAGAAATGGTCGACCGCATTTCCGATGAGTTCAGGCAGACAAACAGCGAAATCGACTGGAAAAACATCAAGGGCTTGCGCAACATCATCGCACATGATTACTTCGGTGTTGACGCAGAGGAAATCTGGAGCATAATAAAACTGCATATCCCCGCATTGATCGAATCAATTCGGAAAATTATCCGGTAGGGGGAGGGCATCGATATACGCCCTCATCTCTCCCGCTGCCGTGAATCGATGATTAAATAATCCCCTGTCGTTTAAAGGAAATGAAAGTGTTCTTCTCCTGTTTCAACGCATGTATTTTATACTTTTCTTTTAAATCAGTAGAAACGAATTCCGATCGGAACAAAGGAATATGGTGGATACACGGGTAGTTTGGTTTGTTCAGGGGTAAATATATGACATCAGGACCTCAATGGCAGTACGATGAAAGCAGGCATGCCGGGGTGGATTATTCGGATGATGCCGTGGTACTGGATTACGACAACCGGCATACACGGTTCCGCGACTACGAAAAAGAGGCAACAAGGATAATCGATGCGCTCGGACTGACAAAGGATAGTATTGTTGTCGATATGGGCTGCGGAAGCGGCGGGCTGTCCGTGCATTTCGCGAAACACTGCGGGAAAGTCCATGCCGTGGATGTTTCACCGAAAATGGTCGAATTGTGCGGGAGAAAAGCTGGGGAACAGAATCTGAAGAACATCGAGACTGTTTGCGCGGGATTCCTCACCTACGAGCACAAGGGTGAACCGCCTGATGCAATTGTTTCAACCGCCGTGCTGCACCATCTGCCGGACTTCTGGAAGCAGGTTGCCCTTCGGCGTATGTATGAAATGCTGAAACCCGGCGGAAAGCTGTTTCTGTTTGATATTGTCTTCAATTTCCCTGTAGATGAGTATCAAAATTCAATCGATGGATGGCTTGAAAGTATCGAGAAAATGGGTGGCAAAGCAATGAAAGATGAATCCGTTATCCATGTGAAGGAAGAGTTCAGTACATGGGGATGGATAATGGAGCGAATGATTGAAATCGCCGGTTTCAGGATAGATATAAATAACAGTATTCAACCAAATATGCAGGTTTATATATGCTCGAAAACTTGATAAAGAAATTCGATAAGTGAATTGTTATCCGGCAATACTGCCTCCTCACTTACAAACATCGAGTAACTAATACTGAAAATTCCATATTATGTTCTATTTTATCAGCATCCTTTAATAATACTCTCTGTTCTTTTATTAATTCGAAGCCGCTATTTTTAAGCAAATTATTAATGTATTCTTGTGAATGTTTATAAATAGACACTCCCCAGCCTGTCGGAGATTCAATAAAGTCTTTATAATCCTCATCATTTTTAAATAAATTTGAGGGAGATATGGTAAAAGCGAAAATGCCATTTTTCCTGATTACCCTCTTAATTTCGAAGAACAATCCGGTCAGATCATCAAAAAAATGTAATACTCCGCAACAAATTACGTGATTAAAAAATGAGTCATCAAATGGTATTGGAAAATCAGCAATATTATGCAGCAGTAATTGATTGGTAAATGATTTGGATTTACATACATTCAGCATTTCCTGGGAAGCATCTATACCATAGATTTTCAATCCTATTTTAGAAAAATTTATTGATGCCAGCCCTGTTCCAATCCCTAAATCAAGTAACTTTTCATTTGATTTTACAAATTCGAAACACATCCCGAATATGACATCGTGCCCATAACTGTCATATTCTTTTACCTGGCTATCGTAAATTTTTGCTTCTTCATTATGTTCAGATATGATTTTATTTTGTTCCATTCAATTTCCTATTTGCCCTTTGGTATCTATTTGATGTTGTTATACTTTACTTTTTCAAAGCCTTGTTAGGCTTTGATGAAAAAATAAAAACAGCACCACCAAGAACTAAGCCTGATAGGCCATCTCCGAGGTACACGATAAGAGGAAGACCAATAGAAAGTCCGAGAATCAAAGCCAATAGACCAAACAGGATTAATCCAACCGCACCTAAGTGCAACATGGGCCCGTATTTTAAGGGATTTCTGGCTAAGATGATGAAAAAGACACCGATTAATCCAAAAACGCCAAAAACAACTTTAAAGAAGTAGATTGCAATCAACGTATCAGGCAGTTGCTCAACTCCGAACCATGAACCTATACTTTCGACCGCAGCCCAAGGTAGAAAAATGAAAGGAACTGCAGTCAAACATCCAATAGCTGTTACCCAAAGTGCGATTTTAAGACCTTTCATTATTTACCTCCTCCTTTTCAGATAACGTTGCGCTCCCGATCAGATCCGCTATATCATCTGCTGCACAAAGCGTGTGCCCTTCCTTCCGCCACCATGAACCTTGGATTCGGCCGTCCGGGTAGATAATTACATCCTTGGTTTATTTCTTGCCGTCGATGACAATGTTGCCGAAGGAGTAGGAGTCGATCATATTCATCTTTTCTATAGTAATTTCCTGGAAAATGACGGTTCGAATGGGGGAGTGGCCTATAAAATAGTAAATGCTTAAACTTTTGATTTTAAAGAAGTTAGTATAGGTATAAGAAAATACCCCCAGCAAGAATTGAACTTGCGACACCAGGTTTAGGAAACTTGCCTGCGGTGGTTTGATTCTTTATACATATCAATAACTTAACAGCAATAAAATTTTACTCTCGACCGTAGAGGTCTACGGTTTTGAGGGAAAAAATCGGTTTTAAAACAGCAGGGATTAAAAGGCACCGTACAACTTTGCTATACCATAATCCAGCAATTAAATATTTACCCCACAAATTCCACCCGTTTCAATTCTTTATTAGCGGATTTGTAAAGGCTTTTATCGGAAACAATAAAAACATCCGGTCCGGCAATAATTGCTGAAGACAGCTGAATCCCATCCAGTACCTTCATTTGGTACTTTCTGATTACCCGGATGCATTCTGAAATCAATTTTTCGTTGAATTCGACCAC
>JAFGMP010000030.1 GCA_016927495.1 Candidatus Latescibacterota bacterium | reverse complement strand
CGTTTGCCGAACATATCCACATCGGTGGGATAGGCGAGTTTCCATCCCATGAGTTTCGATTCCCACCACGGGATAAAATTACGCTCGTAATTGCCGACGACTGCATGGGTATAATGTTCGTAAAGCCCCCTGAGCCAGGTCTTTGCGGGCGGCTGAATGTAGAGATAGATTGTCTTCGTTTCCCCGGACGCAATATCGATCACAAAATACAGTTCATCCCATACACCATCCCTGTCGAGATCGTCGAGTTGGTAGAAAAGGTAATGCCCGTTGGTTTCCGCACGGGTTTTCCAGCCGCCGATTTTCCTCACCTCCTCCTCAGGAGGTTCCGGATCGGATGGGAGAGCAGGATCAACCACGGTCACCCAGTGGTCGCTGATATTGGGCAGCGGCATTTGTCTTCGGCTAATCGCTACCGGGCAGTCGGTTCTGGCAAAATCGAGAGTGTTTCGGATTACGACTTTAACGCGGGTTGAAGGAATATAATCGCCCTCGGTGTACCAGCCGTAATCGATTCCTTCGGCAACGCATAAACCGGATGTTAAAAAAGACAGAATAAGAAACATCATCGATGTTGTTTTCATAACTTGTCCTCCTGGATACATAAAAGAATTTCACCCTACAAAATATTTTTCCCCTTTTAAGTGTACAGCGGTACGCCCCTGCATGGACTTTCGTGTTTGCACCAGACAATTATATTTGCATTAATCCATGGTACTGCAGGGGCAGACCCGTGTGTCTGCACGGCAATTTTGTATTTGATTCCATATGAATTCGATGAGATTGCTTCGTCATTTTGTTCCTCGCAATGACAAGTGAATCAAATGTACACTTGCAATGTCAGGTAAATTAAAAAACAAATCTTACTGAAGAATGTATTTTATTTTCTTCTGAAGCAAGGTAAAAGAAAAGAATATCATAAAAGAGCAGAATTATGGTAAAAACTCAAACGAATAGATTTGCAGTGAAACACGGATTGTGTTATATTTTTACAAAATTGTAACACAGGGAGGGTATCTTATGACTGAACATGATATTCAAAGATTCGGGGTATCCATCGGCGCCGGTCTTCTCGACAAATTTGATGTATTAATCACGGGGAAAGGGTATACGAACCGTTCGGAAGCCATCCGTGACCTGATCCGCAACAAGCTCGTCGAAGCGGAGTGGGAAAGTTCGACTGACAGGCAGGCTTCCATCGGTACCATTACCATTGTCTATGACCACCATACCCGTGAAATCGGTGACCGGCTGACCGACCTGGCGCATGACCACCACGATCTCGTCATTTCGAGTATGCATGTACACCTGACGCACAAATCATGCCTCGAAGTCATGCTGGTTAAGGGGTGCGGCAAGGAAATCAGGGCCTTTTCAGACCGTGTGTTGAGCATACGGGGTGTGAAGCATGGGAAACTCGTAATCACCGGGCTTGTCGAAGAAGAGCCATGAAAATCCTGAAAGGTTAAGACTATGCACATTCCGCCCGGTTTTCTGAAACCGGAAGTGTGGATTTCCATGACCGGAATTTCTGCGGCTTCGGTGGGGTATGCCCTGAAAAAAACGTCGAACGACATCGATGAACGCCGTATGCCGGTTATGGGTGTGCTTGCGGCGTTTATTTTTGCGGCGCAAATGGTGAATTTCCCCGTTGCAGGAGGAACCTCCGGGCATCTGATAGGTTCGGCCCTTGCGGTCGCGGTATTGGGCTTGTGGCCCGCCATGATTGTGATGACCTCGGTCATATTCATGCAGGCGCTGCTGTTTCAGGACGGCGGACTCGATGCGCTTGGCGCCAATGTTTTCAACATGGGAATTTTAGGCTGCCTGATATCGGGCCCGTTGATTGGTTTGGGGCGAAAACTGGGACGTGCCGAATATCCATCCCTGGCCATCGCCGCATGGCTGACTGTGGTGGCAGCCTCGGTGCTGTGCGCGGTTGAACTGGCATTATCGGGCACGACACCGCTCAGGATTGCTCTCCCGGCTATGGCGGCGGTGCATGCCATCATCGGCGTTTTCGAGGGCTTCGTAACGGTGATAGCTTTCAGGTTTATTCTCTCGGTCAAACCCGACATCCTCAACGGTCAAAGGAATATGCGCCCGTGAAACGGTTCGTGATTTTAATGTTCGCTGTGTCGCTGGTAACCGCCGGATTTGTGTCATGGTTTGCATCCTCGCACCCGGACGGCCTCGAACGTGTGGCAGAAGACCTCGGCTTTATTGGCAAAGCAGGTGAATCCGTCTTCAGCATATTTCCCGATTATACTGTTCCGGGACTGAAAGGATTTCTGTCGACAAGCCTGGCCGGTATTATAGGTGTGTGCGCGACATTCGGATTTGTGATGCTCTTGGGGAAGGTGTTTTTTGGGAAGAAAAAGGCAGAAGGCAGAAGGCAGAAGGCAGAAGGAAATCAAAAGAAATACGGGTGATTTCACTTTATCCTCTCACGGGACTTTACGTTTGATTTCATAAATTTCCATTTTTCACCATGAAGCACATGAAGATTTTTATTACTACTAAATCTTTATATTGACTATTGTTTATTATGTTATTGTCATATAACTTCAGTTTGAATTGCAATGATTATTAAATTTTTTCTTCATTAACTTCATGTGCTTCATGGTTAATATTAAATTTTTTCTTTATTCCGCGTTTTATCCCCTGAAATAGAGGTAAGCCGCAGCGATAAGTATGAGTACGAGCGCTGAAGTTGCGACATCGACGGTGCTCCAGCTTGACCGTGATTCTGCCCTGTCTTTATCGCTTACGGTTGAGAATGTTAGGCCTGCGATTTTACTATATGACGGCTCTTCGGTCGTATAACTGACTACGATCATTACTATCGCTGATACAAAAGTTATGAGAAGACTGTAGTACTGGAAAAAGATATTATTCATGATCCAGAATAATGTGCCTTCCTGATAGGAAAAGTCAGTGAAAAGTTTGACCGGTGTATCGATGGCCAGCCGGATCAATCCCATCAGGAAACCTACCGAAAGAGCAGCGAGACAACCTTTGCTGTTAATGCGTTTGTTCAGGACACCCAGGAAAAAGACGACGAAAATCGGCGGAGCAAGATACGCCTGAACACCCTGCAGATAATCGTAAAGTCCTTTTCCGCCGCGTATTACAGGAATCCACATAAGGCCTATCACCACGAGGACTGCTGTTGCGACACGGCCAACCCACACAAGGTGAGCCTGACTGACATTTGGTTTGAATTTGGAATAGAAATCCATGGTAAACAATGTGGAAGATGCATTGAATGCACCGGCAAGCGAACTCATGAGCGCTGCAAGCAATCCCGCAACCACAATACCCCGTACCCCGACCGGAAGGACTGTCGATACCAGCAGCGGAAATGCACTCTGAGCATTATCACGCATTATATGTCCCTGTGAATCCATAATCGTCTGCCGTATAACTTGGCTTTGTCCGGTTTGTGCCAGTGCAAACGCTATCATGCCAGGAATAATAAAGATGAAAACCGGAAGCAGTTTGAAGAATGCAGCACAGATTGAACCGCGACGGGCTTCACGTTCGTTGGGAGCTCCGAGGACACGCTGTACGATATACTGGTCGGTTGTCCAGTACCACAGGCCGATAATTGGCGCGCAGATAAGCATCCCGAGCCAGGGATAGTTATCGTTGAAATACCATGCCATCCGGCCGCTTTCCCGGACCGGCGCCCAGGTGCTGTTGAGTCCCTCGGGAACCAGCGGTTTCCAGAGATTGAACATTTCCGAGCCGCACACCTCACGAAGTACGCTCCAGCCGCCAAGCGCTTTCAGACCGAATACGGTTACCAGCAGCGATCCCAGCACAAGAATAATTGTCTGCATCGCCTCAGTATAAGCAACAGCGCGAAATCCGCCGACGATGGTATATAGACCTGTCAGAACAATGACAAGTATGGATCCGATCCAGAAACTGTCCATACCTAAAAAATTCATATTGGGAAGAAGAACGCTGAAGACTATACCGCCGGCGAAAATACCCACGGCAATTTTTGTGAGTACATATGCTACGAGTGAAATGAACGAAAGAATCATACGCGCCGCCGGTGAGAATCGCCTTTCCAGAAATTCGGGCATGGTAAATACTTTTGATCGCATATAGAACGGTACCATTACCCATCCCAGTACCAGCAGACACCATGCATGTAACTCATAATGAGCCATGGCGACACCATCGGTAGTGCCTGACCCGGCAAGTCCCACCAGATGCTCGGAGCCGATGTTCGATGCGAAAATAGATGCCCCGATAATGAACCACCCCAGTTCACGGCCTGCAAGGAAGTAGTCCGTTGTATCTTTTTGCTTTTGCCTGATCACCCAGACAGCGATTGCAAATATCACTAAAAAATATAATGCAACCACAAGCCAATCGACTGTTTGTAAACCTGTCATTTTTCCTCCGAAAGAACGTCAGTAAATAACTAATTTATAAATTACGGTTAAAGTAAAATGCCTGCAAATTTTGAAAATATACTAAAGATAAAAATTTGATATGTTATTGCAATTGTTATTTTGCCCTTCGTCAAATCCTTGAAAAAAATGAGATATTTATATATTTCAAAAACAGATGAATTCCGGTGAAATGAAAAAGTATATAAATTTTGCAGTAAAGGCTTGTTTTTTCCGATATTTTTTGTAATTATCTTTTGTTATCACTTACGGCAATGCATCATAATACAATAACAAATGATTTGTAGCGGAGCGAATAATCAATTATTATTCTAACAAATCAGTTGTTTGCGAAAAATAATTGGATTTAAGGAGCAGAATGGATTGTCCTTTTGCGATATTAACTGAGCTTGAACAGAAAATCTCCGATATTGAACAAAGTATGTCGGGATATGCTGCCAAAACCGAAGTCTCTGTTTCTTCTCCGGTTCAGGTAGTATGGAAATGTATCGATCCGACTGATGTCTGGTCTCTGCTGGCTTCGGTCACCGATGACCGTATCACCTATTTATCCGATGATCTGAAATTCCGTGAGGCCCGTCCTGTTGCCGTTACAATGGGTTATGCTGATACCTGTAAGTTGTCGATCACCTTCAACAAACCGGTAGCAAAACATAAATTTCGCGCTCTCGATGATTTAGCGATCGATCATCGATCGATACGGGACATGGTTGAATCTGGCAGCCTGATTTTAGGTTCGAATCAACAAAAGCCGTGGAAGCTCGAAAACACACGATTAGCTCTCCGTAAACTTCAGGATGTGTTGCTTAACAGTCCGAATGATTTATGTCAGTCAATTGAATCGATACGGTTTGAAGCCCCCTGTAAACGTCTCGAAAATCTCGAAATAAACATTAATGCCGGTGAAATAAATGAATATACCGATGTCATTTGGCTGGTCGTTCCGCCGAGACAGCTTACCCATGAAGAAGCAGGTGAACTGGTATCGATTTTACATAATGATTCGGGAATTGTTATTATTCCGATACTTGGTTTACCCTGGAATGTTCTTCACGACCATGGGGAGGATTACAGTGATCCGGATTTGATCGAACGGCATCTCGAAGTTATCGATTCAGGTTTCGGAGATACTTATTCCGGTGAATTGTTTCCTGCCCTGCCGCTTTACCGAAATGCTTTTATCACGGATAAAACGGAGCGCGGCAATTTCGAACCGAAATGCCTCGACCTTATATGGAATACAACCCATACATCAGGTTACAACAGATTGCTGCATCGTATTAACATTACCGGCAGATATGAAAATTTGCTCGAAACATTGATGAAACCGCCGCAAAATGTACTCAATCTGCTGCGTTACCATGCGCATCTCAAACATCTTCGCAGCCTGCCCGCTTTTAATGTTGAAACAGCAGATAAAGAAGCGTTTCTGAAGCTTCGTGACGAAGGTATGAGGGAATATTCCGAACAGGCAAAAAATCTTGGGAAAAGAACCGTCAAAAACTGGCTTCCGACTGCCACTTTCAATCGATTTAGGCCTTCATGTGAAATCATCGGCAATTTCTGTAACAAAGCAAGCAAAGTCGATTTTTTGAAGAATGCAAAAGATGAATTTTTGCAGATGGCAAAAGAAATCGCGGATGTGGAATTTTCAATACTTGTCATCGGTCGTTTCAAATCCGGTAAAACAACATTTATCAACACCCTGTTAGGCGAGGATTTTCTTAACACCGATTTAACGCCTAATACCGCAGTTCCCTGGAGAATTCACAATACCCAGGATAAACCGCAGGCGGTAATTCATGACAGAAAAAGCGGTATGTTTCCATTGATTCAGGTTGGTAATGACCTTCGGAAGCAGGGGGAAAATGAAGCTGAACCGGAAGAAAAATTTGACAGCGTTTATTTCCTTCGGGTTGATGAAACAGATGCCGTAGGCTCATGGCTTAAGGATGATTTAATCGACAGCAGCGCCTCATCCCTGATAATGTACAGCGGGGATTCGGAAGAACGTATTAAATTCGATTCGAAACGCGCCGAAAATATATTGAAAGTACTCGGTAAGGAAATATCCGCATACAAGGCAAATTCAGCAGGACATACTGAAAAATTACTGAGTATTACGTCCGAGTTTTTACAAAACTCAGACATTCAGGCCGGAAGACTGAGCGCTGAAATCGTTTTTTCCAATCCCGAATCTTCGGAAATAACAAAATTCACCGCCAAAAACATAAATAATAAACTCAGATCCTTAATGGATACATGCGAGACATCCCGGAAAGCATTTCGCATCAGTTACGGTGATATTTATTTGCCTTTTTCCGATCCTTATGTTTTAGCGAATTGTTTGATTATCGATTCTCCCGGGGCAGGTTCGATCTATTCCCACCATGATGAAATAATCAGGGATGCAGCCCGTAAGGCCCACATGTATATTATTGTCCTTGAACTTGACAGGCCGGAAAGCGGTGCAGACCTTGAATTTATATCGGAAATTTCAAGAATGGCGCATGATTATAACAGGCCTCTGGTGTTACTTGCATCGAAAGCTGATAAAATAGCCAGCAATGGTATCGATGAAAAAATCCGTCAATGGGAAGATGTATTAAAAAGTCAGGGTATTGATATCAAAAAAGATGAAATTATTCCCATTGCTCCTTATTTATCACGTTATCCGGAGTCTCTTGCACTCCCGGCAGGACATGATAAAGAGAGTCTCGGCATACTGCTCAACAATTTTCAAAAAGTAATCCAGAATATGCGTGACCATATTGAAATTTCGCAGGGAATGGCTCATATCGGCAAATTCACTCAGAAAATTGAAGAAATACTATTAAACTCCGGAAAGAAATTTTCAGAGATAAATAAAGCCCTGAAACGCCGTTATACAGAAGTAGAGAAATCTGCGGTTACACCTGAAAAAGTGGAACAGGTGGAAAAAGCGGAGGTTTTCTGGGGTGAATTTGTTTCCGCGACGATGAAGAGAATAGAATTCAAGTCTCCCGGTACAGATGTGAAAAACCTGTGCCGCAAAACAGCCAATGCTTTCGAAAAATACCTCCTGACAACACCTGCAACCGAGGAACTTTTTGAAAATTGCAAAAAACAACATTGGCCTGCGATTGCCAATAAATGTATGGAGAACATGAAAAAATTTCTTCACCATAAAGTAAGCACATGGGAACAAAATATAAACCAGGAACTTGAAAGCCTTGACGAATTCCGTGAAGAGAATTTTCCGGATGAACCGCATATTTCACGGAAAATCGTGCTTGAAACAGATGAAATTCCGTTTCTTCAGGTTTCTCTTGCGGTACCGGTAACAAAAAAACCGGGTATATTGAAGTCACTGCTGTCTTTCTCGAAAGAGGAAAACGAGTGGAAAGAACAGATAATTATCCGTTTCAGAACCCGTATCGACCGTGCGCTTGAAAGTTACGAGAACGAAATAATGTGGTGGTTAAAAAATATATCGGGGAAGGTTGAAAAAATTACCAGGGATATTGAAGAAGAAGCCAGGAGAAATGCCGAATCGGCTAAAAAAAGGATTATTGAATATAAAGCCATATTAGAAACAGGCGATACATCGGCCAGATTGAAACAAATGGATAAATTACATAAGGAAATGCAGGTGTTGGATAAACTTCAGAAATCCAGCAATAATATTATGCAAGAATGGGAAAAAGCAAAAAATAGTCTGCCTGTTTCAAAGACTGATAAATAATTTAGATATGGAGGCCTGTAAATGAATGACCCGAAAATCGATAACCGTCTGAAAGAAATTGAAGATGAAATAATTCTTCTGTCAGGTCATTTAAGTGATGCCGTGGAGAAAAAAATAGCTGTAAAGATAGGAGATCTGAAGGAAGGACTGGAAAAATTCCAAAAGACAGTAATGGCGATTCCTGCGAAAAAAGGAGCGCCAATAGCGCCTGCATTGGAATATAATAAGATTCAGAATGACCTCGATACCATCCGTAAAATCATCGGCAGCGATGAAATGGATAAGGAAGACGATAATCTGGTGCGAAGGATCGAGACTTTCTCCGGCATTCTCATGAAAGGGCTGGTAAATCTTGAAACGAACGTACAGGATTCTGTGAAGCAATCGTCGGAAGCACAGGAGAATGTCAAAGCCTCACTGATTGATAACATCAACAGACTGAACGAAACGATCGAAAATGTTCGCAGTGCTTTGACAACCGGTGTCGGGGAATCGGTCGGTGGTGAAATTAACGGAATTAAAAGTCGAGTTGACAGCGCTGCAGCAGAATTGATTAACAATTTGAATGACGTACTTAAAAGTGTGGAAAATATTGAATTACAAATTCAGAATTCTGTCAGGCAAACCGACGAAAAACAGGCAGAGACCAGGACAATACTTCTTGAAAACCTCAATAACCTGAATACTACCGCCGTTTCCATTCAACGGACGCTTTCCATCGATGAAGATAAAACACTCGGTACGGAAATAAGCGATATCAGAAACCGGATAGATGAATTATCGGAGGAATTGACAGATAACTCAAGTACGCTTAAAAAAGGGATCGATGCTCTTGATACAACTATACGTGATTCAATAAAGCAGAGCGCTGATAAACTGGATGAAACCAGTGAATTACTGATTCAAAATCTCACCGGCCTGAATCAATCTACCGATTCGATCAGGCAGTTATTGACCATCGATAAAAAGAAAACACTTGGGACTGAAATAGCCGGTATTCAATCTGGCATTGAATTGATTTCGAATGAAGTATCTAACTCAACCGGGAGTGTCAAGAAAGATATTTCTGAAAT
>JAFGMP010000242.1 GCA_016927495.1 Candidatus Latescibacterota bacterium | reverse complement strand
ATTTATTATACTGTTTAACCTGCACAATGGTACTTATGATATTTGAATAAAAATTTATAGAAGGATTATATTTTATGTGTGGTATTTGTGGGCAATATAATTATAAGAATAATGAACCTGTCGATGAAAATACGATAAAATTGATGGCACAGTCTATCGCGCACAGAGGACCTGATGATGAAGGATTTTACATCTCCGGTTCGATAGGCCTGGGATTCAGGCGCCTTTCAATAATTGATCTTGCCGGTGGTCATCAACCCATGACAGACACTCAGAAAATAGTATGGGTCGTCTTTAACGGTGAAATTTATAACTTCCCGGAACTTAAAAAAGAGCTTGAAAGTTATGGTCATATATTTAAAACAAGATCTGATACCGAAGTTATCGTAAATGGTTATTTACAATGGGGTACTCAAGTATTTGAACACCTTAACGGTATGTTTGGGCTGGCGATATGGGACACAAGAAAGAAAAAATTAATTTTAGCCCGCGACCGGATGGGTATAAAACTTGTGTATTATAAAATCGATGCCGAACGTGTTTATTTCGGTTCGGAAATCCGGTCGATACTTTCAACCGGAAAAAATAAACCGGAAGTCGATCCGACATCCTTGAATTTATTTCTGCGTTACAGATATACACCTTCTCCCCTTACGATATTCAAAAACATTAAAAAACTTGCTCCGGGGACAATGGTTACTTTTGAAAACGGTTCAAGTAAAATTACACGGTGGTATAATTATAAACCGGAACCATTTTCACCGATGCCCACTGATAAACAGGCAAAAGAAGATTTACTTGACCTGTATAAAGCTGCAATAAAGCGACAACTTATAAGTGATGTCCCTTTAGGCCTTTTATTAAGTGGAGGACTTGATTCAGGGCTTTTGCTGGGTTTAATGAATCTTTACGGCGATGACTGGCCTACCTACACTGTTGGATATGGTCAAAGTTATAAAAATGACGAACTTGAAGACGCTGCGGAAACTGCCAGAATATTTAGCGCTAAAAATACAACGGTTCAGTTAAGTCGGGATTCTTTCGAATCAACATTACCCAAAATTGTTTCACTGCTGGAAGAACCTATAGCTTCATCTTCAATAATACCTATGTATCATGTATGTGAACGGGCACGTCAGGATGTCAAAGTTGTATTTGTTGGACAGGGACCTGACGAGTTATTAGGGGGATATCTCCGTCACAGAGGTATCCGTTACGGAGCATATTGGCGTAATTTACCGGGATGGATACAGTCAACATTTACATCATTTATTAATAATCTACCGCGAAATGAAACGCTAAAGCGAGGTGTATATTCTCTCAATACAACCGGAAGAATGGAAAGGTATCAGCAAGTTTTTTCAATAATACCGGGAAATATTATCGACAGCTTATTTAAAGATGGTATTTTATCAGATTCCGCAGGTGATGCAATTCATGATTGCTGGAGTGATTTAGAACCGTTAATAGAAAATATTGATGAATTAGGTGGATTTCAGTATATTGAAGTACGGTTATCTCTTCCGGACGAACTGCTCATGTACGCTGATAAATTATCGATGGCACATGGTCTGGAAGCCAGAGTCCCCTACCTTGACCAGGAGATCGTAGAATATGTTGAACGACTTTCCGCACATTATAAAGTCAGAAATGGCAGAGGAAAATGGTTGCATCGTCAGGTTTGCAAAGATTTTATGCCTAAAAAAATCCTTCAACGAAAAAAAAGGGGATTTGCAGTGGATGTGGTTGATGATTGGTTTCGCAGTTCTTTAACGGGTAAATTTGATGGCACACTTATGAATGATAAATCTCTTATGTTTGATTATTTACATCCTCATGCAATTAAAGCACTTGTCGATGAACATACAACCGGTAAGAAGGACAATCATAAAATATTGTTCAGTTTAGTCGTTTTTGAAGAATGGTTAAGATCAATTTATAATTAATAACATTTTTTTCATAGACATCATTTTGTATTCAGACCATAATTTATAATTTTTTTTTGTTGAATCCCAATACTATAATTTAATATTAAACGGATACATCGGAGTTATTTATTTCATGCGTAAAATCTGTATGCTTTTACTCTCTTCTTATCCTTCTGATCCACGGCCGCGCCGTGAAGCCGAAGCGCTTACGGCAGCCGGTTATTCAGTTGATATGATATGTATTAAATATGGTCAGGAACTTACAAAAGAAAATGTTGAAGGCGTAAATGTATACAGAATTCCCCTGAAACGTAAAAGAAGTGGAAAAATTCGTTATTTTTGGGAATATTCCAGTTTTCTTTTTTTATCTTTTATTCTATTATCATATTTACATCTTCGTAATAAATATGATATTATACATGTCCATAATATGCCCGAATTTCTCGTCTACAGCGCGATTATTCCAAAAATAACAGGTTCGAAAATTATTTTGGATATGCATGACCCCACTCCGGAGATCTTTATTACCAAATATAATATCGACACAACTGACTTTCTTTACCGGTTTCTTGTTTACATGGAAAAGAAAAGCATTAAATTTTCACATTTAGTTTTCACACCAAACATTGCATTTTACAAATTATTCATCAAAAGAGGATGTCCGGAATCAAAAATTCATATAATAATGAATTCGCCTGATGAAAAAATATTTAACATACATTCCGAACAACCTATAGAATTACAAAAAAGCAATAAAGATTTTATTGTTATGTATCACGGATTCATTGCGGAACGTAATGGTTTGGACTCTGCGTTAAAAGCAATATCAGATATAAAAAACAAAATTCCCGGTTTAGTATTTAATGTTTATGGTGATGGAGATTTTACCGACAGGTTTCTTGAGATTATTGACGAGTTAAATATTAAAGATGTAGTAAATTATTATGGGATCGTGCCTCTCGAAAAAATAGCTGAAGCTATAGAATCCATAGATTTGGGGATAATACCAAATAAGCTGACTCCATTTACCGAAATTAATTTCCCAACGAGAATTTTCGAATATCTATCTAAATACAAACCTGTAATTGCCCCCAAAACTACCGGAATTTTAGATTATTTTAATGACGAATCAATTTTCTTTTTTAAGCCTGGTGATGCGAAAGACCTGTCAGAAAAAATAATGGAAATTTATAACAATCCTTCTCATGTCCAAAAAGTTATTAAACGAGGTAAAATCATTCATGATGAACATAGTTGGGAAAAAGAAAGTCAGCATTTAGTTCAACTGGTCGAAAAGCTCTTGCAAACTTTCAATAAAAATAATTAAAATTAAAATTAAAGAAAAACGAAAATGAAAAAAATCGCCCCGGATGTAAAACTTGGTCAAAACGTTAAAATTTATGACTTTGTAAATTTGTATGGATGCGAAATCGGCGATAATACAAAAATCGGTACTTTTGTTGAAATTCAAAAAGGATCGAAAATCGGAAAAAACTGTAAAATATCGAGTCATACTTTTATTTGCGAAGGTGTCGTCATAGAGGACAATGTTTTTATTGGTCATAATGTGACATTTATAAATGACCTCTTTCCACGTGCAACTTCCGCACAAGGTTCTTTACAGACAGAAGATGACTGGGATTGCATTAAAACATATATCAGGAAAGGTGCATCAATAGGATCCAGCGCAACACTTTTATGCGGAATTACTGTTGGTGAAAATTCTCTGATCGGTGCCGGAAGTGTCGTTACTAAGGATGTTCCCCCGGATACAATTGTGGCCGGCAATCCGGCTAAGATTTTAAAAAAAATAAAAGAGGAATGACCAGTGGACACAAATTATAAAGAATTAGTTGATCGGAAAAATATTACTGTCGGTGTTATCGGTTTGGGTTATGTCGGATTACCCCTTGTTTTGGCATCTACGGCAAGAGGATTTCGAACCATTGGTTTTGATATTGATCAAACAAAGGTGGATATGCTTATGGATGGCAAGTCGTATCTAAAACATATTCCCGTCGAATCAATTGAAAAATTGAAAAAAAGCGGCTTGTTCGATGCGACATCCGATTTTACTAACCTTAAAAGTGTCGATGCAATTATTATCTGTGTGCCAACCCCTTTAACAACACACCGTGAACCTGATATGACTTATATTGTCTCGACAGCGGAATCTATCTATCCGCATTTAAAGAGAGGCCATATTGTTATTCTTGAATCCACCACATATCCGGGAACGACAGATGAAGTTCTGCTAACGATCCTTGAGAAAAGCGGATTGATATGCGGGAAAGATTTCTATCTTGCTTATTCACCCGAACGTGAGGATCCCGGAAACGAGACATATTCGACCAGCACCATACCTAAAGTTTTGGGCGGCTATAATCAGGAAACCTGTGAAAGGGCGGCATATCTGTATCAACAGATATTTGTCGAGGTTGTTCCTGTTTCTTCAACAAGAGTTGCTGAAGCTGTCAAGCTTACGGAAAATATCTTTCGAAGTGTAAATATTGCTCTTGTCAATGAATTAAAGATGATATTTTCAAAAATGGATATCGATATATGGGAGGTCATCGATGCGGCAAAAACGAAACCTTTCGGTTTTATGCCGTTCTATCCCGGACCGGGGCTGGGCGGCCACTGTATCCCTATCGATCCCTTCTATCTCACATGGAAAGCCCGTGAATACGAATGCCCGACAAGGTTTATCGAAATCGCGGGAGAGATCAATACTTCGATGCCGACCTATGTTGTACAAATTTTGATGGATGCCCTTAATAAGAAAGGGAAAGCCCTAAAAAACGCCCGTATTCTGGTAATAGGACTTGCATATAAAAAAGATGTTGATGATCTCAGAGAAAGTCCGTCGCTAAAATTACTGGAAATTATTACGGAAAAAGGCGCAGTGGTTGATTATCACGATCCATTTATTCCGAACATAAAAATGACCAGAGATTATAAAAAATTTGCCGGTCGGGTCAGCGTCGACCTTTCACCGGAAACGATACGGCAATACGATGCTCTGCTTATATCGACTGCCCATTCGACAATAGACTACCATGAACTGGTCAAACATGCCCAATTAGTCGTGGACACACGTAACGCTACCAAAGACGTGAAACAGGGAAAAGAAAAAATCGTTAAAGCGTGATATATAACGTTTTTAACACTTCAATAAGGGAGTAGTTAACTTATGAAAGTTCCATTTTTAGATTTAAAATCACAGTATGTATCAATTAAAGAAGAAATAGCGGATGCTTTACAACAGGTTCTCGACAATACGGCATTTGCCGGAGGAAAATTTGTCGAGGAATTTGAAAATGAATTTGCGGCATTCTGCAATTGCGACCACGCAATCGGTGTAGGGAATGGTACCGATGCTTTATGGGTTGCTCTCCTTGCAAAAGACATCAAACATGGCGATGAAGTTATCACCGTCCCCAATACATTCATTGCTACTGCGGAAGCAATATCCATATGCGGTGCCACACCTGTTTTCATCGATGTTAAAGAAGATACCTATAATATGGATCCCGATAAGATCGAAGCGGCAATTACTCCCAAAACCAAAGCTATTATTCCTGTTCATCTTTATGGACAAATGGCTGACATGGATCCCATAATGGAAATTGCTAAAGCCCATAACCTTTTTGTTATAGAAGATGCAAGTCAGGCGCACGCCGCTCAATATAAAGGGAAGAAAGCCGGTTCGATAGGCGATTTAGGATGCTTCAGCTTCTATCCCGGAAAAAATCTCGGTGCGTACGGGGAAGCCGGAGCTGTTGTAACGAATGATGCCAATTTAGCTGCCAGAATGAAAATGTTCCGTGATCACGGACAGATAAAAAAATACTATCATTCAATTGTCGGTTGGAATGCCCGTATGGATGGTTTTCAGGGTGCGGTATTGAGTGTAAAACTCAAACATCTGGAAGCATGGACCGAAGCACGTAGAAAAAATGCACGATTATACGATAAACTTCTTGGTAATACCGCAGACATCGTAATACCCAAAGAAGCCGACTATGCAAGGCATGTATATCATGTATATTCGATTAGAACCAAAAATTCCGATCAAATGTTACAGCAGTTACATGACAAGGATATTTATTGCGCGATGCATTATCCTGTACCGCTACATCTCCAGGATGCATATAAAGATCTGGGGAAAGGGAAAGGCAGTTTTCCGGTTGCTGAAATCTGTGCAGAGCAGCAGCTCTCACTACCTATGTACCCGGAATTAACAGAGGAAATGATAACGCATACGGCATCAGAAATAAAAAAATTACTATAGAAGGATACGTAAAAAAGTTTTTTAATTATTTAAACGGGACTCCTTCTTATGAAGACATGGGTTGTTACCGGTGGAGCAGGATTTATAGGTTCAAATTTTGTTCAAAGACACCGTATGCTGAAATCCGCCCGAATAATTAATCTGGACAAGCTTTCTTATGCCGGAAACATTGGAAATATTAACAATCTTTTTGAGGATCCTGATCATATATTTATACATGGCGATATTAATGACCGCATATTAGTACATGATATACTTACGAAATACCATCCGGATGCGGTCATTCATTTCGCTGCCGAGACTCATGTCGATCGCTCGATCATTGGACCGGAAGCATTCATTACAACTAATATTGCAGGTACTTTTTCTCTGCTCGATGAAGTACGAAATTACTGGAATAATCTTGATCCCGGTTTAAAAGATACATTCCGCTTTCATCATATTTCAACCGATGAAGTATACGGTTCATTGGGACCTGATGATGCTCCGTTTACCGAATTCTCCAGATATGAACCCAACAGTCCGTATTCGGCATCAAAAGCTTCCGGCGATCATTTGGTCCGTTCATATTTTACAACATACGGTTTACCGGTTTTAATTACCAATTGCTCTAACAACTACGGTCCCTTTCAGTTTCCGGAAAAACTGATCCCCCTGATGATTTTAAATGCCCTGGACGGTAAGGTTCTTCCGGTATATGGTGATGGTAAAAATATCCGTGACTGGTTATATGTAATGGACCACGTCAATGCGATTTATTTGGTATTGGAGCAGGGAAATGTAGGTGAAACATATAATATTGGCGGGTCATGTCAAAAAACCAATATTGAGGTAGTACAGACCATATGCGAAATTCTGGATCAGTTATTCCCCAATTCACACAACAAACCTCATGCATCGTTAATCACTTTTGTGAAAGACCGTCCCGGACATGACAGGCGCTATGCAATAGACTCTTCAAAAATCAAACACAAATTAGGCTGGAAACCTGCTGAAACGTTTGAAACAGGTATGGAAAAAACAATTTTGTGGTACATCGAGAATACAAAATGGATCCAATCCGTAAAATCGGGCGCATATCGCGACTGGATTGATATTAATTATGAGAAACGATAAAATCGAAACAATTTACTGCTGTTAATTCTGCTTATCCAGTACTTTACATCTTTTGTTATGATAGTACCTACCGGATTGTAAAATGGCATTAAACCTTGATGTGACGAATATATATGTAAATTGCCGAAGATTTATAATACAGGAAATACCAGATGAAACCTTCCGTTATAACAAGTAGTACCTCACAATATAAAGGAATTATTCTTGCAGGCGGTTCAGGAACACGCCTCTACCCTATTACTCAGGTGGTAAGCAAACAACTCTTGCCGGTATATAATAAACCGATGATTTATTACCCCCTTTCCGTGCTAATGTTGACCGGTATCAGAGATATACTCATCATTACGACTCCTCAGGATCAGGAATTGTTCAGAAATCTGCTGAAAGACGGCAACCAGTGGGGTATCAATCTGCAATATGCAGTACAACCGTCACCGGATGGCCTTGCCCAGGCGTTCTTGATCGGACGGGAATTCATTGGCACATCAAACTCGGTTCTCATACTTGGTGATAATATATTTTACGGTCATGGTTTTACGGAAATTTTACAGCGCACATCAAAAATCGAAGAAGGAGCCACTATATTCGGTTATTGGGTACGTGATCCCGAACGATACGGTGTTGTGGACTTTGACGATAACGGGTGTGTCATATCAATTGAAGAAAAACCGGTAAAACCCAGATCACATTATGCCGTTACCGGGCTATATTTTTATGACAATAAGGTTGTTGATTATGCCGCAGGTTTAAAACCCTCCAAACGTGGCGAACTTGAAATAACCGATGTTAATATGCAATATATGAAACATGGGAAATTACGGATTGAATTGCTTGGTCGCGGTTTTGCATGGCTCGATACAGGTACCCATGAATCACTTCTTGAAGCGTCCACATTTATTGAAACAATTGAAA
Source organism: Candidatus Latescibacterota bacterium (assembly GCA_016927495.1). Classification (GTDB taxonomy): domain Bacteria; phylum Latescibacterota; class Latescibacteria; order Latescibacterales; family Latescibacteraceae; genus JAFGMP01. The sequence goes on along the minus strand of JAFGMP010000242.1, from coordinate 1,942 downwards.
AACGTCAGGGACAGCAGGTAGCGTGTATTGAGGAAATTGCTTATTTATTAGGCTATATTGATGCAGAACAGGTTCACAGGCTTGCCGAACCGCTTAATAAAAATAGTTACGGACAGTATTTAAAACAGGTCACAGAGTAAAAAAGTAAAAATCTAACTGAAAGCGTCGATAATGGAACAATTTCATTCCGGTGTATTAAAAATTGATAATGAAACGGCATTAAATCAAATCATAACAACGTTAAAAAAACAAACATTCGAAATTCTGCGCAAACGTGGACTCGTAATTGCAATAAGCGGCGGAATTGACAGTTCATTAACAGCAGCTCTTGCAATTCGCTCTTTAGGACCGGATCGCGTAACAGCACTGAGCTTACCGGAGAGAGACTCAAATCCCGACAATACCAGGTTAGGCAAACTTCTTGCCAACCATTTAGGTATACGATTACTTGAAGAGAACATTGATCCTGTACTCGATGCATTCGGATGTTATAAACGCAGAGATGAAGCCATAAAAAGAATTTTCCCTGAATATGACAGCAGTTATAAATTAAAAATCGTATTATCGCAAACATTGATGAAAACCGGTGGATTAAACATATATTCACTGGTTATAAGGGATCCCGATGGACAATACCAATCCTGTCGCCTTCCCCGACGGGAGTTGCTGGAAATTGTAGCGGCTACTAACCATAAACAAAGAACACGTACTCAGTTTACTTATTACCATGCAGACCGTCTCGGATATGCTGTGGCTGGTACTCCGAACCGTCTTGAATACGATCAGGGATTCTTTGTGAAAGGCGGTGATGGCCTCGCTGATGTTAAACCGATAGCTCACCTGTATAAGACTCAGGTTTATAGCCTGGCGCGTCATCTGAAGCTGCCTCAGGAAATACTCGCTCAGAAACCGACGACAGATACTTACAGTCTCGAACAAACACAGGAAGAATTCTATTTTTCACTGCCTTATGAAAAATTGGATCTTATATTGTGGGCTTTGAATCATGATATACAACCTTTGGTTGTATCAAAAGTCATGGGATTTAAAGTGGAACAGATTCAAAATTTCTATTCCGATATCAGGCAAAAACGCAGGATGACGGAGTATCTGCACCGCAAAGCTTTATTAATAGAACCGATTCATGAGATTGTATCTTAAATCTAAATTTTAAAAGCAGGCTGCGTTTTTGTAGTTATTAACAGTTCACTAAAGGCAAAACAACTCCGCTACATTCTCAATAATTCCGGAGTCAAATTGCTTATAACACATCTGGATAAAGCACATGTTGCAGAAGATGCATTATACGAAAGCAGCGATAAATGCAGAGTATTATGGATTGGAGATCCGGATTTAATCCCACAAAACTTAACCTCGAAATCAGTTCATTGGAAGACTGTATTTTCCAATTCCGGAGAAATAACAGAACTTTCGGAAAATAAACATGATGTATTAGGCGATAACAGATGCATTGACCTTGATCTTGCGGCCTTGGTATATATATCAGGATTAACCGGCGTCCCCAAAGGTGTAATGTCCTCTCACCGGAACATGATTTAAGCCGTGCAAAGTATTATAAATTATCTGGAAAACACGAGTAATGACATCATTTTGAATGTACTTCCGCTTTCATTTGATTACGGTTTATATCAGGTCATCATGAGTGTCATGTTTGGTGGAACCGTTATTCTTAAAAATAACATCATTTTTATGCATAATATTATAAAATCTGTCGAAAAAGAAACGGTCACCGGATTCCCCGTTGTCCCGACAATCGTTGCTATGTTACGAAGCATGCATAACCTCGATAAGTATAATATCAACTCTCTCAGATATGTTACAAACACAGGAGCCGATTTACCGGAGATATTGTATGAGTGATATAGATAAAGTACGTGAATTTGTAATCGAAGAGCTACTATATGGAGACGGTGACAAACTT
>JAFGMP010000241.1 GCA_016927495.1 Candidatus Latescibacterota bacterium | reverse complement strand
ACCGTGATTTCAAAAACGTTATCAGGTATAACCTTAAAAACATGACCACATGCTGAGCATGTGGGTTTTTAAGGCGGACTAAATTACAGCTTTCTTCGCGCCTCTTCGATCAGTTTTTCCTTCAGGCCCGAAAGTCCCGGTTCCAGACAGACCGGAAAACGTGCAGGATGATCTAAACGTTTATATTTGTCAGGTAATCGTGATAACTGGTTTTTGACCCGATCTCTTATTTCTGACAGTGACGGCGAAACATACACCGGTTTACCGTGCCGAAAACAAGGAACCAGTAAGTTTTCATACTCATCGCACCCAAAGATCAATTTTTCACACTCATTTTCAACTCTGCCTGAACCGGAAGAGTTATCAAAACCAAGCTCGATATCATACAAAACATCGCTTTGAAAAATTGAATTTGAGGAATATCGCCGTATCTGTAATATGCCCGGAGTCGATATTTTCAATTTATCATCCGACAGTTTGATTTTGTACTGCCAATCTTCACCCATATCGCGGACTGCGGTTAATTTATACACTCCTCCCAGCGCCGGATGATCATAAGCAGTGATCAGTTTTGTTCCGACTCCCCATACGGTTATGGGAGCTCCGTTCTTTTTCAGACGTTCGATGCTGTATTCATCGAGTTCATTGCTCCCTACGATCGAAGTTGAATTAAATCCCGCGTCATCGAGCATTTTCCGTGCTGTTTTGCTGAGTGAAAGCAAATCTCCCGAATCGAGGCGGATTCCGGCGAGTTCATGACCATGACTGTTTAGCCACTTACCTGTTTCAATGGCTTTACGCACACCCGCTATGGTGTCATAGGTATCGACAAGGATTATGCAGTTATTCGGCATGGCATGAGCATATGCCATAAATGATTCGAGTTCTTCATCGAAAGACATAACCCAACTGTGGGCGTGCGTGCCTTTTACCGGAATATTGAACAGCTTACCGGCAAGAACATTTGATGTTCCGATGCAACCGCCGATATACGCGGCTCTGCTTGCCGTAATAGCGCCATCGAAACCCTGAGCACGCCGTAACCCGAAATCCAGAACAGGATCACCCTGAGCAGCATCACATATACGTGCGGCTTTGGTAGCAATCAACGTCTGAAAATTAACTATGTTGAGCAGGAGTGTTTCAAAAATCTGACACTGGATGATCGGCCCTTTTACACGGACAAGCGGTTCGAAGGGAAATACCACCGTGCCCTCGGGAACAGCATCTATATCGCACGAAAATTCCAATTCACTGATGTATTCCAAAAAAGCATCATCAAAAATCCTGTTATCGTCATTGCCTCGAAGATTTCTTAAATACTCGATATCATCTTTTTCGAAATGTATATGCTCAAGCATATCCAGAATATAACTCAGGCCGCAGGAAACACAATAACCGCCGTCAAAAGGATTTCCCCGAAAAAAAAGGTTGAATACTGATTCTTTGTTTTCAACACCCGATTTCCAATACCCGTAAGCCATGGTTAACTGATATAAATCGGTCAACAGTAAGGGAGATGATTCATATAGGTTAAATTTTTCCAAGATACGTTCTCACAATAATTAGTAAAAATCCACTGTTATAATTTCTTTTCATATAGCTCTTCTGTCAAGACACAATCATGAAAATTTTTCAAAAGAAGAAAAAGATTTGAAAAAAAACGGTAAATTCTTAAAAATGAAGGATAAAATGCAGGTTTATTTAACTTCGGGCCAAATACCATGTCGATTTGATAATGTCCTGGCTATGCTTTCCAGTGACCTGATTTCGGTACCGATATAAACTATATATTCCACATCCCCGGATTTATATTATACAATTTGAACGAGTAATATCCCGGAAATACCGGTACCCATTATTTCGTTATCTGTTCCTTCAACCATGAGGGCCGGTCAGTTGTTATGGCATCCACACCGTACTCCACCATCCTGCGGGCGGTTTCCGGGTCGTTAACTGTCCAGACATACAACCCGAGGCCGGCTTTCCTGACCTTTTTCGCAAATTCTGCCGTCACACCACCGTGATGTAAATTGAGACCGTCGAGACCACCCGCTTTCGTTTTCTCTATAAGTTCCGCGCTGTAGGGCAGCACCTTACCGGTATTTTCATCTTTCCTGCTCCCGCTCAGCCAGTAAGCCGGTATTTCAGGCATGGCCTCCTTGGCGCCGCATATGATTTCATAGTCGAACGCTATAAAAACAAAACTCCCTTTTTTGCCAGAGGTGTTAACGATTTTTTTCAGAGGCGAAAGAATTTCAGGACGGCTATCCTTGATTTCAATTACAAGAATCCGGTCGTCGGGTACTGTCGCAATTATCTCTTCGAGGAAAGGTATTTTCTCCCCTTTGTATCGTTGTGATTTCCATGATCCGACATCAAGCATACGGAGAATTTCAGAATCGGTATCGATCACCGTATAATCGATGCCGCCGGTACGTTTCGTCGTGTCATCGTGATTGGCGACTATCCGTGAATCGGAAGTGAGATAGATGTCGATTTCCGCCCCGTCAGCACCGAGTTCCCATGCCAGTTTTACCGATGCGACAGTGTTTTCGGGGGCAATGTGGGAAGCTCCACGGTGGCCGATAAAAGCAACTTGCTTGTGGCCGCATCCAATTATCGTGAGCATTACTGTGAGTGCTGTGCATACTGATAAAAGTATATTATCCGTCATCTAAATCCACTTTCGTACTTTCATCCAAATGGTAAACGAAAGTTATAATAAAAAAATTTATGTTATTTGTTATATAATAACATGTTATGAGATGTATTGAAAGTATTTTCTCTGCGTGATATGGGATAGGCGGGAAAAAAATAATTATGATTCCATCGCATTAAAAATACTGAAGAAGTAAATCGCTGATTTATTTTACTTCGATTAAAGCATCATGCCGAATTGACAAAGTTTTAGTCACACTTCCCGATGTTTTGATTTCGACGCTTGCATCCCAATTGTCTCCGGT
>JAFGMP010000240.1 GCA_016927495.1 Candidatus Latescibacterota bacterium | reverse complement strand
TTTTTTTACCTTAACGTGCAAAATTATATTGCTTTTTATTCCCCTCTTTTGTCTCTTTATTCTTGTTTATGAATAATCCGGGTTAGATAAGTTTTTTATTTGTTTGCATGAAAAAATTCATTTTGACTTTCTCAATTTAATACGCCACAAATATACAGTATTTAAATTATGTATACATTAACGTAGTTTATCTACGTATCAACCGGATAAAATTAAATATTTGTTGTATAGGAGTTAGATAAGGGTTAAAAAAAACTTGATTTAGAATTGCATTATGAGTATAATAAATTTCCTAAACCTATAGTTCAGAAACAGTTAAACAATATCCATTTAATAATTTAAATAAAAAATAAATGTTTATTTTTAGTTAATATCCTTAATTAAATCCTGGTTATTAATGCATTTAGTATATATGTATTTATTGATACTAAGTGAAGTGGATACATTGAAAAGGGAGGTAGTTTCATATGGATGCCATAAAGATAGCAGTAATAGGAATTGGAAATTGCGCGAGTTCACTTATTCAGGGTATTACCCATTATAAAGATAAATCGCAGGAAGATGCTATCGGCCTTATGCATTGGGATATTGGCGGATACAAACCATATGATATCGATGTAGTTGCCGCTTTTGATATAGATAAACGTAAAGTAGGACGTGATGTCGCAGATGCAATTTTTGCATTGCCAAATTGTACAACGGTTTTCTGCAGCGATGTGGCAAAAACCGGTACAATCGTGAAAATGGGCAAATGTCTCGATGGTTTTTCCGATCATATGAAAAATTACGACGAAAAATATACTTTTATAAAAGCTGATGCACCTGAACCTGATAAAAAGGAAATTGTCAATATTCTCAAATCTTCAGGCACGGAAGTTTTATTAAATTATCTTCCGGTGGGATCTGAAAAAGCTGTCAGATTTTATGCGGAATGCGCTCTGGATGCAAATGTGGCATTTATTAACAACATGCCGGTATTTATTGCGAGTGATCCGGAATGGGCTCGACGCTTCCATGAAAAAAATCTGCCTATTATCGGCGATGACATCAAAGCTCAGCTCGGAGCCACAATCACACACCGCACATTAACAGATTTATTCAGAAAACGCGGTGTTAAACTGGAAAGGACCTATCAGTTAAACACGGGTGGTAATACCGATTTTCTGAATATGCTCAACAGAAGCAGGTTGTTATCAAAAAAAGAATCGAAAACGGAAGCGGTACAATCAGTTGCGGGCAAACGTCTCGAAAATGAAAATATCCACATAGGCCCAAGCGACTGGATAGCCTGGCAGAAAGATAATAAAGTATGTTTTCTTCGTATGGAAGGCAAGCTTTTCGGTGATGTCCCCATGCATCTTGAAATGAGACTTTCTGTCGAGGACTCTCCTAATTCGGCAGGAATTGTTATCGATGCAATACGGTGCGCCCGTCTGGCATTAAGCAGAAATGAAGGTGGTGTGCTCTATCCTCCTTCAGCCTTTTTCATGAAACACCCGCCAAAACAGTTTAGTGATGATGAGGCTTATCGTCTGACTGAAGCTTTTATAGATGGGACATGGGAAACAGTGCCTGATGAAATGCCATATTTCAGCCGCAAACAAACGGAAGAGGTCGTAGCGTAATAGCTTTAAACCTTTATGCCTGTTTCTTCACATGCCGATTATATTGACATTTTAAGATTGTCTGAACATGTATCTTACGGATAACCATGATACCGTGATTTTTTTGTCTTAATTCAGGTCACATCTTGTTCATCTGCTATACCAATATTCCACCGGGTTTTTTTATTTTCGAAAAAATGGTTCGAAATATTTTTATTTAGAAAATTAAATCTTTTGACTTTTTGTTTATCATTCTTATATTGTATTTGTTTTGATATGCATAATTACTATTATTTGTATTTACCTGGAGGATAGTTTTGGTACGTTCAGCATTTTCATTGATTCCCAAGAATTCTCTCGAACAAAAAGTTCAAAGGCTCAAAGCTATTTCACATCCCATTCGCCTTCAAATTGTGAATATTCTTATTAAGGGTGAGTCGACGGTCAATAACCTGGTTGAGAAGCTGGGAACACATCAATCTCTTATGTCACAGCAGCTTAATATCTTAAAAATCTCCAGAATTTTGAGATCGAGAAGAGAAGGGAACAAGGTTTTTTATTTTATTGCGAATGAGAATGTAAAAAAATTAATGTTATCAGTTATTAAAGAAATATGAAAAACCTTATGTATATCAAATCTCGATTCTGTAGATTTGATGAATAGTTAACGGTTCGGCAGAAAAAGATACCCATCCGTCACTGTAAGTAAACTTAATGTTTCTTTCTTCAGGAACAATGGCAATATTTTTCGGTTTATTTTGTAACCGGGCACGTATTTGTATATTGTGGACTGATGTAAAATCCTGTACCTGTGGTGTGCCGATTTCGCGTTTATCGCCTGAATAATTTACAAGGTGAATAAAACGTTCATTTCCCCGTCGGTTGTAATAAACTTCCACATTAATCGGTGTGTTATCAAGTAGTATGGAACGGAAATCATGCGGATAAACCTGATCGAGCATCCAAAGGGCCAGTTTGCGTTGTACCGGTGTACTTTCTTTATAGTAAGAATCGAATATTTTTGCCGCACAGTATACGGCTTTGCCTTTTCCGTATGAATTGACCGTCACACCAGGTCCGACAGAATTCAATGCTGGCGGAGGTGTGCCGTTCCTGATATTCTCAAAGGGAGGTACAAGTTCGAATAAAGTACGGGCGGTGGTCGTTTTGATATTCACGTAGTTACTCATTATCTGAATATCCATAGGAGGTATACCGTAGGAACTGTCAGGTATTTCAACACGCAGATAACAATTATCCGTATCGGAAATACTATGATAAGAGATCCCAAGCACATCCGCGATTGAAAAATCTTTCATACGGGTGTTGTCGGTATCTCGCAGCGCTGTTTCACCTGTGGCCAGCAAGACACCGCCGTTTCTCACAAAACGCCGTATTGTGTCAGATTCCTTCTGACTCAGGATACATTGATCGGGTAGAATAAGAGCCGAGTAATTTTCGATTGTATCCGAAAACACTTCGCTGTTGAGAATTCCCATCTGCACATGTCCCTCGATCAGCGCTTTATGTGCACCGCAGACCGAATAATAAGCAGGCCCCGGAAACCATGTTGGAGTCGGTATCATAGGAGCCTTCGACCATATCGAGTCACCCGTGTGTAGAACCGCAGTATCTTGTACCGGACTGCAATTTTTCAGGTATGGTTCAAGCTCCCGGGTCCGTTTATTGACCCGGCCGAACACATCCATTACCGCAGGATCGGGATTGCCATGGGGGTAAGGAATATCGGAAAGATATGTTCTGCCGCATGCACCAAGCAGTATCGCACATTCGCTCATGAATGCTTCGGGTTCACGGAGTGAATATTCACCCCAGGTGTTACCCCGTGTGTTCATACAGCTCCATGTAATATTCGGCAGGGTTGAAACATACCGTGCTTCAAGGGAAAAGTTCCACGAGAACAGGCCGACTTTCGGTACCGGTGTATCCCATGTGATATGATGAACGTAATCCGGAGGCGTCACCGGGTAACGCATCATCCAGGAATAATTATTAATGATTTCTATATCGGGTTTAACTTCTGCCAGAGCGTTCTGAACTTTTGTCATATGTTCTTCCATATGACGGTTGGCCCATTTACGGTAAACAAATGCATTCGGGTCGCTGTCTTTTACGGGCATTGTTCCCCCAACTTCTTTTTCAAACGACTCCCTGCAATACTTGCAATAGCAGTTCGACTGCAGAAACTGCTGCATGACAATATCGACAAAAAATCCGTCGATGTCATAAAGCCCGATGATTTCTTTCATTTGCGGTATACCGATTTCATCGACATACGGTGACCGGAAACACATCATTGAGGCGTCTGCAATGGCGCTTTCATCGAACATCGGCTTTTCTGCATCGGTGTTGCGTATCCAGTCCGGGTGTTGTTTCTGGTGCTCACGTTCCATACCGAGCATAAAATATATTATGCACCGTATGCCTCTTTTTTTCAGCGCCCGTGTAAGTTCACCGGTAAAATCCCTGTCAAGGCCCGGATGCACTGTACCCAGCTTTGTCGGATAGTATGAATAACCTGCCCAGCATTTGGCGAAGTAGCTTACCATCTGTACTCCCGCTTCTTCAAAAATCTGTGCTGTGGCCTCGGCATCGAAATTCCGATAAATTTCCCTGAATCCACCGAAATGAGCATCGATGTGCAGCAGACGGTAAGTATCTTCAAACCAGCTCAGTGATTGTTCACTTCGTTCGTAAGCAGCGCTGAATGCAGGGGTAATACCGGCAACAAATGAAGCTCCGGCTGCGGCTCTGGCGGAATCCTTTAAGAAATCACGTCTCGTTATATGCGTATTTGGGGACGCTGACATGTATCCCTCCTCCTGTTATATTGGCTAATAATACAATCTGAGTTTTCTTTATTAACTTAGAGAAGAAATATAGATAAAACAAACACGAAAATCCCGGAATAATTTAAAGGTTTTTTTGATGAATAATTTTTCTACCTTACATCATACCGTACAAACAGAACGAACGATAAAAAGTATATCACGATTGTATACAGAAGCATAATAACAAGATAGAAACTGAGAGCCGAAAATCGGTCAGCCAAACTGATGACTCCCTCGGTATAAAGCGGTACCTCTTCAAAATTAACCGGTTTTCTCGTTGTGGAATAATCCTCATAGGGATTGTACCAGTGCGGGCTGTCGGGATCGGCGGCATCCTTATCCTTGAAAAAGACAAGAAACCGTTCCTGATATGTATGCAGGTCTTTCCAGTTTTTCATAAAACGCACAAAACCGCCTCCGATTATGGAATCTGACATATATTCGAACAGAGAAACCGGAGAGAGCAGCGTTGCCAGACGGACACGTTTGAGTTGACGGAACATATCAAGATAATATGCATCACGTATCCGCTTTTCGCTGTTCATGAGGTTTGTCTGGTTGTTGGCGCGAAGTTCATGCCGGTAGAAAAACGGATTGCTGCCGTTTGACGACCAACTTCCCTCCGGCGCGTTATTATTTATTTCCTGACGTTCCTGGTAGACACGTTCCGATATGCTTTCCGGGCTTTCGATCCCGAAAATTGTCTGTGCCCAGAAAAGCGCTGTGTTGGGAACAACAGCTACAAATACAAGCCAGAACGTAAGGGTAATAAGCATACTAACATTAGCTGATTTCGATAAAACACTTGCCAACATGCCAAACGCTGCAATACAGGCAATGAATGTCATTCCAATTATA
>JAFGMP010000239.1 GCA_016927495.1 Candidatus Latescibacterota bacterium | reverse complement strand
TTGTAAAACCGATAGTTATACATACCATAACAGATATTGTTGTGACAATGTAACGTATTGCTAACCTCCCTCTCAAAGAGAATTACACTACGAACATTATTTGATGTTATTTAATATACAGGTTAATTATTTTATAGCAAGTGTTTTTTTGAATATTTATAATAAAGTTGTAACATATTGATATTATTAGACATAGGATTGGCAAAATAGGTTTTTTATGCGGTTGCGCTTGCGGGTGCACTGCGGGGACAGACGGTATATAAATCTTACTTATACAGGCATCATTATATATTAGATTAATAATTGGTATTTTAACAATCTGAATGGATTCGGTACATGTGGTTTAAACGTATGCTGCCTGAGGAATGGTTCGACACCTATCGGTATACGATTCAATATGATATCGGTGAAAGTACCAACAAATACAAAACGTTTATTATTCCGGGACGATTTTTTTGACGTTGATAACCGTTTATTTAAGGCTCGGTTACGGTTCCGATAAACAAGAAGTCGAAACGGGACTGGAGAATTTTAAAGCGGCAATTGAAAAAATCACCGGCAGATAATTCAAAATGTAAAACCATAAAAAACAATATGCCCGCTGACATATAAATCAAACAATGTTTATACTGTGTTCATCGGGCATTTTTATCATAGACACAAAAATTTTTACACTGCGAAATCGCTTAAATTATATTAAAAAAAACATCACAACGTATGTCTTGTTTTGCGCCTTTTTTTCCAGCGCTCCAGAGCAAATTCGCGCATATCTTCGACAGAGTCGAATTCATCTACTATTTCTACCCCCAGCAGCGTTTCGACAGCATCCTCGAGGGTAACGATTCCAGCTGTGCCTCCATATTCATCGACGACAAGGAAAATATGTTCTTTCCGATTAATGAAATCATCAAGCAAATCGGCAATCGATCTTGATTCCGGTACTGGAAAAATCGGAGATATAAATTGTTCAATGGTTTTGTTTTCACCACCTGTGTAGAATGCCTCGATGAGTTCACTCTTAAGCACAGTTCCGATAATATCATCAAGGTCTTTATTATAAACAGGTATACGTGAAAATTGAATGGGTTCCTTCGAAGAAATAACTTCCCCTACCGTCTGATCTTTTTGAAAAGCAAGAAGAACGGACCTTGGTGTTAGAATATCATCTGTTTGAATTTCACTGAGCAGAAGCAGATTTTCAAAAATACGCGCTTCCTTTTTTTTAAGGATACCATCGCGTAAACCGATTTCAGCGAGTACAAGTAATTCTTCACGGGTCATTTTTATCGTTTTGCCTTTTTGGGCAACGAATCGGGATATTTTTTCGAGAACGATCACTATCGGATACGTAATGAAAATAAGAGTTTTAAGCAGATAGGCTGAAGGTGTTGATAGTTGTTTCCAGAAAACCGCGCCGAGTGTTTTGGGAATTATTTCTGATAAAACAAGAATGAGCACCGTTAATGTCCCGGAAGCCAGAGCTACCCATTCTCTACCAAACAAATGATATGATTGAGCGCCCACTCCGGCTGCGCCAACAGTATTTGCCACAGTGTTCAGCGTCAATATTGCAGCCAGAGGATGATTAATGTTATTTTTCATGTCTCTGAGCAAGTATCCACCATTAATCCCGTTTTTAATCATTAAAGCAATATGCGTATGGGTTATCGACAGGATTACCGATTCAAGCAGAGAACACACAAATGATACTGTAAGAGCGCTAATCAAATATGCTATAAGCACTGTCATATAATATACTTCCGTTCACTTTTTGCTTTTTGAATATTGACTTAGAACTGCTTGCGGAGCCGCGCAGGTGAAATTTGTAGTTCATCACGGTATTTTGCGATAGCACGGCGCGAAATGGAAATACCCTCTTTATTGAGCAAATCCGTTATCTTTTGATCTGATAACGGTTTATAGGGATCTTCTTTTTCTATAAGGGTTTTAAGCTTATCTTTAACCGTTTTCGCCGAATAGTCATCTGATCCGTCAGAAGAAGCAATACGCTGTGTGAAAAAGTTTTTTAGTTCGAATACACCCTGAGGAGTTTGAATATATTTCCCCGTCGTTACACGTTGAACCGTTGAAATCGCCACTCCTATATTTTCAGCAATATCCTGAAGTGTCATGGGTTTAAGATGAGAAATACCATGATCCAGAAACTCTTTTTGACGTTCAATAATAGCTGTTGACACACGCAGGATAGTTGAGCGCCTCTGCTCGATCGAATTAATAAACCACCGGGCGCTGTTCAGCTTGTCCACAAGATATTTACGGGTATCGGTACTTGTGTTCGAACCTTTCTCGAGCAGTTTACGGTAATGAGCGTTAATATTAAGGTGCGGAATATAACGGTCATTGAGTATTACTACATATTCACCATCAAGTTTCTCGACTAAGATATCCGGAACAATTGCAGTATTTGATGTATCATTAAAAATTCCTCCGGGTTTCGGTGTAAGAGTAGCAATGACATCAATTGCCTTTTTTAGCTCATTTTCGGAGATTTGAAGAGACCGTAAAATTTCTTTATGTTTTCGTCCTGTTAAATCAGCGAAATGTTTATCAATAATTTTCCATGCAATTGAATTTTCCATACCTTTCTCCATAAGCTGGATAAGCAGGCATTCTCTGAGATTTCGCGCCGCTATGCCCGGCGGATCAAATTGTTGAATCACCGATACCATTCTGCTGATATCCTCTACCGGCATATTGAGGTCACTCGCAATCTCCTCATCAGTCAGTTCGAGAAAACCGTCATCATTAAGCGATCCTATGATAAATTCGCCGATTTCACGATCGGTTTCAGTTTTGGCAATCATACCGAGTTGTTCAATCAGACTTTCAGTCATGCCGTATGTATAGGTATGTATGGACTCGCGTTCCTCGACATTCGGATCATATTCCTGACGGGTTCCATAATGGTTGTCATATCCATCCTCCATATATTTCAACCATTCAGCTTCCGTGAAATCACCATTACGTTCGGACTCAGAGGTTGTTTCCGATTTTACCTGTCCACCTTCATCATTGGAGGTTTTTGGTTTTTCCTGGACCTGTTCAACCGTTTCATCTATCTGAAGTAAAGGATTTTGTTCCAGTTCCTCATTAATACGCTGCGTAAGTTGCAACGTAGTCAATGGAAGCAGCTTCAATGACTGGATCATCCTGAAATCCAGCTTCTGAGATAATTTCATTTCCTGCGTAAGCTTCAACATCTTAAAGAACCCTAAAACTTATATTTTTCGGAAAAATAATCAGACATGTATCCTATATTATAAACAGTAGATAAAAATTCATCAAGCTTTTTTGATATATTCTATTTTTTTTGAAAAAAAATAAATATAATTGTCGTCTAAATTAATAAGGGGGATAAAACTTAGGAGGAATAAAAATGAAAGACGCCGTAATTTATTCAACCCTTATAATTTGGTTTGTTGTCACATATGCGTATGTGATTTCAATAGCCAATACTGTTCTGGCATATGTTACTTAAAAAAGAAAAATACCGGAAAAAATCAGGACGTCCCCGCAGGACGTCTTTTTTTATGCATCTTGACTCTTTCGGGGTAGTAGAATATATTTAACTATTGTCGAGTCAACAAATAACATCACATATCAGACCACGAAAATTTCTTTTACCGCTGCTATGCCTGCCCCAAAGAAAGTGAGAATCATACGATGTTCCACAATATATACAAATCACACATTATAGCAATTACTATAATTTTATTTTGTACCGTGTTACTTCATGCCGATGTATTACCGAACGGACAATCAAAACCTGCTATCGATTTTCCCCATTTCCCCGACAGGCTCCACGTATTTGTGTGGCGAAACTGGGAATCGGTTGGCCTTGAGCGAATGGCAGCAGTACTACAAACCGCACCAGAAAATATCAAGAAAATAGCCTATTCAATGGGTCTTCCACCTTATAAAGAACCGTCAAAAGACATGATGAACCGTGGATATTTATCTATTATCCGGCGAAACTGGCACCTTCTGTCCTATGATCAATTACTGACACTGCTCGGCTGGGACGAAGATAAACTTGCGTTTACCCTGAAAGAAGATGATTTCTTTTGGGTAAAACTGGGCAGTCAGAAACCGGAATGTCCGTCGCTATATTATACTAAACCCGATTCAAAAACACTCGAACGATGCGCAGAAATCAAAAAATTTGTCACCTCCTGTTTTGGAGATATACTCACTCAAAAAAAGGAAGCGCGGTTCGGTTTTGTCCGCTCTTTAACAGAGGTAATGCTACCTGACACCCGGAATCGTAATGCTGATACTGTTATTGGTGACAACCGAATACGTTTTCTGTATTCGTATTTTGGCGTTTTCGGCGATCCGCTGCTTAATCCCGATCTTGATCCCTATCCCGATGGCCTTTTGCAGCGGCTGAGCCAACAGGGAGTCAACGGTGTCTGGCTGCATACTGTGCTCAGGCAACTCGCTCCCGGTTCGCTGTTCCCTGAAGACACCCGTGAATGCGCTACCCGTGTCGAAAATCTCGGCAAACTTGTCGAACGTGCGGGACGATATGGCATTAAAATATACCTGTATATAAACGAACCGAGGGCCATGCCGGAGTCTTTTTTCATCGGACGTGAACATCTCAGGGGCGGTAAGGAAGGCGATAACTATGCCCTCTGCACCAGTGTCCTGGAAGTCCGCCAATGGCTAAGGGATTCGCTGGCTTACGTTTTCAGTCGTGTCCCGAATCTCGGCGGAGTTTTCACCATTACCGGTTCTGAGAATTTTACCCATTGCTGGAGTCATGGCAGAGAAGCTTCCGGGTGCCCTCGCTGCTCAAAACGTCCGGCAGGGGAGGTTATTGCCGAGGTCAACCGGTCTATCTTCGAGGGCGTACAGTCGGGCAGTCCGGATGCTGCGGTTATCGCATGGGACTGGGGCTGGCATGACGACTGGGTGGAAACTATCATAGATGGCTTACCGGAAGACACCTATGTGATGAGTGTAAGCGAGTGGTCAAAGCCGATAATTCGAGGAGGTATCGGGAGTACGGTCGGCGAGTATTCGATTTCCTCTGTTGGCCCTGGGCCCCGTGCACTTAAACACTTGGCTATAGCAAAAAACCGTG
Source organism: Candidatus Latescibacterota bacterium (assembly GCA_016927495.1). Classification (GTDB taxonomy): domain Bacteria; phylum Latescibacterota; class Latescibacteria; order Latescibacterales; family Latescibacteraceae; genus JAFGMP01. The sequence goes on along the minus strand of JAFGMP010000239.1, from coordinate 1,375 downwards.
GCCTCAAAACCATCGCTAAAATGCAGGTGAACTGCTCATGGGAACTGTCCGCTGTGCCGTATCTGCCGGTAATGAACACCATCGAACAGCATTGCCGCAATCTTGCGGATACCGATATCGACGGCATGATGTTGAGTTGGTCGGTCGGCGGATACCCGTCACCCAATCTGGAGCTTGTTTCAAAATTTGGCCAACATACCCCTCCACCGGGACAGGTTTTACCTGATATAGCTCGTGAACGTTATGGTATGCAGGCGGTGCCGGATGTCCTGGAAGCCTGGACAAAGTTCAGTAATGCATTTTCAGAATATCCGTTCCATATAATGTATGTTTACAGCGGCCCCACTCAATACGGGCCTTCCAACCTGCTGTATCCCGAACCGACCGGTTACAGCGCAACCATGATCGGATTTCCATATGATGACCTCGACGGATGGCGGGCAATATACCCGGCGGATGTATTGGCCTCTCAGTTCGAAAAGCTGTCGTCGGAATGGGATAAAGGTCTCGATTCTATGAGGCAGGCAGAAAAAAAAGATTTAAATCAAAAGGAAAGTAAAAACCTTCGCGAAGACCTCATAATCGCTGAGGCTGCATACCTCCATTTTAAAAGCTCTGCAAACCTGATCCGGTTCATAACCGCACGTAATACCCTATTGTCAAATACTGTGAAACGGGATGAACGAACGGCGCTGGCCTCAGAAATTCAGGCGCTGGTTTCAGATGAAATCAGGAACGCGCAATCCCTCTATAACCTTACCTGTACAGATTCACGGATAGGATTTGAGGCTTCAAACCAATATTATTACCTGCCGCTCGATCTGGTGGAAAAGGTCATCAATTGCGATTACATTCTCAATACATGGTTGCCGGAACAAGTTAAATAAGACTGGCGATAACTTTGTTCATGAGGAAAAATTATTTATAACGATGAAAAAAATCCCCCAAAATATACGAGTATTTGCTATCAGTTTGATTTTTTACTCATTTCTGTTTTCTTCGGGATGTTCTACCGTCCCTGATTCATATGAAAACTCACTCGGCATGAAATTTGTCAAAATATCTGATGGAAGTTTTTTGATGGGTGAGACTGATAGCGGTGATTTTGACGAACGTCCTGTTCATCATGTTACATTGACCAAACCATTTTTGATGGCAGTCACGGAAGTGACCAATGTGCAATATGAACAGTTTGATCCGAGCCATAAAGCATATCGCGGCAAATTCGGATTGAATGGTGGAGACAATGAGCCTGTTGTGTTTGTAAGCTGGTATGATGCAGTGAAATTCTGCGAATGGTTAACCAAAAAGGAGAACAAACACTACCGTTTGCCGACTGAAGCCGAATGGGAATACGCATGCCGTGCCGGGACGA
>JAFGMP010000238.1 GCA_016927495.1 Candidatus Latescibacterota bacterium | reverse complement strand
TGTGACGATCTCGCTGTCAGGCAACATGACAACAGGCGAAAGCACTATACACTGAGCATGCTCAATGTGATGAAAACCGCGGTTCGGGAACCGTCCCTCGGCTTTGTCGGTATCGGTTTCACCGAACGGAAGAGTCTTGTGCAGAAACGAATTAAGAGGATTCTGAATACCAATTATCGCATGACAACGCGGCTTTCGTTTATATCGGTGTTCGTGTTAATTCTTCTGGGAACATCGGGGATAGCTGTTTCATGCAAAAAATCGATAGATAAAGCGGAAAAACGTGAGTCAAAAGTTATTAAGCCGCCGACCATGGAATTACTTCTGAGTAAGGTTGAACGGCCCGATTCCAGCATCATCCGTCTGCAACATCCCGACAATATTAAAGTAAACTCATTAAGGGTAATTCTTAACAGCGACACGTTGGCATACGGAACTGATTATTCATATGATTTTCGGACTGGTAAACTCATACTTCTTGCTGAAGAAACTTGGTCTCCTGATGCGGATATTTCGATCAGGTATGATACCTATGAACCTGAGGATGTGAATCGGATCATATTCGAACTTACTGAAGAAGGCCAAAAGCTTATTCTCGAAGCACCGGTTAATGGAACCGATGGTCGTGAAGGAGCACGCAAAATTTATGAGGCACAAAAAAAAGCATACAAAGAAGGATACATCAACAGGGTGATTCTTATTCGAGCGCCTTCGGACGTCGACATCGATGTACATCGTTATATGCAAAAAATCAGAAAATCTTCAAGCGGTATTGATAAAACCAATAGTGAAAATTCCGAACAAAAACAGGCAAAAAATTATCCACTCCCGAAGAAACAAATTGTGGTTGACACGACGAAACAAATTGTGGTTGAATTAAATAAAGAAGGAGATATTTTAATCGAAGGCCAGAAAGTATCCTATGAAAGTTTTGAAGCCTATCTTGCTCAGGAGAAACATGAAAGATTTTTGCGGTCACAACCGTCTACAGTTCTTATCAAAGCAGATGTAGATATACCTCATGAAAGAGTTATACAATTTATGAGATTACTGCGAAAACAGGAAAACGAATCGAAAAATTTTGAATTTGAACTGCCGGAAGAATTTAAACAGGATGACGGAAACTTTTTGGAAAAACAAAATGACGGGAACGCAATCGACAATCGGGAAACGTTGGAATACAAAACTAAGGAAAGAATAAGGATACCCGGAAGTAACTCAATTCAGGTCGGATCAGGTGAATCGATTAAAAGAGGCACTGACCAGGTTTTATTAAACGGAATATCGCTAAAGCGCGGCACTGACTATACAATCGATTACGAGACCGGAATAGTAATGTTGTTAAACGAAGAAGCAATGGACCCTAAAGCCGATCTGGTCATAAAGTATGATGAAGAAAATTAAGCAGACAACCTCAAAATCTATTAATCTGATCAGGTTCGATATTTTTTACCCTGTTGAAAAGCCCCGAATGAGCAAGGTTTTTCCGGAAAGGAAACGCAGCATGTTTGATCCTCCGTAGCCCTGGCGAAGGAGGAGAGTTCTGCGTTTCCCGGAAAAACGAAGTGAACGAGGAAAAAGGCTTTTCATAAGGGCGCGTTTTCTTTTGTAACTTTTCTTTGCAGCGAAACAAAGAAAAGTAAGTAAAAAAATTATCAAGTTTTGTTGTTTTTCTTATTACGGACTTATTATCCTCATTTATCCCCAGATGGGATCATCGCCGTAACGATTTTGCCACCATTCTTTATCTGACAGGTATTTATCAACTTCTTCTTTGGTGAATGAGTATTCGTAATTACTGCAATAATCGAGTAAAATTCTGTATGCATCGGTGATTTTCTTCGACATTTCCTCACAGATTTCACGTTTTTCGGCGCATATATCAGGATGCCATTTTTTCATCAGCTCATGGTATTTTGTTTTTATGCGTTCCATGGTTGCGGATTCGGGTAATTCCATCAAATTGCGAGCATCGGTTATCGTTTTATATTTACCCATATGGGCTCCGGAAAGGTTAAATTTTATAGTTCAGCGATCCGTTCGATTCATTCTGCCTTTACCCCTGCCTAAACCTTTACCCAACCCTTTGCCCTCTCCCAGACCTAATCCTTTTCCCTGACCCTCTCCTTCGCCGCGCGACGGTTGTATTATGCGAAACAGTTCCTGAGGTGTCATGTCATGTCTTTCAGCGATTGATTTTAAGGTTTCGTCGGTACTCTCGATTTTTATACCATACTTTTCAAGATTGCTGCGCAGACTATCGGATGATAATCCAAGATTTTCCTGCAGCGCTTTTACAGTCAAAAGTTCAGCATGAGCGAAAGGCGCCCTTTCGGAATCCGAACTCCATGATTCTTTTATGGATTCTCCCGCATCCATGACATATCCGAAAGGGGCAATGTCTGCAATTGTACCGCCGATTATTACCACAATGATGACAAGAGATGCGATGAGTTCCTTTGTTACAGTAAGTCCTTTGGTAATTTTACTTCTGAGATAGTTAAGAAATATCTTCCAATTAAAACAGAAATGCATGAATGCCGCAACCATGAAAACAATGCCGGTAACCGTATGAACCGCATCCCAGTTATCCTTGGATAACCCCAGCATTTCCCAGTTGATCCAATAGGCTACACGCCCGTGAGGCATAATATAGAGCACTATACCGGAAACGGAAAGAGCGAGAAAGGACAACATCAGCGTAATGCTGATAAGACCTCTTGTATTGAATTTCATAAATATTACCCCCGTATGTTCGGCATATGTGACGCATTTAAAAGTAATCCCGTAAAATATTAGTGATTTTCTGTACTATAAAGTATAAAATAGTGATGCTTTTGTCAAGTGCTTGAAACAAAGCTGGCGACTCCCTATTTTTTCGGAAATACGAAGGAATAAGAAAATAACCATCAACAGTGCTGACGGTAAAGATATTTAGGCAAAAGGGAAAAACAGGGACAAGGCAATGTGTAGGGACAACCCCCTGTGGTTGACCTAAATTATTGTTTGTCTGAACCATGATTTTCTTGATTTGCCTGATTACTTGATTTTAAAAAAGATTTGTCTCACCATAGCTATATTATCTGAGAAAACATATCATGATAATCCTTTAATCATGTGAATCATGGTTCAGACAATGAAAGAGCAAAGGGCAATATGAGACCGTGAAACATCGATGCTATCCTCTGTACTTTTTCATGGATAGAATACGCTATAACATATTAAAATAAAAGGATTTACAACTAACTGCAACATGGATTTTGGGGGATCGCCAGCTTGAAACAAAGAAATAACAACACCGATTTTTTTACTATTCCTTTTTTACAAAATTATGTGGTATATTCTTTGATATAAAATAACTATATTGAAGTAGTATTGTTCTGTAAACTAAACTATGTGGACATATCTTTTACTATCAAATCCAAAAGAAAGTATGCTCACCCAACCGGAGGAACTTGTATGACACAAAAAATATCATTTTGGTTAGTTTTAATGCTGTGCACACCCGTGTTTGCCGATGTACCAGAATACACTGTGTACCGGCCGGTTAGCGCCATCGTGCTGGATGGAGTGCTTGATGAACCGGACTGGGCAGAAGCGAAACCGGTGGGTGATTTTATGTTTCCCTGGTGGACCGATGGCGAAAAAGAGCCGACAGAGGTGAAATTGCTCTGGACCGACACCTACCTCTATATCGCACTCACTAGTAATGACAAACACATTTGGGCCGACCACTTCGACACAAATTCCTGGACATACATCGATGATGCTCTTGAATTTTCCTGGGACCCTGACCCGGAAAAAGATGATATCTACTATTTCTTCGAAATGAACTGTGCGGGTAACCTGCTGTGTTCGTATGATTACTGGGGCGGCGATTTTCTCAATAATAAACCGATGATACCGAGAATAGCGTCGAATGTCCGGGGCACAGTCAACAACGATGCGGACATCGATAGCGGATTTACTCTCGAGGTTGCGATACGATTTTCGGATTATCCTGAGTTGTCCAAACGGGAAACGCCTCTTGCCGGCGACATATGGAGGGTGAATTTCAACCGCTGCGGAGGTAAAACAAATTACCAGTACAGCCAGTGGAGTCCCACTCAGACTGAAAAACCAAATTTTCACAGGCCTGAGGATTTCGGCAGACTAATCTTTTCAGACAGGCTTGTCACCGAACCGACTGCTGTCGATGAAAATAATAAGGCTGCGCTTCCCGGTGATTTCAAAATAACCGGTAACTTTCCGAATCCGTTTAATCCCTCCACCACAATAGAGTATACCCTGCCTGAACGGGGATTTACCGAATTAATAATATACAACAGCGCCAGCCAGAAAGTACGGACTCTGATTTACGGGGCACAATCGACAGGTGTGCATACTGTTGTCTGGGATGGCAGAGATGATAACGGTTTACAGGTTTCCTCGGGAATATATATCTGCATGTTAAAACAGGATGCTTTTACAACATTTAACAGTATGACACTTATTAAATAAGGTAGATTTTATGCAACTTCTGAAAATCTTAAACGTCAATAAAAAACCGGACAAGGAATAATCATGACACTGAAAATACTGCCATTTATTTTACTAACAGCACTTGTATGTTTCCCCGATTACATTTTTGCGGATGTTCCCGAATACACAGTTTACAGAGCGGCGGATAAAATCACGCTGGACGGCATTTTGGATGAGGCTGACTGGTCAAAAGCCCAACCGGTCGGCGATTTCAGTTTTCCATGGTGGTCCGGGGGTGAAAAGGAGCAGACCGAGGTAAAGCTTCTTTGGAACGACGATTTTTTGTATTTAGCTTTCAGGTGTGATGATAAACACATATGGGCCGATCATTTTAACGTAAATTCATCTACATACGAGGATGATTGTGTTGAACTTTTCTGGAATCCGGCGCCGGATGACCAGAGCGATTATTATATGTTTGAAATTAACTGTATCGGGGTTCCCAAAAGCCTGAGGAGATCTGACAGAATTACCGTGATGCTACCCTATATTACACAAACCATCCAGGGAACACTCAATAATGACAGCGATACCGACTCGGGCTGGGTAATCGAAATGGCAGTCCGGTTCGATGAATATAATGAGGTTTCGCAGGGCAAAACTCCAGTCGCCGGTGATATATGGCGTATCGGACTGAACCGGTGCGGCGGCAAAACCGATGCACAGTACAGCCAGTGGAGTCCCTCTCAAACAGACAGTCCGAATTTTCACCAGCCGAATGATTTCGGGAAAATTATTTTTTCCGGAAAGACTGTAAAAACAATATTAAACGGGAAATAATAACCTTAACTCTATAAACTAATAAAATCAGATCGAAAACCGGGGATCACAACGCGACAGAAAGGATACAAATCATATGATTACCAGAAGAAATTTTCTGAAAACAGCAGCGGTTACAGGAGCCGGATTTGCAGGCCTTACTTCTACGGTAAGAGCTCTTGAGTCTCGCGCTCAAATCACTGAATATTTCAATGTTCACCCGTTTATCGAAGCCAATCCGAATGCAGTATTTATCATGAAAACATCGGTACCTGACAAATATGACACCGAAGCCAAAAAGAATGCCGGCCTCGATTTTGGGAAAAGTGTATTTGTGCCGAGTGATTCGGGCGGTATACCGCTGACTACCGATATCGCGGTCAAAGGCAATCTGAAGACTGCAAATCCGGATACTTACGATCACGACCTTATCATGAGCCATACAATCGATGCATACTTTACCGAAGGCGTTTTCGAGGGTATGAAAACTCTCGGCATCAATGGATCGCAGATTCACCTCCGTGAAACCAACCGCCCCGAAATATACAGCCGTGAACCATACGGATTCGCATCCATGTGTGAACGTGTCGGCGCCGATCTAAGGCTCGATCTTTCACCCTCTGTCGACAAACTGACAGAAGGCAAAGATTTCAATTGGATCGATGTTCCGGACGGTGTTTTTTACAAACGGATACCCTATCTGGAGCCAATTAATACTTCCGGTACATGGCTAATGGACATTTCCAAGTTCAAAGCCCACGGTATGGGACTTACTCTTTGCTGCAAAGACCTTCAGGGAAGCGTGGTTCATAATTATCAGGCGTTCTGCACAGATTTCAACGGCCGCATGAGCGTTAGTTCTTCGGACCTTCACGCTGATGCGTACACTGTCATCAAAGCAAATTTCGAACGTCACCTCGAAGGCGGTGTGCCGCGTTGGGACAAACCGGGTGTCAGCTTCAACTCCGGAATTGGTATGGAAACATGGGCAACCCGGACACTCGATAATTTATCGGTTACAAAAGCCGGACTGTATGTGATAGAAGGCATCTACGGCCGTGATGGACAGGGAAACAATGACATGGGGCCGAATCCTACCGATCAGGTTCATGAATTCAGTGTAACGGGCACTTCCAGCACCGGCAAAGCATGGGACTGGATGAGCAATGTTATAGTATTCGGCAAGGATTCTTTCCGGGTGGATATAATTGGGCATTGGCTCGGTGGCCATGAGCCGGGCAATATTGGACTGTTCCACTGTGCGATAGACCGAGGTATGTCGACCGCTCTCGATCCCAGAAAAATCCCGGTGTATCTTTGGGATGCACAGGGTACTGCTACACGCATCGATCTCGAATCGTTGGAACAGACTCCGCTTTTAACTTATTATTTATGCCGTAATTACAACGGCCAGGAAGAACCGATTTATCACCTCTGCAACGAACCGTACGATTACGGAACTATCACCAGCGTTGATGAACCGAAGTTGTCAAAAGAACCCAATGCGATAGTTCTTCACCAGAACAGCCCGAATCCGTTCAATCCCAACACGAGCATACAGTACTATCTCCCCAAAGGCAGTTATGCACGGCTCGAGATTTATAACAGCCAGGGACAGCTCGTCGATGTGCTGGTGGACGGTTACCGTGGCGCAGGATCACATATGGCGACATGGAACACCGGAAATCATTCATCGGGCATGTATTTCTACCGTTTCCGTTCGGGAGATTTTACCTCGGCAAAGAAAATGCTGCTGGTG
>JAFGMP010000029.1 GCA_016927495.1 Candidatus Latescibacterota bacterium | reverse complement strand
TGGCACGGCGACTGCTATATTGCGGAGGGCCTTGCGGAATATGCCCGTGCCACCGGTGAGACCAGATACCTCGATATTGCCCGTGAGACAATCTTCAAATGTGCCAAACTATATGATGAAACGGATTTTAATAGCGGAATGGCCTATCCCGGTTCCCGCAATCTGTGGTACTGGATGCTGCTCATGTGGTTTGGGATCTGCTGGCTGCAGGACAAACAGGATACCGAGTTGAAAGCCCTTGTCGACAGATGTATGGATGCGATCATGAACTATCATGTAAATCCTAAATTCGATCTTATGAACAATACAATCAACCATGACCTGTCACGGTCTGATGATCCGAAACACTCCGAACTTGCCGGTTGCGGACATGCAACGGAAGCGACATGGATGATCATGCATGAAGCTGTTCGCCGTAAGGACAAAGCATTGTTCGACAGAATTTCCGGGATGTTCAGACGTCACGCGATAGTCAGCAAGGACGATGTGTACGGCGGTTATTTCAACGATTGCGTCAATGTGGATGAAAACAAGTGGGAACTCGGTAAAATCTCATGGGCGCAGGCGTTTATACTTATCAATTCCCTGTATGTGATAGAACACACCGGAGTTCAGTGGGCAAAGGATATATTCAGCGATGAGAATACCTGGGTGCAGGAAAAACTTCCGCTAAAAAAATATGGTTTTGCGCTGTGGCTCGAGCCTCGTGACAGATTTGCGACGTTTATTGAGAAAGCGAGCCGTAAGGATAATTACCATCATCCACGTCATCTCATGCTAAATGTTGCCTCGCTCAGACGAATGGTGGAAAGGGGCGGTAAAATATCTGAGATATTCGGATAAATTGTATGTAAAAGATTATCTGAAGGATAAAAAATGAACCGACGTTCGTTTCTTAATTCTACCTCGGCTTCTGCGGCTCTTGCATTTACCGAAAGCGGTTGTACTAACGGGGATAACAAAGCCGATAATAAAAATTCCCGTCAAAAAATCGAATCGCTTGCAGGAATGCCTCTGCCTGAACTCCGTAAACGGTATTATGCCGATCTGTTTAACGAATACCTGCCTTTTCTGGAAAAGCATGTCATCGATAATGAGCATGGCGGATTTATGTGCAATACCCGTCCCGACGGTACGCAGGTAACCACGGGAAAGCGCGCCGGATATGAGGGCCGTGGCATATGGGTGTTTTCATTTCTCTACAATAATCTGGCAAAAAAGCAGAAATATCTCGATGTTGCGGCAGGATCAGCTAAACTTCTTCTCAAAAACAAACCGGTGAGTGATGATATGTGGCCCGGTTCGTTCACCAGAACAGGAGAATCTGATTCGCCACCGGGCAGATCCGTTAATGCCGACATGTATATTGCAGAAGGGTTTGCGGAGTTTGCACTGGCTTCAGGCGATTCTTCGTATTTTGCTCTCGCAAAAGAAATTGTGAATAAATGTCAGCGTGTATATGACAGTCCCGGTTACGCATTAAATGCTATTAAAAGATTTCCCGATTCTGAAACCGGTGGAATTTCAGGTATCAGAATAATGGATGACTGGATGCTGTTTCTGCGCGCAGCAACACGGATGCTCGAACAAAAACCGGATTCGGAACTGGAAACGCTTGCATCACGATGTGTCGATACCATCATTAATAACTACTATAATAACGATTTCGGGCTTGTCGTGGAGATGCTGAATTACGATCATTCCCGATTCGATAACGAGATCGGGCAATTTATCAACTTCGGCAATGATTTCCAGGCGCTTTGGCATGTTATGGATGAAGCTGTCCGTATAAAAAACAAGGTGTTGTTCGATACTGTGGCAAAACGTCTCAGACACCACATCGAGGTAGCTTGGGACGATGTGTATGGTGGCGTCTTCAACGTTCTCGAACATGTGGATGAAAACAGATGGAGTCTGGGTAAAACACATTATGCTCAGGTTGAGACGCTTGTGGGACTGCTTAAAATAATCGAACACACCGGTGCAGATTGGGCAGGCGAGCTTTTCACTAAAATCTACCGGTATGTCGATGAAAAGTTTCCCCAGAAACAATATGGCTACCCGCTCTGGATTCTCGGTTCCGACCGGATGGTGACATTCAGGGAAAATGCTACCCGTATCGGCAACTTTCATCAGCCCCGTCACCTCATGCTTAACCTGACCGCTCTTGACAGGATAATTAAGCGGAGAGGCCGTATATCAGGAGTTTTTGTATAATTTATTTCTCAGGATAAATCGGGAGGTATTTCATGAAGCAAATTATTCTGATTATGGTTCTGATCTGTATTGCTTACATGTTATGTATTTCTGCGGAGGCTTCCGAAAATATCAATCATAGAATTGTTACAATCTCATCTCTATGCCTCCTTGATGATGCAAACTATCGTACTCCCGGGTATATCCTTAATTCTATCGATACGGCAGCACAAAGATCACAGCACGACCTGATAGTAGCGCCTCTGATGCCATTTCTTTTATTTCGTGAAGGACACGAGACAGACGACCTTGTTTCTTTTTTCGACATAGCCCGAAAATATCATACATATGTGTCTGTAGCGATGACAGAAATTGCTTTGGACGGCAGGCTTTTTTGGACGTCGCTGTTGATCGGCCGTGATGGCGCCATAATCGGTAAATACCGGAAATCTCACGGCCTGTGTGATGATACGGTATCACTTGGTGATGAAATTCCGGTATTCGAAACCGATTTCGGAGTTGTCGGTTTAAGTATCGGAACGGATTTTTATTTCCCGGAAATCTACACAGTCGAGTACATGAAAGGGGCGGAAATACTCATCTGGCAGCATTACCCGGAACAGTTCCGTGAACACTATCAATGGCTGCCACTGCTCAAAGCCCGTGCACTGGATAACCACTCGCATCTTATAACCGCAATGTATGCCGATCCACGCTGTTATATTACCAATCATTACTCGATGGGAATGCAGGGAGCCGCCTGGGGCAGGAGCATGGTTATCAACAGGGTCGGTGCCATAATCGCCGACACCGGATACGAAGATGGCGCTGCAACTGCATTTATCGATCTCGACAAACGAAAAGCCGACCCATTCAAACCCTGGAAACGGGATGAGAATATCTTTCTGGTCAACAGTATGGGCGACCGTAAAGCGTTTCAGCCGATTGCGGAAACATGGAACAAACCGGAACTGCCCGTATACAAGAAACGGCAGGCACGAATAGCAGTGGGTTATTTCAGCAGCCGGGATATGTGGAACAGCGATGAAGTTCCGGAAACCATGATGTGTGTGCTCGATGAAGCGGCAAAACTGAAACCCGATATCGTTCTGCTTTCAGAAATGCGAGCAACTGAATCAACAGAAATCATGAAACAAACAGTCGATATGGTTGCTGACCGTGCACGGCAAATGAACGCATATATTCTTATCGGCGGTGTCGATGACGCCCTGCCGGGTGATAAAAATCAGCGAAGTCATGCATGGCTATGGAACCGTAACGGCGAGGTTGTTTACAGTGAACCTATTTACTGGACAAGGGGGTTTTCCGGGATAAAGGTTTTCGATACCGATTTTGCCCGTATCGGCGTGCATATCTGCGGTGATCTTTATACCGGAGAGATTGACCGGGTGCTTGCGGTAAAAGGCGCAGAAATTATTTTCGATCCGAGCCAGATGTGGGGTGCCGATGGCTATAATAACGAAATGCTGCTTCGTGCAAGAGCCATCGATAACGGTTGCTGGATTTCCTGTGCTCACTGGAACAGTTCCGATCCGGGATTAAGGAGTGTGATTATCGATCCGTATGGCAAGATAATGTCGGCATCAAAATTTCAGGAAGACAGCGTCATTTTTACCGATATCGATTTCAATGTCAGTAAAGTTTATTACTCCGGTTTAAAACAAAACCAGCCACAGCGGGGTGAATCAGACATTGCGTCTTATTATACCGGGCAGATTCCGGAACAGCGTTACGGATGGCAATACATGATTTTTGAGAATAGACGGCCGGAATTGTATGGCATAATCCCGACAGTAAATGAGGTCATAAACAGGAACAGAACCTCTGAAATGCCATAATGACTAAATATTCTCTAAAATCCTGCATTGTTTAGGCAATAAAAATTTCTGATCATAAAAAACAAATAACACAGAATGCATAAAGAAACTTTGTTATTGCTGAAACGTCTTAAAGACAGGGCAATATGAAGTCAAATAAAATTACATAAAAACGAGGTGATTACCATGTCAAGAACATATGATAGAAGAAAATTTTTACAGACATCGGCAGTTATCGGTGCAGGAGTTCTTTCTGCCGGGTATCCGGCGCATATGGTGGGGGCTGCGGTTGATAAAAGTCAAATTGCCGAAGGTCCGCTCATCAGGGATGTGATGAAACAAATCGAAGCGGGATCAGCCGCTCACCTACGGCCGCAGATTCGTGCGGAAATTCTTGAAAATCCAAAGGCAGTGTTTATAATCAGGACATCGGTCCGTGCCGATAAAGATTCCAAAGGTTCGTACGACAGCGCCGGGCCTCAGATTGAAGAAACAGGTTATACCGTAGCGAAAACCATATTCGAAAAAGGTAACAAGCGCGGCGGGAAAACCACATTCAATCCCAACTGGACGTATATTCCACCGGATAACAGGTATCCGACCATAGGCATAACGACAGCGCCTCAGTTTGTTGCCGGTTTCCATAACGGACTCAAGGAGCTTGGCAGCACCAATAATGTGGTGAGTGAGCGCAGTGCAGGGGCAAACTTCCTAAAGGATGCCGGTCATATCGATATCGTTTCAGAACAGGGGCTTCCCTTCATCGATGCGAAATACGGCCATTACGACCAGTATGAAAAGGATGAATTGAACTGGTTTAAGATAAAGGATGGAGTTGTCTGGAAACGTGTTGCGGTATTCCGTCCGCACTTTGATGATGACGCTTTCACCATTAACATGCCTACTCTCAAGTGTCATAATTTAGGATTAACTACTCTCAGTATTAAAAATATGCAGGGTTTTATACCGACCGGATACGGGCATTATTGTGATCAGTGGCACCAGATGTACACAATTCGTCCGGAAATGAAAAAAGATATTAATGAAAATTTCTGGCAGAATGTTGAAAAGAAATTTCTTGAACACAGCGCTCAGGGTTGGGAGTATTGGGATGTTGAAGGAGCCTACCCTGCTTACCGGAAAGCCGGCGGCTGGGACAAATTCAAGGATGTTCGTAAAGACCGTAAACGTGCCGATGAATTCATGAAAGAAAACAATATCCAAAATCTTATGTGGGATGAACAATGGGGACAGCGGACAATCGATACGCTATCAGCTCTTAAACCTGACCTCAACATAGTAGAGGGTGTTATTGCCCGTGACGGAGATGCATTCGGTTACGGTACCGATTACCTGACAAACTACGTTATTATCGGACTCGACCTTGTTGCTGTCGATACGGTAGCGTCCTATGTTATGGGACACAATCCGGAGAATCTTTACTATCTGAAAATCGCAAAAGAACGTGGATACGGTCCCATATCGATGAACGAAATACCGCTTTATGTACTCGAGGGGAAATCGGTCAAACGTCTGGAGAACTACCGTACCTTAGATAGGTTCAGTCTGGCTGTCGACCTTCACTCACGGCACCGTATGGATGAAGCGATGAGGATATTTTAAGAAAAGCAGTGACAGAGTGACAATGTTACATAGTAACAAAGAGAGATGGCACGAAAAATCAGCCGGGGGCATGTGTTCTGCCGGTATGATGAGGCGAGGATTGTCAGAAAAATGGGCATGGTTGTCGGCGACCAACGAGCATGGCCCGTGATGAAATTCCGGTCCATTACACATGAATCCGGCGTTTCCTTAGAAGTCCTTTAATACTCCTGGACTTTTGTCGCTGCAGTATCAGCAGCATTATTGCCAATATGGATCATGAACCGCCGTGGTACGGAACAGTACGCCCGGTGGTGTGGGAGGTCGGCGGGAGTGATCCCGTCTCCAACCCGATAGTGACTTGTTATGTATGTTCTTTTATTTGATTTCTTTTATGATTTTTGCAGGTACTCCTGCAACAAAACAGTTATCGGGAACGTCACGGTTGACAACAGCATTTCCGGCAACAACGGCATTTTCCCCAATGGTAACACCATGTACAATTAATGCTCCGGCTTTAATTCCGGCACCGCTTTTTATCAAGACTCTTTTTTTGCCGCAGGTATGAGCTAACTTTTCTTCGAGGAACGGATTAAAATTATACCTGTTGTGGGTCATAATTATAACTCCGGGACCTAAACTGACTCCTTTTTCCAGTATTATCCGGTCGTTAAGGTCGAGATAGTTATTTCCGTTAAGAACGCAATTATCTCCAATGATCAGATTTTCATATCGCTTTAGCGTATTATTGAGTACTATGGGGGCGCGAATAATGACATTTTCTCCTATATGAGCGCCAAATGCCTTTAATATTGCTTTATTGGTTTTCTCTCCATAGCTGAGAATACGGGGATGACCATAAAATTTAAAAATAAGAATTAATAAATGTAACCAGAGTTTTGAAATGATTTTTTTCATAAGTGTATTTCTTTTTAGTATATCTCAGGTTGTTTTATGAAGATAATTAATGTAAAATGCAACTCTGACTATTTGATACGTCCGTATTTTCCAAAACCTTCCTGCAGATTAAGTAATTTTCTCATTTTACCCGGAGTCATCACATAACGCTCGCATGATTCTGAAATAGTATGAATGCGGCGAATAAGATCTGAATTAGTCGCAAGACGCGTTCGGGCCTTATCGTACCAGATATTATCCTCCAGGCCAACTCTGACGCCGCCACCGGTCGCAATTGCCATTGAATTCATCATTAATTGAGCATCACCTATACCTGCCAGACTCCATAATGAATTTTCAGGTAAATCGTTGACCATAATTCCCACGTGAAGAATATCTGCCTGAGCGCAGGCAATATTACCAAGCAATAGGTTGAAATAATGGGGAGGATTCAATAATCCTTTACGTTCAAGATACTTGGCGTAATTTATCATCCCCGCATCAAAAGCTTCGAGTTCCGGAAGAATTCCACGTGCCTTCATTTCACCGGCTAAAGCTTTAATCATTTCCGGTGAATTCATACTGGCATCTTTGTTAAAGTTCAGGGAACTAAGTGTCAGGCTACCCATATCGGGTTTGTTTGTGCCATCAAGTTGTAATGGTTCGGCGCGGTGTTCAAATTCCTTGGTAGCCCTTCCGCTCAATGATACTGCGATAATAAGATCCTGTGAAAACGACCGTATTCCCTCGATGATTCTGCCATATGTATCCACATTATACGTCGGTTTTCCTGTTACTTCATCCCGTGCGTGAAGATGCACCATCGTAATACCGATTTCGACTGCCTGGTGGACATTCTCGATTATTTCATCTGCAGTAACCGGTACATGTGGAGTCATCTCTTTTGTCGGAATCATACCGGTTGGAGTAAAATTGATTATAATGTCCGTTATTTTATGCATTTTTTCCAAATTTCCCATACAATAATAATAAGAAAAAAAAGCGCATTAATCTGTAACCAGAATCACATATACTTATCGGGAAGCAAAAATCAAATGAAAATGTCAATAAATTCAATTATAATTATTGTGAATATTACCCAAACTTATGTGGCCCGAATAATTTATAAAAGGATTTTTTGGACAGATTAACGCAATGTATATTACTTTAATCCATCGAATGTCACTCTGAGTGAAACGAAGAGTCTCAATATAAAAAAAACGAGATTCTTCACTTCGCTCAGAATGACAAGATAAATAAAATAATAGGGATTATCATACTTAGTAAAAAAGTATATGATTAATCCGGGGTAGTTCTTTAGTTCATTGGTTCAAGTCTGATATTACGGAATTCTATGGATGCTCCCTCACTTTGAAGGCAAATTTTCCCTTTGGTTAAGGACGCTTGTGTTCCTTCATTCTGTAATATCTCATTCACATAACATGATATTTCAGCATCTCTGGCAATAATCTTGTAGTTGTTCCACTCGCCGGCTGGTTTTTCGTTGATTTCCTGTTTTTTACGTATCACCATGAACCGTTCGATATTGGTGTGTTGTTTGCCGTCAACCGT
>JAFGMP010000237.1 GCA_016927495.1 Candidatus Latescibacterota bacterium | reverse complement strand
TTTTTCCGGGCAAAAACCTCTGGATTCGATTTTAAGGGAAATGCCCGAATTCTGGCAGCGTCTTCCCGTACGGTTTTTTCTCAAAAATCTGGATTTCAACGACACCAAGGCACTGATTCAATTCAGGCTTGAACGGGTTGGAATTCAGGAGGATATTTTTACCAATGACGCATTTGACGGCATCTATAATTATTCTGAAGGATGTCCCCGGATAATATGTTCCGTTGCCGACCTCTGTCTTGTCATAGGCTTTGCGAAAGGTATGAGACGTATTGGATTTGTCGAGGTTTCGACTGCGTGCCGTGATATGGAATCGTCAGGTGATGGATTCCATTACTATGCATATATCAAGTCTCAACAATATAATCTTTTTCAAGATCCTGAAGAGATTGAGAAACCGACAACAGGGAAACCGGTTACCGCTCCGAAAACTGTTAAAAAGAGTCTGAAAGAGGGGAAAAAGAGTGTTACTGCCCAATCCTCGAAACAAATTTTGGATATACATTCGGTTTCGTGCCCGAAATGTGCTGAGGCAAATCCGAAAGGACAGAAGTTTTGCAGTAAGTGCGATAGTCCACTTTATAGAAAATGTCCCGTTTGTTCGTCACTTATAGACACGGTGTCAAATGTATGCCCGGTATGCAAGGCTGATATTGTTGTTGAAAAAAATAAATTGTTAGATCGTCTGATGCACGAATTAGCAGATTATGATGTGCTTGCCGAAGGCACATCAGTATGGCTTGAAGCCAAGGGAATCGAGCTTTTGAATAATGAGCGTATTATAGTAATATTCCCAAAAGGTAATGCTCTGAGTGGAGGGCCGATTGCGTCAAGTACCTCAAGGCTGAGGTCTTCCCCGAAAGAAGCATGCGATTTTATTCTGACCGATGAACGTCTGATACTCTCCATCAGAAATCAACCTGTTTTTTCCGAACTTTGCCGGATTGACTCATGTATGTTGATCGATACCGGTAAATTTCTCGGCAGGCGTCATGTGCTTATGGTTTCCTTCAATAGTGATATGTATAGAATTACTCTACCCTTTGGCTCACGTAAAAATAAAAGTATCATGAATAGTATTTCCTCCTTTATCCGGCAGGTGATGTTAAAGTGACTTCGCCAAAGCCTTCATGCCAGTTGATTGGCGCTGGCCGTGCCGGCAGGGCTATCGCATCGGCAATGACTTTGGCCGGATACCGTTTCACCTGGATTGGTTCCAGCAAACGTGAAGATGCCGAACTTCTTGCCCAATTAATTGGCTGTTCAGCATACGGAGTTGAATTTACCGGTTTTGAAGAACATGCTGAATTTCTCATTTTAAGTGTTCCTGATGATGAAATCGAAAGTGTGGCACAACAAGCAATCGATTCAGGGATAATTACTGATCAAACGATAGCCGCACACTTGAGCGGGGCGTTAGACTCGATTGTCCTGAACCCTGTTTGTTCTGCCGGTGCATCGATTATGGCTTTTCATCCGGCGCAGTCTTTTACTGTCGATAGTAATCCTGAATTGGTATTCAAGGGTATCTGTTTCGACATGGAAGGAGATATTCGGGCGTGTTCGATGGGTGAAAAAATTGCCTGTGATCTGGGCGCTGTTTCAGTGATTTTGACTCCTGAACAGCGGCTTTTCACACATCTTGCCATGACAATTACATCGAACTATTCGGTTACGCTTATTAGAATGGCCGAGGATATTATGAAAACTGCGGGGGTATCCGAAAAAACAGCCGGCAAAATGCTTTTTCCGCTGTTTACCCAAACTGTTCGAAATATTGAAGTTTCGGGTACCGTTAAGGCGTTAACCGGGCCGGTCGCCAGAGGTGACATCAATATCATACGCAAACATCTCGTTTCCCTTAAAAATTTGAGTACGGAATATAACGTTCTCTACAGGTCGATGGCACGGATAGCTGTTCAAATTGCTGCCGAGCGAGGTGATATCAATACAGACATTGAGAAACAAATAAAAAGAATGCTTGATGATTGAAATTTATAAATTAAGATAACATTAATCCGGAATGGTGATTTATTCAAAACTCCCATCCTGCCGATAAATAAAGCCTGTCGTCACCCTTTGATGTAATGCCCCAGCCGATACTGATTGGCCCGCCATATGAACTGAATGAAGCTTTTACCCCGTAAGACTGAAGTAATGAATCGGATGTTATTTTATCACTCTGCTGCCATACATTTCCTATTGAGTATATCAAATTAAAAAAGAAATACTTCGGGATGAAAAGTCTGTAAGATGTTGCGGCCACTGCAAGCCGGTTTCCGAATTTTTCCTCAGGAGCCAAACCTATAAAATCTGCATATAAATGTGATCCTGAACTTTCAGGATCATAGCAATTTAGCCGTGAAGGAGCGCCGCCAAGGGTGAATGACTCTATTTCGGGTATTGAAGGGTCGGCTGTTCCGAGAAAAAACGAGCCGGAAAATGTATGTTTTCTTGCTAACGTTCTGTAATGTGAACTTCCCCAGAACAGTTTCACAAATTGTTCGGTTCCACCTAAAATTTCAGCAGTTGTTTCAATATAAATCTGGTTAAGCATTCCATTTTGTGGAAAAGGATACCTGTCATAGCTGTCGATAAGGGAACTTATAACAATGCTTCGAAGTTCCTTTTTATTACCTTTTAATGGTAAAGAAGGATCCATATTAAGCCATAATGTTTCGGATTTAAACTGTAACATTGCATTACCGAGCTTATCCATTTGCTGGCCGATTGAAAATATTACACCGTAACGATCATCTTCATAATCTGACAAATGTGAATGATTCTCAAAAAGCGCCCTCAGACGATAATTTTTATACGCCTTTATGCTGTATGTATAATATGATTTGTATATACGGTCATTTTGAATTTCAAACAAAAGCAGTCTGGTTCGTTCTCCTAATTGCATTGTCCCTAAAGTACGATTACCAAAACCAAGAACATTTTCCTTTGACAGAGCTATACGCCCTTTGGTATGATTAAACTCATCATAGCGCAGACCGAAACGGGAAACGATCAATTTTTTTTCACTCAGATGAAAATACAGCCGAACACCATTGTCATACTGTTCAACATCTGCATAAACCCATTCAAAAAGATTTGTTCCGTATAAGTTTTCAACTGATGTCATGACTTTATTCAGATCAAATGTGTCACCGGTTTTCATATCAAATTCGCGGAGTATCAGTGAATTTCTCGACTTTATGTTTTTATCGATTACAATGTCTGTTAGTTGCGGCACAGTTATGGTTATTACCATCCTGTCATGTGACTGGCTGATATCGGTACCTGATATATACGCAAAAGAGAACCCTTCAGAACGTACTGCCCGTAAATTGGAATCTACCTGTTCAATGATATCGTGTATAAGTAACGGTTTATTAGCATCATTAGTGATGCCTAACGTCTTGTTTATAATTTCATCCTGGTTCCTGCCGTTAATCATTATGACTATTGTTACGGGGATGGGATTTAATTCCAGTTCAATCAAACCTCTTTCCGCATCTAAAACCGCGATGATAGAACTATATTTTCCTGTTGCCCATAAAGCTTCAAGCCCGTCCGCAATATCGGCATAATAGATCGATTTCCCGAATGACAGATAGGGTGTTAATTCAGTGAGTACAACCTGTTCGTCAATCTTAGGAGAAACTTTCACAGACCTGAGTTCAATTTTGTGAAAAGTCGAGGACATTTTATCGAGCGTATCTTTTAAAGCCGGAATAGCATCCAGCATTGCCTGTCTGCCCTGTTCAATCATTTCGGGGATTTGGTCGAAATCTGTCGATGAAAAGTTGTCCATATCCGGGCTGATTACAAAGTCGGCCAGGTTTTTCGAAAGTCTGGTCATATTTCTCATCGGAATACTGGTTACGTTATCGGCGATGTTTATTGCATTATCCAAGTCCTTGACCGGATGCATGCTTTCCTCAACTGCAGAAGCTATTACAAAATCACAGCCCATTTCACGAACAACGGTTACCGGAAGATTATCGACAATGCCGCCATCCACTAACAACATATTACCCCACGGAACAGGAGTGAACAGGAGCGGTATGGTACTCGATGCCTGTATGGCGCGAGCCAGACTTCCATGAGAGAGTATTGCTTTTGAACCGGTATTCAGGTTCGTTGATATTGCTCTGAAAGGTATATGAAGTTTATCGAAATCACCCTGGCATTCAAAAGTTGGGCCAAGGCACAACCATGAGAGGACGGATGTGAAATGTTGTCCCGATGACAGGCTCGATGGTATTTTCGCTTTGAAACCGTCAAACCTGAGTTCAAATAAAGGCCAGTCATAAACCTCTTTCATGCTCACATATGAACTTCTCCTGTGCGGAGAACTGGATAAATAATTTCCCCAGTCCGTATTTTCAAAGGTATTGGCCAGGTATTCGGTACTATACCCCGCAGCATAAAGGCCGCCTACGATACTCCCCATTGATGTACCGGCGATACGTTCTATCCGTATACCCATATTTTCCAACGCTTGTAAAACGCCGATATGAGCAATTCCCCGTGCTCCACCTCCGGAAAGAGCAAGCCCGATCACCGGCCTGGTATGTTCGGGGTACCTCTTGACAACCTTTCCGTTCTCATATGTTATAGAGAATGTATCTGCGCTGGCATTTATGCAGATTAATACAGCCAGAAAGGTTAAAAACAGAATTCGCACGTGTACTCCCATAATCCGGATTTTTCAAGTATCATCATCAAATTGATAGTTTTAATATAACAATTTAACTTATAAATTCGAACAAATTTGATTTTATCTTAAAATAAACGAGCCGGATAACTTCATGATAAGTGAACCCTGGCGGTCAGTTCTTAATATTTTGGAGTCTGCATTGCTGATGGTTTCCAATGTACTTATATCCGGATGATTGTACCGGTTGTTGACACCGCATGAGATTACCGACACCGAAGGTGTAACAGTATCTACAAATTTTCGGTTTATTCCTTTTGCACCATGATGTGGGACCTTTAAAATATCCGAGTCGAGACGAGATCCCCATGATACCAGATGCTTCTGTATATCTTCCTCGACATCGCCGGTAAATAAAATTCTGATTCCGGCAATATCGCATCGGACAATAAGAGAGCAATTATTTTCTCCCGAGTGACTGCTGCTGTCAAACATACTGCTGTTTTTACCAGGTGAGAGGGCGATAATACCGCCTCCGTTGAAATTAAGGGAATCACCGGCGCTTAGCCCTGTGACGATGTCACCATATGCGCCTGACAGCGAATCACGAATCGCCATGCGGCAAAATATCCGGTTCACCTTGATTTCCTTAAGAATTGGTTTTAGACCTCCGGTATGATCGGAATGAAGATGGCTGATGAAAATCCCGTCGAGACAATCAATACCCAGATCATCGAGACTGGGCAGGATTACTGTTTCAGCCGGGCTTGTGTTGTCATATCCGGGACCGGCATCGACAAGAAAATTTCGCCCGTTATCGTAACAGACAAGCGCGGCATCACCCTGACCGACATCGAAAAATATTACCGTACCTTTCGGATTATTATGATTTAAAGCTCTAACCAGCGGATTCCACGTTACGATGCACAGCAGTATCAGGGGGATATATACCAGAAGCTTTTGTAATGATTGGTGGTTTCCTGCTCTTGACAGTACATAAAACCAGAAAATTAATCCCAAAACCACATATATGGGAATGTTGCCAGTTTCAAGAGAAGCATGCGGTAGTTTTGATACGATCTCCGTGAGTAATATAAGCATGGAAAGTGCAATACCGGTAAAAAATGATATCACAGCCGCTATGGGTGATACAATATATCCCATTGCAGTCAATATAATGGATGCAGTTCCCATCACCACGGTGACAAATGCGAGCGGTATACCGGGCAGATTCGCGATTATCCCATACAGCGGAATCGAACCGAAATGAACGGCTACAATAGGCGCTGTTCCGGCAGAGGCAAGTATCGAAACCAATAATAAACCGGTGGTATATGTGAAAAGCCAATTTTTACGGTGTATTTTTAAAGGCAAAAAATTCATTAATGGTGTATAAAAAGTAGTGATAAACCAGACAGCGGAAAAAGACAACTGAAGAGATGCGCCGAATAAGCTTTCAGGATTGAATGCGAGAATTATTAAAAGTGATATGAATAAGCTGTTCTCGATATTTTTTCGCCGTTCGAACAAAATCGGACCGATAACCATGGCAAACAAAATAACCGACCGTGTGACCGGCGGCTTGAAACCGCATATTCCCGCATATATAGTCAGAAATATAAGCACAATTGCATATTTTATTGTCTTCGAGACAGGAAGCGGTCGTATCATAAACATAAACAGCATGGCAATAATACCCACATGAAGGCCCGATACAGCCAAAATATGGGCAATACCTGTCTGTGCGAACCGGATGCGTGTTTCTTTCGGGATACCGTCACGTTCACCGATGGTCATTGCTCGCAGAATGTCGCCATGGCCGCCGTAGGAATAACGGTCGATAAGGCCTGAGATATGTATCCTGAGTTTAGAAAAAAAAGAATTGCCCGTAATAAGAACTACCGGATCAGGCAGTGCAGCTTCGACTGCGAGACGATGAGTATAGGGCCTTTTAATAAATCCTCTGGCAAGGTCGCTTCGGTTAACCGGATATCCGATACGTCGAATATTACCTTCAATACGTAATCTTGTACCTTCTTCCAACTGAATAATCCTGTCATAAAAAACACAGGGTAGTAAACCGGAAATACTGTAAGAGACAGTTCCATCATTGATAACATTACAATTCATCACAACATATGTGTTGCCATAGGAATAACGGGGCGATTCGGTTATTTTACCCTCGATGGCAACCTGAGTATTTACCGGTATGTTGGTTATATCGACCGGTTTATTGATCTCATTGTGTATTGTAGCGGTACAGAATCCTGCAAAGATCATCACTGCGAGCGCCATAAAAGAACCTGCCGTATCGTGTCTGCGAATAAGTATCAGCAGCAGTATTGCAACAGCAAGCGTTGAAATGTATATATGTGGGTTGATTGTAATGTGTTTAGCAAACATAATTCCCGATATGAAAGCCAGACATGCTTTCATGGCCGGGCCAGCCAGCGGACGGTTGAGGATAATGGAACTAAACATGTTCATTTTTTAGTAATTAAAATAGTGTCGGTGGTAAATTCCAAATTTTTTACAACAACCTGTATAGTATAACTAAGAAAATGAACAGTATAAACCATTTATTTATTCATTAATGAAAAATCATATTGATTTAATACGGAAAATTAGTTATTTTTGCTTTTCGATTAAATATTGGGCGCCATAGCCAAGTGGTAAGGCAGAGGTCTGCAAAACCTCCATTCTTCGGTTCAAATCCGAATGGCGCCTCCAAAAAAAACTCAGGAACCTATATGGCCTGAGTATTTTTTATGCCTTTCAAACACAAAGCCATATTTTATAAAAACACACTCAAGTACTTTCCAGTGTACCCGAGTTAAGCGTGGCATCTTGCAGTCCGAGAGGATTGGATATAAAATGGGATAGGCACATCGATAGTGTTTTTAAAATGAGACATTTTGCGGTTTTCTGTTGGGTAATGAGGCATGAAGCCACATTCTTTTAGTACCTTGTCTAAAGTACCACGCTCAAAACACGAAACTAAAAATAGTTCTAACGCTTCTTTTAAGTTTTTGGAGGCTTCCCTTTGTGTTTTACCCTGAGAGTTGACATCAAGTATCGGGCACGTAGCCAAATACCATTTTTCTCTTTTTGTAAAAACAATTGGTAATGTAACCGTAAATGTAATTTCCATGTCCATAGTCATATCCTTAAATGTATTTATAAAATACAATAAAATTTATAAAATTCTAAAAAAATCCATAAAAGCATATAATTTCTCAATCCACAAGATAATACTCTATAGTAGTGACAACCCGCACTATTTTCAGTTCCGGCGAATTTCTGTCCCGGTCTGAGATTGCGAAATACCCCTGGGTGGCGTTACGGATTTTTCCGACTTTGCTTCCCGAGTCCATCGCAAATTTTTCGGCCGCCTTCCGTGCGTCTTTAGTCGCTTCCTCGATCATTTCCGGTTTGATGTCATTGAGTGCGGTGAAGATAAATTCTGTGGGAGTCTGCCAGCTTTCGGCTGCAAGCACTATTCCTTTGCCAACAAGTTTACCGGAATCTTCCATGGTTTTTCGAATCTTCTGGACATCTTTGGTTCGTGTAGTGACCGTTGCCTGTGCGACATAGCGGTACGGGCTTTGAGGTGCATTGCCATATTGCCGTTCAGTTTGTGTATCGGTAATTTTGGGCGCAGAATATGAAATATTCTCCTGTTTGAATCCCGTTTCCATGAGAAACGAGGTGATGATTTCCCTGCTTGAATCGATTCCATCCTGAATCTTTGACAAGTCATTACCCGCGACATTGAAAGTTATGGGCCAGATTGCAAGGTCGGCATCGACCTCACGTTCCGCCAATCCTTTCACGGTCACATAGCGGTCTGCGGCACGGCCTTTGTAAAAACCGACTCCCACACTGATACCCGCAACAGCGATGCTGAGGCCGAGTATTGCGGCTGTTAAAAATCCATGTTTTTCCATATTTCCCTCAAAATGACTTTTACTTAAAAGTATTATTACCTAAATTTTCTTTTAAATATACAATACAATTGAACAAGTCAGCTACATATTTAGATTTTTTTTATGTTAAACGATAAGATTGCCTCGTAATTCCACTCATTGCAATGACAGGCTAATCGAAAACACAAATAAGATATAACATGATTTTGCAGAGTTATCGTTATAGTTAACGAAAACATTAATACAGCATCATTTATTTTCCGGTGGTTTCCACCTTACAACACCCATATGGTAACGCGGATGGTTCTCGTTTGCATCACAGTAGTATGCGGTTACAATGGTACCGTTCTCAAGCTCCAC
>JAFGMP010000236.1 GCA_016927495.1 Candidatus Latescibacterota bacterium | reverse complement strand
TCCATTATGGGAAATTTTGCGACATTGATGTTGTCGACTTTTTTTTCAAGCAGTGAACCGGTACCGCCGGAACGTAGTTTAAGATATAATTCATTATTATTTTTTTCGATGGTATAGTTTGTATATGCCTTTTGATTTTCCGGCAGAATATGATTCCATTCTTTTGAGAATATATCTGTATTGTTGCCGGTCAGTTCAAATATGCTGATTGTATCCTGTTGAGCGACTGACTTTTCAGCCAGGAAAAAAAATGTAAAAAAAAGTATGAATATGTTAAATAAAACCCTGCTGAAAGTAATTTTAATAATTTTTTTACGCACATGTCTCATATTTTGCACCCATTATAGTAGAATAACATTATATATAATAATACAAATTAATTTTACTGCAAGAGTAATTTCCCATTGCGTTTTGTATATAATAGACTCTTTCTTTATCTCTGTCCAGTAAATATAGTTATATTTTTTTAAATTTTTGCATCCTTATTTATTGTAAAATTTCAGGCAATACCATATATTAGACATTGGTTAAGTAATTCGACAGAAAACTCACGAGAATTTCAAGTGGATTATTTCACTGTAGAGCATATTTTCGATAAATCATGAAATACTATCTCGCTCAATTCAAAGGTTAGAAAGTATGAATAACACAAATGTAAGCCGGACACCTTCGATTGACCAGGATATACTCAATCGGATTGTTCGGGAAGTATTTGAACGAATTAACCTAACGGTACCATCAAAAGAACCGGAAAAAAAAGAAACGGAAAATGTTGTATATGATTCGATTAATCCGAAAAGAATACCGGTTGGAGTTTCGGTTCGTCATGTACATCTCTGCAAAGAACATCTTGAAAAACTATTCGGTCCCGGTGCTGAACTCGATCATTTACGGGAATTATATCAACCCGGCACTCATGCTGAGAAACAGACAGTGGCGCTAATCGGACCCAAAACGAGGCTTCTTGAAAAAGTAAGGATTCTCGGGCCTTTGAGAGATAGAACTCAGGTTGAACTGGCCAAAACTGATGCTATTTTTCTAGGTATCGATGCACCATTAAGAATTTCCGGTGATATAAAGGGTTCTGCGCCTATAACAATAATTGGCCCAAAAGGTGTTGTCGAACTTGACGAGGGTTGTATCCGTGCCATGAGGCATGTTCACATGAATCCAAAAGAGGCAGCATATTTCGGGCTGAAAAATGGAGATAAAGTTAAGCTCAGGGTTGGAGGGCCTAATGCGGTAACGTTTGAAAATATGGTGGTGCGGGTATCCGATAATGTACGGCTCGAAGTACATCTTGATACGGACGAGGGAAATGTCGCGGATATTGGCTGCGGCAAAGATGTCGAGATAATAAAAGATTAATTTAATACTGTAACCACACAACACATGGAGGTTTCACTACAATGAGAAAAGCAATAGGACTTCTTGAAACAAGAGGATTCACAGGACTCGCAATTGCAACCGATGCGATGTTGAAGAGCGCCAGCGTTGAACTGCTCAAACAGGTTGGCATCGGTGGTGGTTTTGTAACCACAGTTATCACCGGCGACGTAGGTTCGGTCAAAGCAGCCGTGGAATCCGGCACTGAAGTGGCGAAAAATGTAGGAGAGTTCATTTCATCGCACATTATTCCGCGTCCTCATGAAGAACTGGATGGACTTTTCAAATAAAAGCATCTGAATTGGCTGAACGCTATTAAGACTGGATTGTGAAATATAAGAATAAAATTCGGGTAAAACTTTTTATGATTCAGGAATTATGATACTTATTACATAGGAGATACACATGCAAGCTTTGGGTTTCATTGAGACACAGGGATTTGTTGCCGCGGTGGAGGCTGCCGATTCGGCTCTGAAAGCGGCCAATGTTTCCCTTCTGACTCAGATGCGTGCAGGCAGTGGACTTGTTATGATCATTCTGACCGGAGATGTGGCGGCAGTAAAAGCTGCTGTCGATGCAGGCGCAGGTTCTGCCGCGGCTATTGGCAAGGTCGTTGCTGCTCAGGTTATAGCGAGCCCTCATAAGGAAATGGAAGCTTTTATCGGCATCGTGGAGGCAGAAAAACCGGCAGAAAAGGCAAATGCTCCCAAACCGAAAACGACAAAAGCTTCACCTGCGGGTGATCAGAAGAAAAGCCCCGGAGTGTAACCGATTTAAGCACATGATTCAAGGATGAATCTGTGTTTAAAGAATAAGAATCGAAGATATTTGATTTACCATGGTTATTAGTTTTGGACAATGTATTTGTCTGATGTAAAAAAATTTACTTACAACAAGTATACAAAATGAAAAATGAGGTTGACTTGTGGTAGTCGGTAAAGTTATCGGTGAAATAGTGTCGTCAGTGAAGATTGACCGACTGATCGGGCAGAAGTTTCTACTTATCGAGGTTCAGAATATTACAAATGATCCTAAAGGCAGTAAAATTCTGCCGACCGGAACCACACTGATAGTAAACGATCCGATTGGCGCCGGACGGGGTGAATTGGTGCTTGTCGTACAGGGATCTTCCGCCCGTATGACAGATACAACGGCGAGTATACCTACGGATGGTCTGATAATCGGGATTGTCGATTCAGTGTCGGTTGACACCAATTTTGTGTATCGGAAAGGTGAGAAAGAGTGAGCCGGACTGCCGTCGATATTGTTTCAATTGTTCGTGATGCCGGAATAGTAGGGGCTGGCGGTGCGGGATTTCCCACTCATGTTAAATTGGGAAATGCTGTCGACACCGTTATTGCTAACGGCGCCGAATGTGAACCTATTCTCGAAGCCGATAAACATCTCATGGAAAAAAATCCCGGCAGTTTCATACGCGGTATGGAAGCGGCGATGGAACAGGTTGGCGCCCGAAAGGGAATCATCGGTATCAAAAATAAAAATACCGCTGCCATCGATGCTGTTTCTCAGGTAATATCAGGTAAACCGGAATTCGAAATCGGTATTCTCGAAAATTCTTATCCCGCAGGCGATGAGCTTGTCCTGATCCGTGATGTGACCGGAAAGACGGTGCCACAGGGCGGTTTGCCTTTTATGATTGGTGTGACGGTTAGCAATGTGGCTACATTCAAGCAGATTTCCGATGCGCTTGACGGTAAGGTCGTTACTTCACGAAATGTTACCATCGGTGGGGAAGTAGCCCGTCCGGTTACCGTTGAGGTTCCGATAGGAACGCCTGTAAAAGACCTTATAGCATTTGCGGGCGGAGTAACTGTAACTGATTACGAGATCATTTTGGGCGGACCTATAATGGGGCCGATCGGTGATACGGACGATGTTATCGATAAGCGATTTGGGGGTGTAATAGTATTGCCGAAAGACCACACGATGGTTCGATTAAAAAAAGAACCTGTCCGTATTACGAAACAGCGGGCAAAAATGTGCTGCACCTGTCAGGAATGTACTATACTTTGCCCGAGAAACGCTATAGGCCATGCCATTTCACCGGCAAAAATGATGTCATACTCATGGTTTGTCGATGAGATTATAAGGAAAATTGAAGCGCATGACCTCGATGAATTCACAAAACAGATGGTATTCGAATCAATTTTGTGCTGCCAGTGTGGTGTTTGTGAACAATACGCATGCATTTTCGGCCTGGCTCCCAACAAAGTATATGCTATGGTTCGCGATGCTATAAAACGGTCGGGATTGAAGTATGATTTTTCAAAGATGCCTCAGTATGATGGTGCAATGTTTAATTATCGAAAACTTCCGGCTTTAACATATGCCCGTAAACTTGGCCTCGAACGGTATCTCGGACACACAGAATTCGAACCACTTGGTTCGTTCATACCCGGAAAGGTGCGTATCCCGCTTCTTCAGCATATAGGTGCTCCGGCAAAACCGGTGGTAAAACAGGGGGAGAGTGTAAAAACCGGTGATCTGATCGGTGAAATTCCTGAAAATGGAATGGGGGCGCGAGTACATGCATCAATACATGGCCATGTAGAAGAAGTTACGAATGAATATATTGTAATCAGGGGTGCCGGTTCATGAGTAAATGTATTGGTTTTCTCGAATATATAAGTGTCGGAAAAGGTATACAGGCCGCCGATCTTATTTCCAAAAATACGGCGATTGATATTTTGCTTTCCGCTCCAAACTGTCCCGGGCGTTATCAGATATTATTTACAGGAGATGTCGGAGCTGTCCGGGAAGCGATTGATCTTGCAAAGGGAATTGCCGATTTCAATTTTCTGGACTCGCTCATTTTGCCTCGTATCGATGACAAAGTTCTTTCGGCGTTTTACAGTCCTGATATTGTTAATATCGGCGCTTCAATCGGTGTTTTTGAAACGATGACGATGACGGCAACAATCGAGGGCGCCGATACGATGGTGAAAACCTCCGATGTGGAAATAATCGAACTCAGGCTCGGTAAGGGACTTGCCGGAAAATCATATGTGATCGTTACCGGTTCTGTCCAGAATGTCCAGTCGGCAATGGATGCTGCGCTTGAAGGAGTTAAAGACAGAGGAGTGCTCATTGCTTCGGTGGTTATTCCGTCGGTGAATCCGGAACTGATACCGCATCTCGTATAAATATTTGATTGCAGACAGGATGAATACAAGTTATTACAGAAGAGATACATTACAAGTTGTTTTCGAAATGAAACAGGTAACGAATTTTATGGTTTAATTTTTTAGTATGAGGTTTGCGGTTGAGAGAGGGAATGGTACTTGGAAGTGTTACTTCTACAATCAAACATCCCTGCCTTAATGGGAAAAAGCTAATGATTGTTCAGGTACTTGATGCAAAGGGACAGCCCCAGGGCAGGCCGCAGGTTGTGGTTGATTTTACCGCATCAGGTAAAGGTGACAGAGTTATTCTCAATTGGGATGGTATAGGATCGCAGGAAATGCATAATGATCCCATTGTTCCTCAAAGAGCATGGTTATGCGGAATTATAGATGATATAGTTGAGCGTTAATTTACATAATCAAGTAGGTTTACCATGAATCACGATGAACTTGTCGAAGCGATTATTACAGAAGTAAAAAGAGTTCTTAACCAGCGGGGTATTCCGGTAAGTTCGTCTGCCGAAACAAGCGGCAGTCAAGCTCCGGCACAACAATCACCTGTTCCGGCTCAGGTATCGATTCGTCCGACACTGCCTGTTGAAGCACCTGCAGCGGGTAACGCTGATATGTCGGGGAAACAGGTTATTACTCAGAAAGATCTCGAAGCAGTAAAAGGGCAAACCGTCACCATAACAAAAAAGGCTGTTATAACGCCATTGGCGCTGGATTTTGCCAAAGAAAAGAAAATAACTATCAACCGTATTGATGGTGCAGCAGGTAATAAATCTGGGAATGTTTCTTCAATACAGGGTACCATTTCTGTTGCGCTCGTTATTGCTCCGGATTTTAAGGGTGATGGTTCAATTTTGAAGAATATTCTTGCAGCAAAACATTTGACGATAAAAGAAATTACCGGCGGGTCGTATGAAGCAAATGTAAAAAAGCTTGCGGATATGGTAGTTTCAGGCGGCGCTCATTTCGGAGTCTGTCTTGAAAACACGGGAATGGAGGCTCCGATTCATGCAAACAGAAACAGCGCTGTTCGTGCCGTCCACTGCAGAGACACGTATGATGCCCGTGCCGCAAGGATCGATATAGGCGCTAATGTGATTGTGCTTGGATCGATATCGAATCCCGAAGCAATAATTTCAGGTTTCACCGGCATATAGTTAAGTACTTTATTTTTTGAGTACCGATGATTTCAATAAGAATGAAACGTGAATGGTTAATAATAGATGGAAACCGGCAAAGTACGCGGTAATTTGGTATTGAACAAAACGCTTCCTGCGCTTGCGGGCAAAAAGCTCAGGGTAATGGAAGAAATAGATATCCGTGATATAAAAAAACCAGGTAACCTGATAATCACTTTTGATTATATAGGATGCGGAGAAGGCCAGATTGTCCTGTATGAAGGTGGTCCGGAATCGGCAATGGCATTTCACCCTGATATGACCGGTTCCGACGCTAATATTCTGGCTATTATTGATGATGTGGCAATGTGATATAAATGGTTTGACTTTAGTTTTGTACATCGAACCCTGAACTTTGATTCTTGAACTTAAAACTTTGAACTGCGATGAAAGTTATAGTTTGTAATATAGGATCGACTTCATTCAAATTCCAGTTCATCGATATGGAGACTGAAAGCATTATCGCACATGTCCATATCGAACGTGTAGGATCGGATAATGCGCATGGCACCTATTACCGTGGTTCGGGAGACATTATCATCGATGAAGAAAAGCCGGTACTTAATCAGAAGGAAGCGGTCAGGCGGGGGCTCGAATTTCTGACATCGGAAATTATAAACGATTTGTCAGAAATCGATGCGGTAGGATTTAAAACCGTGCAGGCAGGAGAGCAAAACGGTTCGGTACTGTTGACAAAAAAAGTTATTGCGGCAATGGATGAATACAGCGACATCGCGCCGGCTCATAATCCTCCATACCTTGAAGCGATAAGGATGTTTAAAGATCTGTTACCTGAAAAACCGCTGGTGGGTGTATTCGAACCGGGATTTCATATTAACAGGCCGGAATATGCCCAGGTTTATGGCACTCCAGTTGAGTGGTTTGAAAAATATGGTGTCCGTAAATACGGCTATCATGGCGCATCATTGAGATTTGTTACCGGAGAAACTGTTCGTATTCTGAAACTCGATCTGAAAAATCATAAAGTTATTGCGTGTCACCTCGGGGGATCATCCTCGGTATGTGCGTTTAAAGACGGAGTTGCTATAGATACATCTATGGGTTTCAGCACACAGACGGGTGTTATTCAATCCAAACGTGTCGGTGATATGGATTCGTTTATTGTTCCGTACATTATGAAGAAAAAAGGTATAAGTCTTGAAGATGCGTATAGAGAACTGGGATCGAACGGTGGACTCAAGGGTCTTTCCGGAACGTCAGGAGATATGAGGGATGTAATTGAAGCCATCAGAAAGGGGAGCAAACAAGCGCAGCTTGCCCGTGACAAGTTTATTTATGATATCAAGTTCTATATGGGTGCATATATTTTATTCATGGGCGGTGTAGATGCTGTTTGTTTTACCGGAGGAACCGGTCAGAAAGACAGTGCTCTGCGGTCGGAGATCCTCACTTCACTGGAATTTCTGGGATTCAAACTTGACAAAAGCGCGAATGAGGCTAACAGCGAACGTATCGATGCTGAAGGATCGAAGATTGCAGCGCTTGTCCTTGATACGAATGAAGAAATTATTGTTGCCCGTGAGACTGTAAAAGTAGTTAGCGATACTCGGTAAATAGTTTCATAATAAGGAATAGTTGAAATAAACTGTAGAATTAATCATACACTATAAACCAGAAACAAATACAATGAATAATCGAGAAAAAGAAATACGGGAACAGATATGTGAGGTTGGCAGACGTGTCTGGTTAAAAGGTTGGGTTGCCTCGAATGACGGTAATATCAGCATGAAACTCGATGATACGAATATAATAACCACGCCAACCGGTGTATCGAAAGGTTTTATGTCACCTGATATGCTTGTGAAGATCGATATGGACGGTAATGTTCGGAGCGGGTATATGAAACCTTCATCCGAAAGTAAAATTCATATCGAGGCGTATCGTCAGCGTGATGATATCGGCTCTGTTGTTCATGCCCATCCGCCGGTTTGCACGGGTTATGCGGTAGCCAATATCCCGTTGGATTTTAAAACATTACCTGAGATAATAATTTCTCTGGGTTCTATTCCGCTGGCCCAATATGGGACTCCATCCACAACGGAATTATCCGATTCTATAAAAGATCTGGTACTATGTCATGACGCCATTCTTCTTGCTAATCATGGAGCAATGACTTTGGGTAAAGACGTAATGGAGGCTTATTATAAGATGGAGAGTGTGGAACATTTTGCCATAATATCTCTGGCAGCTCATCAGCTTGGCGGAATGAAACAGATCAGCACGCAAAATGTAAAGAAACTCGAAGAGATTCGTGATCAGTTCGGTATAAAAATCGGCGGCAGCGCATGCATGAATTGCGGTACATGCACGGGGACTGAAAGCTGTGAACTAAGCACAAAATCGGAGTACGAAGATATTGTCACGGAAATAACGGAAAAAATCATGAAGGAACTCAACAATCAATAGAATGTCATGAAACCAGGAGGATACAATGGCAGTTACAGGAAGAGCATTAGGATTTATAGAGACAAGAGGTTTCATAGCCGCAGTGGAAGGCGCTGATGCAATGCTCAAAGCCGCTTCGGTGAGTCTTCAGGGCTACAAAAAAACGGGAAGCGGATATATTGCGGTTATGGTCAGGGGTGATGTCGCTGCAGTAAAAGCGGCAGTTGAGGCCGGAACCGAAGCCGCAGCCCGTGTAGGAGAAGTTGTTGCCACACAGGTTATTGCAAGCCCGCATGAAGACATGGAACAGATGGTGTAATTACGAATGTGATAAGAGGTTAAATTATGATTGACGAACAACAAATCAGAAGCATAGTTGAATCTGTTGTTGCATCGGTGGCAAAAACGTCCGGAACGGCGCTACCCAAAGCCGGATCGGGTGCAGTAACACCATCTTTATCGCCACAATCCATGAGACCAGTTGCATCATCGGCCGGTTTACGCGGCAAAGATGGTGTATTCGACCGTATGGAAGATGCAATTGCAGCATCCAAAAGAGCATTTTTTGAATTTAATAAATTTGGTGTCAGAGAACGTGAACGTCTCATCGGTATCCTGCGCAGGGTCACTTTGGATTATGCAGAAGAATTCAGCAAGATGACTTTCGAAGAAACCGGCATGGGGAACATCAGAGACAAGATTTTAAAACACAGAAACTGCGCAAAAAATTCACCCGGTACCGAGAATCTTGTTTCACGGTCATGGTCGGGAGAAACCGGCGTCACGATCGAGGAATTTGCGCCATTCGGGATAATAGGAGCAATAACTCCGTCCACGCATCCGGTTCCCACGTTGGTCAACAACGCGATCATTATGCTTGCCGGGGGTAACACTGTAATTTTCAATCCTCACCCCGGAGCAAAAAAAATAAGCGCCTATGCTCTGCAGATATTCCATAAAGCTATAGTTGCGGGAGGTTTTCCGGAAAACCTTATTACCTGTGTGGAGAATCCGACAATCGAGACGGCGAATAGCATGTTCAACCATCCTGATGTCGCGTTATTGTCGATAACCGGAGGACCGGGTGTTGTTAAAGCTGCTATGGCCACCGATAAAAAGGTGATAGCCGCAGGTCCCGGAAATCCGCCGGTTCTGGTCGATGAAACAGCCAATATTGAAAAAGCCGCACGGGATATTATCAGAGGCGCTTCGTTTGATAATAATCTCCTCTGTATCGCTGAAAAAGAGGTCTTTGTTGTAGAATCCGTTTTTGACAGGTTTATGATGGCGATGGAAAAAGCCGGCGCTGTAAAAATCGAAAGTATTCATATGGACCTGTTGACCAAAAAAGCTTTTATTTCAAACGAAAAAGGCGGTCATGTACTTAATCGTGAGATGGTGGGCAGAAGCACCAGTTATCTTGCCGATCTTGTGAAGTTAAACATTCCCGAGGGTACACGTCTCCTTTTCGGTGAAACGGACAAGGATAATCTGTTAGTAAAAGAAGAACAGATGATGCCGCTTCTTCCTATTGTCAGGGTTAAAGATTTCGATGACGGTTTACAGTGTTGTCTGGAAGCAGAACATGGGTATCGACATACGGCGCTCATTCATTCGAAAGACATGGATCGTATTACAACTTTTGCCAAAGCAATGAATACAACAATTGTGGTGGCAAACGGCTACAGTAATCAGGGTGACGGTCCTGATGATGGCGAAGCGTATATGGCTTTCACAATCGCAACTCCTACCGGTGAGGGCGTCACATCACCGATTAATTTCTGTAAAATCAGACGTCTGGCGATAGCAGGGAGTCTGCGGTTTGTCTGAGATTGACTGAGAAAGAATATCGAAGCAAATAATAAATATGCGTACGTGTTTTTGAAAAAGAACGGTGCGCATTTTTTATTGAGCAAAAAAAACCCCGGTCAAATACAACCGGGGTTTCGAAAGGGAGGTTCTACGGCCGACAGCGCAATTTTTTGTCGACCTGTATTTAATATGCCTGAACAGGAAAAAAGTTTCAATCCTTTTTATCTTTTTTTTCCTGTGCTTTCATAATCAATTCATTTTTTTTCTGTTTCTGACGTTTTTCGCGTCGTTGACGCCTTTGCCGTATTTCAGCTTTTCTCAATTTTCTGTTACCCATATAACCTCCGACACTACTTGTAATCATTTTTATTTGTTTATAAGCTTTTATCAAAGATACGAATTAACCTGTAGAAAGTCAATAAGTGAGATAATGAATTTTGAAAACTTGTGTAAATACTCTTTTTATATTTGAGGTTGTTTAATACTCAGAATCAGTACATGTTCGGAAAAGATCATTTGGAAATAGCATTTTGAATTTTAGGAACTTATGGAAATTCCGGATCCACATTATGATTTTTAAGAAAAACCTTTAGTTCTTCTCGTGACGGAAGAGCAGATCTACCACCGTGGGCACGACAGTTGAGTGCGCCAACAGCAGAAGATAATTCCAGACAGCGGGACAGTTCTACACCATGGGAAATGAAATGGCAAAATGCCCCATGGAAAGCGTCACCCGCTCCTGTTGAATCAACTGCTTTTATAGGAAATGCCTTGTAACGTTTGATATCATTTTCGACGATATATGCTCCTCCCTGAACTCCGCAAGTTATAACCGGGATGCCCGGCTGCAGCTCGGTAAGTTTATGAAGCATTCGATCCGTTTTTTTTTCTCCGGTTATTTCTTCGGCAAAAAACATCGGTATGATGAAATAATCGATGAAGGGAAATAATTTTTCGATGCCATTATACTTTCTTTTAAAATCGGCAACTACAGGAATTTCCTGTGCGCGGGCCCATACAAGACCCTCATATGCTCCTTCTGTCCAATGTCCGTCCACAAGCATGATTTTAACACCTTCGAGCAAATTGACATTAAGTGAGCAGGAATCTATGTATGCGGATTTATCCCATTCCGAATAAAATTGTTTTTCTCCGGTATTTAAATCGACAAACACAACAGAAGCGGTAGTATTTCTGTTTTTTAGCGTTATTGTCCCCGAAATGTCAACCCCGAAATCTCTCAGCTCTTCCAGCAGCCGTTTGCCGAATACATCGTTTCCAATCCTTGAAAACAGACGTGTTTGCGAACCAAGCTTTGAAGCCGTACAAAGGGCGGTTGCAGCCATACCGCCGCCTTCAATGATAAGTTTCTCACAGTGATACGATCCCTCAGCGGATTTAAAACCGTCCATCACCATTATCGTATCGAGTACCGATATACCGATTGCTGCGATCATACCATTCTTTCTTTTCAGAGAAATTAATACATTGTTGTGATTTATTAAGGCAAAAAATACAACATACCTGGTTTCCGTGCAATTTTATTTTTTTAAACGGCATGTTTTTTGCGTTAAATACATCATAAAAATCAAATAAAACATTGGAAAAATGAATGTATCAAATGAAAAGCTTAAGCAGAAAACTTCTATTTACAAAAGGAAAAAATAGAATATACTATATAGCGTAGGTTTAACAATTTAAAAAAATTAGTATTGATCAAAGTGTCCCGAAATGAAAATTTTGTATCGTTTTGCTACAAGAAACAATAGGTGATGTTGAAAAACTTAACCCGACTTGATTTATATATGTTATTAAAGAGAGTGCTATGATGAAGCCAAATGAATCCGGTTTTTCTTTCGTTGAATTAATGATTGTCATGGTTGTTATTGGTATTATGGCAGGTTTGGCGGTACCATCACTTAATCTTGTATTCAAAAAGGATAAACTTCGCACAAGTACTGCAACGGTGACCGCATCACTTTACACTGCCAGAATGAAGGCTGTAAATGAAGCGGAACCGTACGGTGTTCAATTCGATGAGGGCGGAAGCGGTAACTTTTATATCATTCGTGATCCTGAAGGTGCAAATGAAATCAGGGGTGCCGGTTACAGTCTTGAATCAGGAATTTCCATTAGTGAGAATAATTTTGAGGATTGGCTTGTCATATTTAATGAATTCGGACAACTTGAAAAATCCTGTTTAACAGGAGGTGAAATGACTGGGACTATAATAATTACTAACAGTTCGATAGATTCGACAAAAGTTGAATTAAACTATCTTACCGGCAGGATACGGGAGAGAAACTTATGAAATACAACTCTGAAAAAGGTTTCACTCTGATCGAAGTGATAATGGCCTCGGTGATTCTTGTTGTGGGAATTGGAATTGTCGGTTCGATAATATCGGAAATTGTACAAAGGAATTTTCACAGCCAGCGTCACACACAGGCTGTCTTGCTTGCTCAAAATAAAATTGAACAACTTTTGACGGATGGCTACGAGAACCCAAATCTTGCAGAAAACTCTTATGAGAATCCTCTGAACCCGGTAAACGCGACCGGTGATTCAAACGGGGTTTTCTACCAGTTTTGGACAATAGATGACCTGAATCCCATACCAAGGTCTAAGTTAATTACATCCAAAGTTCAATGGGAGAGTACAACTGGAAATCTTGAGACAGTTACGCTTACATCGGTATGTATCGATCAGAGCAACTAACTTCATTATTCGGTTAAATTTTGGGGAGTGAATGCCGTAATGCAAAAAAAATTGATTGGTATAAATAGACCTCGTTTTCGTAACAATGAAAAGGGTATGACTATTGCGGAACTTCTGGTCGCTATGACCATAGGTTCAATACTCGCAGTGTTAATGTTTCAGTTCATGGCTGATCAGGTTACACGTTTTAGTGTTAAACGTCAGGAATCCGAAATGCAGCAGGAATTACGGTGGGCTATGAATTTCCTTTATGACCATGTGAGATTGGCAGGTAATGGAGTACCACCTACAAGCGGATGGGCTGTGATAGAAGCTGTCGATGGTGTTGATGATAGCCCTGATTCATTAACAATCATGGGTAGTTTCAAAGCAGTCACGGTGACAACAACCCAGAATATGGCAAGTGAAGGTGATCAGATTAAATGTAATTCCACGGATGAAATTGAAACAGGAGATCTGTGTGTAATCTCTGATGGCACATTTACGGAAATATTTATAGTTACAAATAAAAACTCAACCACACTGTGGCATGATGCATCGCTGCCCTGGAATGATGACAATCAACTTGACCATGTTTATAATACAGGCAGTTCGATACAGGTTGTTACTCATCTTACTTTTTATGTCGATACGGACGATGAAGGCAGAATAAATTTAATGCTAAAACATCAGGCATATGATCCGCAAATTCTTCTTGGGGATGTTGAAGACTTTCAGATTCGGTTCAATATGAAAGATGGCTCATGGATTACAGAGCCGGAACCTGATGAGATTTATGATATAAGGGAAATTGAAATGACATTGCGTTCAAAAACATCCGAACCGATACCGAATTATATTGATCCTGTATATGGTGATGGTTACAGACGTGTCGAAATTAAAGGCCTGGTAATTCCTCAGAACATAGTTATCATCTAAAAGGTGTGAGAATATGGTTAGTATTAGATCTATGATTAATCGATGTAGCAATTCAGAACGGGGATTTGCCCTTGTTCTCGTGCTTGTAATCCTCATGACTCTAACAGTTGTAGGTGTCGGGGTGATAACAAGTACGTCGACAAACGCTGCACTATCCCGTAACTACGAAATAAATATGCAGGCTCGGAATATGGCTGAAATAGGTGCTCGTGTTGCATATCGTGAATTCATCAATACAGGTTTTCTTCAAACAACTCATACGCTCGATATGGCACAATCGGAAACCGGTGAAGATCTTCTGCCAACATCTCTTGCGAATTATTATATCGATAGTGACGGTAGTTATGTATGGGAATGGGATTCATCGAAAGGCTATGATCCCATGTGGGACACCGACAAACGTCACGGTTTTAAGTTCAGAGTATACTATACCTCAAACTTCTCTTTTATCATTGAGTCTGAGGGATGGTATGACAAAATTCGAAAGCGTACAAGGGCTCAGGGTGAGATTGAGACAATGTTCCAGTTTTCTTATTTTGCCTCAAGGGACCTTGGTGAATTCACCCGTGGAGCCTCGCAGGAAATAAGGGGTAAAGTACATGCAAACGGGCATATGTATATAAGGCCAACCGGTGCAACCTTACGAATAAATTCATCTTCCGTAACAGCAACCGGAAATATGATACGAAGCAGAGACGCCTGGGGCCGACCTGATACAAGTGGTGCATGTGAAATAACGAAAAATAGTGAAGGATCCGGTATCTGGATTGAAATGGAACCCGGCAGTCCTCGTGGTTCAGAGGGTCTGGCATTCGACTCATACAATGCAAACTGGACTGACAAAACAGTTGGTGCGAAAGCTCTCTGGGGTGGTGTAGTACGTGACAAAGTGCCATATAAGTCGCCTCCTCCCGTTCAAAACCTTAACCCCGGTGAGTATTATGACCAGGAAGCTCAACTCCACATCAATAATACAACACATTCAACAGAACCATGGTGCAGTCAAGTGACATTCTGGAACTGGAATGAACAGCGGTGGATAACAGCCTGGGAGATTGATTTTGCCGATCTGATTTCCGGCGGAGCCGATTATTCCGTAGTTGCGTCTGACGGTGCAACGAAAAGAATTACCATTTTAGGCAATCATGAAACCGAATATAACGCCGGCGATGCCGTTTATGTCGTCAGTTGTTTTACAAGAACCGCTTTGAATAATGCATATACCGTTGTTAGTGCAGTTAACGCCGGAGGTAATACTAATATCATAGTCAGTGAGTCTGTAACCGGTGGCGCTACAGACGGTATTTTATTTAAGGAAGCAACAACAAACGACTGGCCTTCAAACGGTTTAATATACTGTGATGTGCCCGTTAGGCTAAAAAACACAGCAAAACTTCAGAACAAATTAATGGTTTCAAGTTGCAGGACCATATATACATTGGGAGATTTTAACACAATAGAGAAAAAAGGCTGCGCAATTATGACTGTACACAGAATATATCATTTAAGCGGTATATTCAGCGATGCTCAGTCGACAAATTCCAAAAACAGAAGCGCAGTTAATACAAGAATTAATGCGGCACTTGTTGATGGTGCGCCTACTGTTGATGAATATAACTGGGCTGACCGTGATGATAACAACAGATATGACTGGAGCGGTATAGTCAGATATAATCCCGAATCCCCGAAAACCGCGGCAGGATACAATGACCCCAATAATAGTGGTGATCCATGGGCAAACTGTGATGATCTTGTGGAGAACTGGTCGGGAAAAACGCTGACAAAATTCGGCTCTGTAGTTCATCTTGATGGCGCTGTAATGTGTGCGAATCTCGATAATTCGGGAATACAGACCGATGAACTTGCGTGGGTGCAAAAAACAGGATACAATCCTCCTGTTCGCGTTTATATGTACGATCCCGATCTTTCTACTCCTGCAGGACAGCCGCCGTACACACCGCTTATCGGACATATTACATCGTGGGCGCCTTATTGATACAATATCCAAAAT
>JAFGMP010000235.1 GCA_016927495.1 Candidatus Latescibacterota bacterium | reverse complement strand
CTAAAGCTATCGAACCTCTTTCGATCCAACCGGGATAACTTGTGGTTTCAATTAACGAACTGTCAAAAGGGTCTCTGCCAATAATCCATTTGCTTCTCACAACATCCACCGGTTCGGCTTCCATATGATATGTATCAACTCCATTATAGAACACCGGATGTTCAAGCGGATAACCTTCGTAATCACGGGTTTTGATTATTCCACCGGGTTTTGTCAAATTCATGGAACGCGAAACTAATTGCCCCATATCGGTATAATCATAACCCCACAAATAATATGTGTATTCACCGCGCCTAACTCGTGAACCGGAAGGTGTCCTGCCATTCCATATAATTACGTGATCGCCGGGTGTAAATTCATATGGAGGTGAAACATACATGCAGGTATCAATG
This sequence comes from Candidatus Latescibacterota bacterium, assembly GCA_016927495.1. Classification (GTDB taxonomy): domain Bacteria; phylum Latescibacterota; class Latescibacteria; order Latescibacterales; family Latescibacteraceae; genus JAFGMP01. The sequence goes on along the minus strand of JAFGMP010000235.1, from coordinate 3,524 downwards.
TGGTTGACATAATGCCAGCCGAGATAACCGTTACGGATATTATTAATATCCTGAGCTTTATCGTGTGTAAATACACTAAAAATAACGATCGCATTCGTACCGATTATCCGTACAGGAAATTCCATATCCGGATCACAGAAATCATACGTGACCATTGCCGGAGCTGACATTCGGAGCATATTGGGTAGAAAATCATTAGCTGAAATTTGCCGAATATGCGGAGAAAATAATGAAGAAATTACAATAATTGACAACCATAATAAAAACACAAGCCTGAACTTTTTCATGATAATGCCTCATAGTAAAAAAAATTTCAGAAAAGCATTATATATGAAATATACATCCATTCAGGCTTTTGTCAAGCAGAAATTTATGAAGGTAGATTTAATTCTTACCGTGAGCTCAGATCATCTCCCCAGTTGTTCGTGTCGCGTTTACCCTTTTCGACACCGCATGAGCATACGATGAGCATAATGTCCTCGCTGCCATTATTGTAAAGGCCGTGGGAATCGTGGAGCGTACAGGGAACGGCATCTCCGGGACCGACATCCCATGTCTGGTCGTTGACCGTCATACGCCCGCGGCCTGAGGCAATATAGTAGACCTCCTCGATCATATTGTGCTGGTGGTATCCGATAGATGTATCCGGCGGCAGTAAGCAGTGATCTACGAATTCCCAATTGGTGTTGAACGTATCCCTGTTCCACATACGGCGGAACAAAATGCTGCCTTTACCCTTGTGCGCATTGGCGGCGGGTTTGAGCAGACGGTTATCGAGATTAGACCAGAGAAACGGCGGCGGCGACTCGACAGTCTTATTAGTGAGATCATCTCCGAAGTTGACCGCATCCCCTTTGCCTTTTTCTTCGGTGACCGCGAAATACAGCCACTGAAGCGTCTGGTCAGTAGGGTTGTAGATGCCGTGGGACTGCCCCTTGAGACAGGCAGCACAGGAACCGGCCGGAAGCTCGGAGGTATGTCCGTTGACCGTGAACTGTGCCGGTGCGTTGAGGATGATGAACATCTCCTCCATGTGACGGTGTAGATGTTCGCCGATGCTACATCCCGGAGGTATTTCGGCTCGTGACACCGCATGGAAATTCGTATCGAATGTGGTATGATCGATGAGCGATACCAGTTTGATTGTCCCTGCGCCGTCATGACAATCCGGGACATCCTGATACGGCTTGATACGGGTGTTGACCGACAGCGGTTTGCCCTCCTGTTTGGCAAATGCCTGTGCGCCACCGACAGCAAGACTGCCTAAACCGGTCAGTGTTTTCAGCGCTTTTCTTCGTCTCATTATGTTCTCCCCGGCTTATTTTTTCGACAGGTCGTTATCCCAGTTATTGACATCATATACGCCTTTGCCTTTTGAACCGCAGGAGTTCACAATGAGTAAAATGTCCTCGCTGCTATTATTGTAGAGGCCGTGTGAATCGTGGAGCGTACAGGGAACGGCATCTCCGGGGCCGACATCGAAGGTGTGATCGTTGACTGTCATACGTCCCCGGCCTTTCACAAGGTAATAGATTTCCTCGATGGCGTTGTGCTGGTGATAACCGATAGATGTATCCGGCGGGAGAACGCAGTGATCGGTAAAATCCCAGTTGGTCTGAAACGAGTCATTAGCCCACAGACGCTTGAAAAGAATCGATCCTTTGCCGAGATGCGCATGAGCAGCGGGTTTAAGAAGGCTTCTATCGATGGGAGCCCAGAGAAACGGCGTCGGAGAGACTACTTGCTTGTTCGACAGATCGTCTTTGTAATTAATAGCATCACCCTTGCCCTTTTCCACGCTGACTGCCACATTGAGCCACTGGAGGGTTTCTTCAGTGTGGTTATAAATGCCATGCGAGCTTCCTTTCGGACACAAAACACAGCAGGGGCCGGGAAGTTCGGCAGTCTGGCCGTTCACCGTGAATTGGGCGACCCCGTTGAATATGTAATACATTTCCTCCATGTTTCGGTGGATATGTTCGCCGATGCCCGTTTTGGGCGGTACTTCGGCCCGGTGTACAAACAGAAAATTGGTATCGAAAACCTCATGATCAAGCAATACCATAAACGGTAAAGTTCCTGCACCGTCGTGAGCATTGGAAACTCCCTGATATTTACCAGGATCGGTATGGCCGAAAACAGGTGTTCCGGTCTGTGCGGCGTACCCTGTCGCACGAGACAGAATCATTCCTCCAAGTCCGGCAAGTGTGCCTAATACGTTTCTTCGTTTCATCTATTCCTCCGTTATATTCAGTGATTTAATTTTAACATACGTATTTTCGTTAATCTGAACAACCTGAATATTTATATTATAACGGCAGATAATATGACAATTTTGCGAGAAGCTGACGGTCGGAGGTTATGAAATTATCGAGCATGTCATCCCTGGTTTCCTTGTACGACAGATAAAAAGTGCTGCCGGGTTTGAATTCGTAACGGAGCATAGTATTAACAAGGTACAGTTTATCTGACGAATCACTTTGAACAAACACACGCCAGTAGAAATCCGGTGTAAATAAATAATTAAATCCGACACGGGCTATATTATTGGTCGAAGAGCTTTCAGCGGTATCGAAGGGATCGCTGATTAAGCGGGAATAGTTACAGGTAATCCTCATTTTATTTGTTGGCTTGACTATAACTTCAGTATCGAAATATTTGATCGAACTGCCAAAATTATCGCCTGTCCTGTATGATACCTCACTTCTGAATCGCGGGTAAGGCCCGAAATTCACGGATACCGTCCGTTGATCGTTATGATAACTATTTTTATCGCCGGGCAAATAATAGTAGCTCCTTTCAATCAGAAAGCCCGGAGCGATAAGATTGATTGTTTCAATGGTAAATTCTGCCGAAGCGCCGTCCTGAACCCTTTCCTCCCACTCATGGTCACGGTAATACCAGCCGTTGTGGTTGAATGAGACACGGTTGATTCCCTTGTTTTTAATCCAGTACTGATAACCGAGGTTTTCCTTGCCTCCGCGGCGGTTGAGGCTTGTACGCCCGAAATACCCTATCTCGCTAATATCAAAATCATCTGTCGCTTCCTCTACACCCAATGAAAAATTTATATTGTCGGAAGGATTGATAAGCTTGTTGCTGTATTGATAGTTTATTTGACCTGCGTGACCGTCGGTGTCGATATCGGGACGGCTGCTGACTGCTACTTGTCCGGTCAAACGTGATACGCTATTGAATTGCAGGTTCAAATCCATACCGAGTGCATTGTTGACCGATTCTGTTCCGGATGACACACTGCTTTTATCCACAGCAAAAATCCCTACGGTTGAAGATCTCAGTATATCCCGTTTAAGCCGGACCGCTAAAAAATTGTGACTAGTGTCATGTCATTATAATATTATTGGGTAATTCATTTGCATTTTATAATTATAAATCGTATATTTCCTCAAAGGAATTTTTTTCCAATTAAACCAAACCTTGAGGAAAGCGATGAAAAAGTATATCGTTCGACTATCACGGGAAGAACGTTCCACGTTAAAGAAATTGTTAACATCGGGACGTGG
>JAFGMP010000234.1 GCA_016927495.1 Candidatus Latescibacterota bacterium | reverse complement strand
CGCTCGAGGAATATGACCGTAAACTCGACGCGTTCTATGATCTGGCCGGAGTACCGCGGCTTTCGAGGGATATGGTATCGCATCTCGGCGACCTGAGCGGTAAGGTAATCGAGCGACTGTACCAGGATGCCATTGAATCCACCCGTGAGGCTCAGGGGTTGTACGGCGAGTCGCTGAATGAACTGGTCAAAAAAATGGCTGTCATGGCCAGACTCGATCCATGCGAGGTAAAAGCGGTCTGGAACGCCGATGTTATTTCAGCCGACATCGAAACACTTGCCCGTGAGCACGAAATTGGGGCACGGTCGATACGGTCGGTGATGCGTAAACTCGGCATCAAAGATGTGGAACAAATGCGAAAGGAGATAGAGGAAGAGGGGGAATTTATCGGGTAGGAGAGGGCGAACACATGGGTTCGCCCCTACATGAACACAAGGAAGTCTGCATTTGTGATTCGTAGGGGCAGACCCGTATGTCTGCACATGTGAAATGATAATTTTTCAAAACCGGAGAGATTGCTTCGTCACATTGTTCTTCCAATGACAGGAAATTTTGAGTGTGGAAGGGGGGGTGAGGGTAATAATAAAAAAACAATGGACTTATTGCCGGATCATCAACTTTGAATCATCAACTTTGAATTTTAAACCGATTTAAACCGGAGGAAACATGGCAGAATACACTGAAGCGCAGGTCGAGGAGAAAGTGCAGGAGGCAGTAGAGAAAACGGAGCGGTCATTCGGTGGGACGTTCAAGCGGCTCAAGAGCGAAAACGAGGAACTCAAGGCTACCTATGAAAAGGTTACTGCCGAACATGAAAAAGACCGCGAGGATATGGAGAAACGGATACAGGAGCTTGAATCGGTTATCTCCCAAAGTAAACAGCAGATCTCCGAACTCGCTGTAAGAAGCGAATTTCAGAAACAACTAAGAGAGGCAGGCCCTTTACCGGAGAGGTTTGTCGATGTGGCATCGATCGAGTATTCGGACGATCCGGAGGTTCTGAAGACGAAAGTCAGTGAGGCAGTCGAAAAGGGTCGTAAGGAATTCGAACAAACATTAAGTGAACATGGTATTGCGCTGCCGAACAACACGATACGAGTATCGAATCCTACAAATCCACCGTCACGGGACACCATAACAGGGCACAACATCAGGAATGCGGAAGCCCGTGAGACGCTTCACGATATGATCAGGCGTGGACTTATCAGGTGAGGCAATTTACCCTCGCGATTATCCCTTTTGATATATGCATCAGGGGGACTAAAAAGAAACAGGGCGAACACATGGGTTCGCCCCTACAGGGGCCACGATATAGGGGCAGTTCCCCGTACCTGCCCCTATAAAAAGACATCTTGATCTCTATAATCACCTCTCTCTCAGGTGAAAGAGAAACACAACACAATCAAAAAGATAACACTAAAATACGAAAGGTTTACGCTATGGGAGTTGAACCAGGATTTCTTTCAAGCCATGCGGCGGTAACGGGCAGTTCTCTTGTCCAGACCTCGCCGCATATACAGGCGAAAAACGGTGAATCTGCGGTTGCCAGCGGGCAGTTGATAAGCATCAACCCGAATGACGGCAAAGCATACAAGTGCGATACCGGCTCCATAAACTGTGTACCGGCAGGATTTGCGGCTACCGACAATCCGCTGAATACAACGGTGGACGACACCACGAAGCTAACGCTTATCCGTCAGGGAAGGATCAAGGGTTTCACGGGATTGATTCCCGGAGCGCTCTATTATCCTTCGGCGGACACACCGGGCGCGATTGTTCCCGAACGTTCTACTGCCGGGCCGGTTATTACTGCGGTTACGGAGACATCGGGATCGGCGTTTCTCAGGAATGTACATATCAGAAGCGGGCACAGGCCGCTTGCCGGGAACTGGACAATCACATTTACCTCGGCGACAAGCTGTACAGTCACGCCTCCGGGCGGAATTGCAGGCGCTGCAACGACTGTGGCGGACGATACCGCTTACAACGGCGTCATAACCGGTGCAGAAGATTTCTATATTCAGACGGGAAGTCTGACATCCGGGGATATAGCCACCATCACGGTGTCATACTCGACACATGCGGCATGTATCAAAACCCCCGATTCTCCCGGTAATGCCTTCACCGCCTGTACACCGCTTGCAGGAATGTCGGGAAAGCAAATCACAAAAGGGCTCTATACGCTTGTTACCACCTCGTCGAGCGTCACAGTCGGCTTCAACGGCGGTTCAGCCTCGGCAGCCAGAGGAATCAGCGCCGGAGATGTTTGTTATGATATCATCCCGGGTGTGGCATTGACAATACAGAGCGGAACGATAACCGCTGAAACCAACCACTTTCTTGTCGACACTCAGGAATTGACAGCGCCGGTGGGTATCGCTGTTGACGAAACAACCCTTCAAGTTCTTTTGGGAGGTGCAGGCTGATGGCTGAATACGGAATACGCACAATCGATAATATCCGGGCTAATTCTTTGTATGACAAATACATTGGCTGGATAGACGAATACAATTCCAATCCGGAGTATGTTGCCGATTTTATTCAGCGGGTCGGAGTTAAGATTGACAAACCGAACGCTGTGCTGTCCGAAGCTCCTATGGAATTTGTGGAAACAGCGGAACTTTTCATGCCCGACTGGCAGAAGGCGAAAGAGACGGTAATTCCTGTCGAGTTGAAATATTTTGCCCTTGGGCAGGCTTTTTCACGCAGGTTTATTCAGTCCAATACAGCCCGTGTACTCGATGAGCGCACAAAGAAGGCAATTGCTGCCGATCAGAGGCTTGTAATGAAAAAATATTTCGGCGCGATGCTGAAAAATGCTTCAACAGGTTTCTATAACGGGGCGATATACACACCGCCGCTGTATAAAAACAACACCTTCGACTCGGCACATCAGCACTATGTGTTGTCCAATCTCGGTGTCGGAGATGCTGCATGGGATATCGATGATATCCGCTGGGTGAAAGAACATATCCTTGAGCATGGTTATTCGGCGCTCAATCTCCATATGTATGCAAACGCCAACACTATCCGTGACATCGAAGGATGGGCAACCTGGATCGCATCGGCGACTCCGACGGTGCCGACAAGCCTCTCCGATACTCTGGCTACAGAAGGATTCGCCCGCGGTGTGAGCATCGAAGGCTTTGTCCTGCACCATGAGGAGTGGATCCCGGATGATTATATGCTTTTTGTCAGCCTCGATGAACCGTGTGTTGCCGAACGTGTTCATCCCAATCCCTCGGCGCGCGGGCTGAATCTGATCCCGGGCCGTAACTCCAACTGCCAGCTCGAAGATTCCTATTATGAGCGTTCCATCGGCACTGCGGTTATCGGGAAAGGCGCAGGAGTGGTCTTGTACAACACAACCGGAAGTTCATGGGAAAATCCCGAGGGTTTTGACTTCGATTAAGGTACCCTCACCGCGAAGAGAGGATTAACTATTGATTTCATAAGGGCAGACACGCGGGTCTGCCCCTACATATGGCGCTGGAAGGGTTAGGGCTTACATCAGGGGAGACACAGAGTTGAATTTAAAAGGTAAAAAATTTAAAAAATAAGGAATAAAACATGCGTAAAACTAACGAGGAACTCGAAGCGATGATCGCGGAACAGGAATCGCTAATTTCCGAATCAGCCGAAGGTGTAGATGTTCAGCGAGGGCACGTATCAAAGTCTTTGGGCCAGCTTATAAGGAACAGAAGCGAGGCGGTAAAGCTTCTTGAAAGCAGGAAGGAAGTCACCACGGTCAAGCTGAGGTCAGGAATATGAAACTTTTCCTGGAAAGCGATATCGATTATCCCTATACGGTTACAGTCACACGGCCTCAGGGCACATATACCGACGAGGGGGATTATACCGAAGATTTTGAAACGATTATCGAGAATATGACAGCAGATATTCAACTGTCTCTAAAAATCCGCAATCTCGCCGTTGAGGATAAAACAGGCGTTTCGGACAATACGGTCTGGGTCATGTACTGTGACCCTGTGGAAGCGATTAAAGCCGGAGATTTGGTATATGACGGCAGCCGTGTATTTGTTGTGGACGGTGTCGGGGAATGGGGGAGTCATACCGAGTGTGTGATGAGAATTCGGGAAGAATAAAGCGCTAAAGAATGTGCCCGGTAAATTTAAAAAAGTGACTGATCAATTATTCAATGTAAGCCGGAGAATTACTATGCCGAAGATGAACGATATACATACAGCGGTTTATAAACTGCTCAGTGAAGATGAAATATTGATGGGTTTATGTACGGTGTATAAAGGAGGGAGACGCCCGTCACATTCGGTTAATCCATCCGCCACAGTTGAAGTAAAGCATCTGGACCGTGGAGAAGGTGAAGGAATATGGATGTGTGACATTGTAATAACTGTTTTTTCCGACAGCCTGACTAACGGCCAGCCTGACCATGTACAACTATCGGATATTGTAAACCGTATGTACAATATACTGACCGATTATGAAATAGAACTGAACGATGCAAAAGCTCTGCCGATTATAGCCGGAGAAAGCAGCGGTCCTGTATGGAGCGGCCATCATACGCAAGAAGTCAGTCAGGAATGTGTCTATGGACTTGTTTTTGTCTGTTACAATTAATACCGGTATAAAGCATAAGGAGACAATGAGATGAACAGTAAAGAGCAGAGTGTTAACGATAGGATTTATGCTCTGGAACGCCGTATTGAAATACTTGCACAACAGATAGATAAGCAATCGGAGCTATTTCGGGATGAGGATCTTAAAATTCGCGGATTGAAATAAACAATACATTTTTAAAAGCATAAACAGCGAAACAGGAGGTACATGTGGTTCCTGTAACTGAATTTCGAACATTGCCGGTTAATTCGCCGGAACCTGCTGACAGAACATCGGAAGGAACGGTTTTGGGATCGGGGGATTCGCTTGGTCTCGGTATTGTCGATACAACGGATGAGGCGCAGAATACCGTGGTATGTGCTCTCTGGTGGCGTGTCATTGACATGAACGGCAACTCCGAGATAAAGAATATCAGAGTCTGGGTCGAAGGTGTAGAGTATTTGACCGGAACAACAGAATGGTATATGGATATTACGGATGTATGGACACAGGGGAAAACGCCCGTACAGGTTCATACGGGGACACCAGGTATCGCTCCTGCTTCCGAACCTGCCGCCAATCTCAGCAGAATGGGAGGAGGTCTGATCACCGGCACAGACCATGATCAGACCTCCCGGTATATTTACATCGCCGGAAACATCGGTGTCAATGAAACTCCCGGAAACAAGACATGCCTCAGATTAAAAGTAAAATTTGACTATGAATGAACTACGATAATTTATGTTTCTATCCGCTACGAGCCTTTTCGGCATTTTTTCAAATGATATAACATATTCTAACCGACGTATGTAGTTAGAACAGCTGATCACAAAATATTAGATAAGGATTTTCTTTCCTCCGATGAGATTGCTTCGTCATTTCATTCCTCGCAATGACAGGCAGATGGCAGATCAAATACAAATTCTTAAATAAGTAATATATCCTTTTTTGCAAAGAAAACTTTATGGGCATTTAATTCAAGTATGGGAGTAACAATGAGAAAACTATTGATTCTTATGACAATATGCGGGCTGCTTGCAGCATTTATTTTAGCCGAAGATACACCTGAAAATACATTGTCAAATTCATTAACCGAGATTCCCGAACAAAGAACCGAGAAAAGCGAAACATTTTCAACAAATAACGGCAAACGTGTGACAAAGATTTATGCCGGGAAGAAGTTTTATAAAGAGGGTAATACATATAAAAAGATTAACCTTACGGAAACACTTGAAGCAGTGGGTGAGTTCAGTCATGTTGTGAATGCCGGCCAGTATATTTACAGATACGATCCGGCTGACAAGCATAAAGGATATCGGTTCGAACATGAAGGTTATTATGTAACCTACAGTCCTGCAGGTACATGGGATGGCATATCACAAACGGTTGTACCGGAAGTTACGGGGATCAAGGAAACACTACTTTTCACATCAGGCGCCGTTTCAAGCGTAAGCTGGGAAATCAAAACAAATGCATTATGGTCGGTTACGAATGGAGAGATAACTTTCAGGGATTCGAGTGAGATATTTCTGTTTCGCACACCCAGACCCTGGGCACAGGATGCGGACAGAAATTTTATCGACGTATCGACAGGCATCTCGAACGACACATTGACATACGCTCTTACCATTCCTGAGAATGTCGCCTGGCCGATTATATCAGACCCAAGCACGACTGTCGAAGAGAGAGACAATACGTCGGGTGTTATGAGAAGCATAGCCGATAGCAGTTATACTTTGGCCCGAAACGCAACTGAAGCAGGAGGGCCGGGAGGAGGCGTTAATAGTTCGAATATTATTGTCGGGCAAAAATTGAATATGACATATTATTATGTTGATAGGTCAACACTATCCTTTGATACTTCATCACTGCCAGACGAAGCTATTATTGACAGTGTCGACGTCGTACTTGTTGCCGATAAAAACTACACTACGGGTTCGGATTTTACGATATACCTCGTCGAAGGTACATATTCAGGATCCACTGTAGTCGAGGACTGGTTCAATGACTTTACCGGCTGGGCGTCAAGCGGAACGTATCCTGTTACGCCCCTTGCAAATACCATAGAAACCTCATCTTATGCCGATGATGACAGTCTACGTTTCAGGCTCAATACTACAGGCAGGAGTCAAATAAACAAAACAGGCAATACCAGCTATATGCTGCTTTCCGACAGGGATATAAACGAGGTAATCCCTACAGGGGAGGAGCAAACATTATTTGAAGATAATTCGCCCTATATCCAGATCTGGTATTCTTTCCCATCGGTCAATTCACCGTCAGATTTTTCCATGACACCCCTTAGTCCTTCAAGCATATTCTGTTCATGGAACGACGAAAGCGATAACGAACAATGTTTTTATATAATCGATCCGGCTGATTCATCAGTGGTGGATTCGCTTGCGGCTGATGCGGAAGCAGATACCATAACGGGATTGTCAGAAAACACGGAATATGTATGGATTGTTGTTGCCGATTCATCAGGATCGCGAGGTTATTCGGAGCCTGACACCACTTTTACGTTTCTGTATCCTCCCGATTTGAACAGCATATTCATACAACCTGTCAGTTCGGATACTTTGCGAATTAAAGTGACGGAGCCTCCCAACGGCACATCCGGTTTTACGGGAATGGAAATAGATGCAGTATCGGGTTACGGTTCAACGGATTCCGGATGGATTACAGGTCAATATACCTATGTGGACGGCGGGATCGATCCTAATTCAACATATAGTTACAGATTACTGCTGCGTAACGGGGACGGAGAACAAACCGAGTGGTCGCCTCAACTTTCATATGAAATGAAAGGTCTCGATACACTGGTTGTAAATCTGACAGACGATCTTTTCGATGATTACACCATTAATCCGGGAACCGGACAGAGGGATTCAACAGTTGTTCGCGCAGGTACATCAGACAGCGGTGATGCACTGGATGGTTTCGTATCGTTCAAGCTACCCTGGACGGTAGTAAACGGAGGAGTTGACAGCCTGTTTCTGTCGATGACCCGGACAGATGAATGCAGTCAAACATCGCCCGAGATACGGATATACGGCATACCGGTTAAACATGATGTCCCCATAGAAGAGCGAGACCTCGCCAGTCAGGCAACTACCGGCATATCTATATGCTGGACAATTAGTAATGGTGCAGAAGCTAAAATGACTCCGGACCTCAGGACAGTATTCAGGGAATGGCAGGATACTATACCGGAGTATAAGGATTTCACAAGTGATTTCGGATTGAGGCTCGATGACAATTTACAATCAGACGGGATTTATGCGGTATTCTTGGATGCATCTCATTCATCATATTCATACGATACATTTTTGACGATATATTTCACACCGGGATATCCCGATTCTCTTGAAAAGGCGCCCGAAAATTTTTCGTTATCGGTTCTTGCGCCTGATTCGCTCCGTGCATCATGGTCTGACAATTCGGAGAGCGAATACGGTTTTGTACTGCTCAATCTTTCGGATTCCACCATGGTGGACGGTACCGATTCCCTGGCACAGAATACCGAAAGCATCGATGTCGGCGGCCTGATACCCAATACGTTATATGAATGGTTTGTGCGGGCCTATACTGCGTTTGACGATTCGTCCTCGGAGGGTGACAGCATACGTTCTTATGTCCGTATTCCGGGCACGACGGGAATATCGGCAGTTTCCCCGTATTCTATCCGGTTTATTCTCGATCCTCAGGATAATCCCTCATATACAAAATTCGCCGTACAGGACTCGATCAGCGGATTATACGTAGACGATACGTCAGAACCCGATACACTCAGAGCAGGACCTCCCGGAGACTGGGGATGGAGGACATATAGCGAATGGGGCGCGGCAACAGGCGATACGCTTTCCGGCCTTTCACCCGACAGTCTCTATGTTATCAGGGCTAAAGCCAGAAGCGAAGAGTGACATAAACCACGTCTCTTCCTGGCATCCCCCTTATTGAAGGTGAGGATATATAACAGGGCGAACACATGGGTTCGCCCCTACACAGAGACCAAGTTTCTGCACCAATAATATGTAGAGTCGATCCGCGTGTCTGCACTTACCCGAAAAAATCAACCCTCATCCAAAAAAGATGGGGCAAATGAAGTGGGTTGCGGTGAAAATCTTTGATTTAAGTATAAATTCAACCATCATCCGGAGGTATAGATCATGACAGAAACAGGATTCGGAAAAGGAGGTTATGCGTACACAGAGGCTGAAACGCCGTCCGCACCCATTCTCGAAGAAAACACTTCGATAACCATTCTTGTAACAATTGGGGATGATTCAAACCCGGCATATACCGAGTATGCAATCTATAATGAAACCGATGAGGCATATATCGACGTTTCAGGTTACGGTTCGGCCTCGGAGGTCTGGCAAAGCAGGGGAGCATGGGGCACTGTGACCGCCAGAGAGTTAAGCCCGTCATCAGAGTATACATTCAGGGTAAAAGCGCGTAACCGTGACGGAATCGAAACTCCTTTAGGCCCCGGATCAACTATCACACCCTTTGGATTGAATTACGACGAAATTCTGCTGCCTTTTGAAGTGAGAAAGGCATCATCGACGATATCATCTCCGGATTTCATGGCCGGACTTCAGGCAAGCATACGGTTAGCCGGAAAAGACCTCAACGATTTCGGCTTTCATGTAGATACGATAAGCGGTCTCGATATGCCTGAGATCGTATCAGATGAAGAGCTTGTTCCGGGGGATCATACCTGGCATGTATGGGATGAATACTTCTCGCCGAAACGCATTGTTATGGATGGATATATGCATGGTTCATCAACTAACGATTTAAGGTTACGGCTTGCATATCTCAAAAGCTTTCTTGCAACGTTCGAGGGAAATCCCTGGCGTTCGACAGCTCCCGTGTGGCTCGAAAGAAATGATATCCCGGACCGTCACTGGATTGCCTATTACAATTCGATAGATGCGGTTGAAACACTGGGGCGACGTGATATATCATCGAGCGCACGGATTCGGGTAACGTTGAAATGCCCCGTCCCCTATGCGATTTCCAATAATGTCATACGAAATGTATTTACTCCTGATGCCGGAACATTTATTCCCGTCGATCTCGGAAACGCGCCGTCGGATGGGATATATGTTATTAAAGGAAGCGCTGAAAATCCTTCGTTTACCGTCGGTGATATGGTTTTTCTCTGTGATTTTTCCGAAGGATTGTCTTTCACTGATGTGGAAAACGCATCCGGTGACGGTGTTTACTGTCCTTCGGAGAATGAAGCCGGGGCATACAGAACTACCGAGACAGGAACAGGTATCAGCATAACAGGAAGCGACACAATAAGATATACAGCTATAGGCAACAATGCTAACGGTTCCTGGATTGTTGTAATTGCTCCGATGTGGCAGAGTTCTTCACAAAGCACCGATGTCGTTGTTCTCGAACACAGATATGATTCCGATAATTATATCAGGCTATACTGGAGTGTTTCGGGTAACTGCTGGGTATTCAGAAAACGCGCTTACGGCATCGATTACGAGGTAATGTCCGAACCGCATGCGTTTGTTTCCGGAACCCGGATCATTCTTGGCATAACCTATGACAGTACCAATGCGGGCGGTATGAAGATTTTTGTCGACGGTATACAATCAGGAGTGGGCGGTAATACCTCGGTTCTGTCTTTCCCGCCCGAAACGCTGACATTGCATGAAGGCAGCGGAGCCATGCAGCCCGATGCGGTTTTCGATTTCATAGCCGGTTGGTCACGTATGCTTTCGGCTGATGAAATGCTCAAAATAGCCACCGATCCTGCCGCTGTGGTCAACCGTAACACCACGGTATCCTATACGGGGACGCTGGCGGAAAATGATCTGCTTACTCTCGACTCGCAGCAAAAAACTGCAGAATTATTTGATGTTTCGGAAGGAACACGAACAAATGTTGTGGGTTCTTTAAACGGTACAATCCCGGCGCTTACTCCGGGCAGGAGAAGAACGGCATCGGACCGTACCCAAACCATGGTGTATTCGAAAACCGCCGCCGGGCAAATGGAGGTGCGCTATCGCAGAAGGTATTTGTGAACTTCAGAAAGTTATTTTTTGACGGATCGTTAATTTTATAAGTGTTATCACTCATAAACGGCAGTAATACGGTGGAGAGCAAGTTATCATGAGCTATGTAGTCGATGTTCTCGATGTTTCAAAGACCAAAGTTGCAGAATTAACCGGTATGGTACATGCAAACCTTCGCGAAAAGGTCAACGGCATATCCCTGCTCACTGTCGAGACGGTTGAAAAGAGCAAATGGGAGTATATAAAGGCCGGCATATCATTTCTCAGGCTCAGAACAGTACAGGGAGGCTTACACGGCACATACCGTGTTATGGAAATGAAGAAATCCCGCAGCCGTGAACGGCCCAGTATGACCATAATCACCCGTCACATTCTGGCTGATACCGCCGATGAAGTTTTTGCAGGCGCTGTGGACTGTATACGCTATGTACCAACAGAACTGGTTAATCTGGCGCTGAGTTTTTCCGGTTTTGATACGGGAACGGTGGAGCCGTCCGCACCGATACCCTATGTAAGGTTTGAATACGACTCCGTTCTGGACTGCCTGTTGCGAATCTGTTCGCTTACGGGCGGGGAATTAGCTCTCGACGAAGAACACAACCGGATAGATATAAGGAACTCCATCGGCAGCGCCAACGGAGCCATTTTACGGTATGGACTCAACCTCAAAGAGGCAGCCCGTACCATCAATACAAGCCGCCTCGCAAATCGTGTTTACGGTGTCGGAGGGGGAAATCCGCCGTTGAATCTTAGCGGTGCAACATCAAGCGGCGGTTACACATATGCAAGCAACGTATCTTCAATAAATACATACGGACTTCGTGAAGCCACCTACCATGATCCTACTCTTGAAGAGGTGATCAACCATATTGCCACACCCGCATTCGACGGCTCATACGCTAACGGCCTGTGTGAAAACTGGACAAAAACGGGCGCCCCTGCGGTCAGTAAAAATACGGATCCCCAATATTATATTTATGGACTTGCATCTCAGCGTGTACAAACGTCCGCTTCGGGGGATGGCATTCAGCAGGATGTGAATGTCAACCCGGGTAAAGTTTACAGCCTTCTGGCAAACATCATTGTAAGCGCGGGGACAGTGCGTGTGGAAGTGGTTGATGGGACGAGTGTATATAAACGAGCTGAAGCTGTTACGGGCACAGGATTTGTTTCGATACGTATCGAAAACTGGAAGCCGAACAACTCCACGGTAACAGTTAAAATAGTACAGGAGGGAGCCGGTTCGGCTGATTTTTATGCCGACAGCGTCCAGATCGACGAAGGTGCGAGGGTAAAACCGTTCACCATAGGAAAAAGCGCCGACACACTGTGGGACCGCACGGTAGAATATCTCAATGTTCATAAAGACCCTGAAATTACCTATGAAGTCGAGCTTGTCGATATACAGAGCGATTCACCGGGCATGAACGCGAGCGGTAATTTCGGATTGGGTGACACTATCACTGTCATCGACTCAACACTCGATCTGAATATCGAAACCCGTGTGATGGAAAGAACAATCGATATACTCCGGCCAAGAAGTATTAAGGTACGGCTCGATAATCCTATGCGCAGCCTCGTAGACATACTCGATGCTCTTCGCAGCGCGCAGAAGGAGGGGATAAAGCGCACCCGAGCCGCAATGGCTGAAAGCTCGACAGCAGCCGAAACCGGATCAACCCGTCTCGGTTTCAGCAGCCAGACTATACGTTTTTACGGAACAATTACAGCGGACTCATGGAACGGTATAAGCTGGACTTCGGGCACATTGCGGATCGGTAATGCCTATTATGCCATTTCAGCAGGGTCGGCAACGGACTTTACCGGGTCTTCCACATACTATATCTATTTTGACCGTACCAATCCCACAACGTTTGGCAGCACTACAGATATGGATTCAGCAGAAGGCGAGGACAGAATCCTTGTGTTGGCGGTTACCACGACATCTTCGCCGACGTTCTGCAGCATTCATCCATTGGGGATCATTCATATATAAAGGCCACATCCAATACTTTAACACGGCATATCTATCTGCTACCACGCCAACACGATAGAGATGTTTGTTTACGTTCATATTATCTGCAATGTCGAGAAAGGAATGTAGTATGACAGAATCCGGATTAACTATAAGAGACAAACCCAATTTCTATGTGACAGAACATTTTATGTACAGTGACTTTATTTGTCCATGCTGCGATACCATTAAGCTGGTGCCGGGGTTTTACCGACATGTGTCAATGCTGGAACAGTTACGCAAGAGAGCCGGATTCCCGATTTACGTGACTTCCGGGTACAGATGTAAGGCTCATAATGCTAAAATTGCCGGCGAACCGAGATCCTGGCATCTCCTGTTTGCCACAGACATCAAACCCGAAAACAGCGATCAGGAAAAACTCAGGATACTCTATGAAGGTGCGATTGATTTGGGATTCACCGGAATAGGTAGATACAACACTTTTATTCACCTTGACCTGAGACCGAATGCAGTAAGATGGCGGGTGTAAAATTTTTGAAAAAAGAATGTCTGACAACTAAATTGTTTACTTATTGACACTTGTTTTTCGAAATCGCAGTATGTTCGCTCGTACTTTCAGCGAAAGATAGGTAAGCCAGCCGAATGTAAAAACAGCTATACAACCCATACTGAGTTTATATTGGAAGGGTTCGATATCAGCCCGTTTAAACATAAGGAATTGCACAAGGTAATAAAGGCCGACCACGAGAATGATGCCTGTAGCTATCTCGATGACAATGTTTATGAGAATCATTGAACGTTGATTGCTAATTGATTCTGCGACACTTGGTTTCGTGCGTTTTTCGCGTAATTCCCTTATCCGCTGTTTTCCGCTTTTAAGCCGGGGTACGTTGAGGTTTTCATTCATAACATAACTTTCTTTGTTTTAATACCTATTATCAATGGTGTTGTATAACAAAAGTGTTTTTCATTTTCCAGTCAACAAAAAAATGAATCCGGGTCATGCTGATTCTGTAATAATCGTTACAACAAATCATTATTAGAACACAGGAGGCCAACATGAAAAATGTACTCAAAGTTATCACATTGATCGTTGCCGTACTATTGATAGGTGCGGCGCAGGTTTTTGCCGGGATTCCGGGTCAAATAAAAACATTTTTGACAACCGAGACCACAGCGATTGCCCTCACTGCTCTTATCACGATACTGGGAAGTTTTCTGGGTTTGTTATTCAATAAATTAACCCGAACGTTCAAGGAAACGGGGGAGTTCATGTCAAAACTTGGCGATGCGCTGGAAGACAGAAAGATCACCCGTGCAGAGCTGACAGATATTATCAAAGAAGGAAGAGATATTTATCTTGTTTGGAAATAAGCATTATATACATCGTTGTTGTTCAACGAGAATTATGATGTGTCCGATGAGTGTTGCAATCATATATCCAAAGCCTGGCTTAACGTTCTACTTCGGGCGGGACTGAAATTTTCTTGTCAGCATTAATTCAACACCGCTTTCTATGCCCCGGGACAATGTTCCGGGGTTATTTTTTTGTGTTTTATTCAAATATGATATGAAGCGGATTTATATGAAAAAGGTTGGCGTTATGCGTATAATAGATATATACTAAACTAAAAATACTCTATGCAGAGAAGTATTAAAATAAAAAACAATAATTTTTATGTTCCGCGTTGCTTTTTGCAACATAATGTATAATGCAACATTTCTTCGGACGACCAAAATTCATCCTGAACTTGTGAAATCGTTTGGTTAGTAATGTGTTAGAGCGTTTTAAAAAAAATCAAATTACAGGTTGACACATCGGGTGAGTCTGAGCATATTTAAGTTAAGTTTTTTCAAGTCATAAATTACTGCAAAATATCTTTCTAAAACCTTACTATACAAGGCGTTATAAATATGTCGCTTATTTCGTTGAATGAACTGGCCAAGGAACTTGCTGTGTCCAGAGAGTCCATAGCAAGACTTATAGAACAGGAAATTATCACCCCTTACGGGGGCAAAGCACGTCTCGGAGAACCGCGTTTTTCCACAAAAAATCTCACGGATATCAAAGCGATTGTCCACAATCATGTAAGACAGCTTTGAGATTCATTTTTTTGATGAATTTAATACTTTTTATCCGGTGAAGCATCTCTTTTCAAACACACTGATAAATAGACCTTGACACAAATATTCGTAATGATATACCTTGATTTTCAGAATTTGTCCGGTAAAAAAATCAGGATAACGGTAAACCATGGTTTTCACCTATAGGTTATTTAGGAAGCTTATATGGAAACTATAAGTAATATAATACGCGAATATAATTGGGAAAGCCCATTTACATTTATTATTGTTATTCTTATTTCAATGGCGTTTATGAGGAAATGGAGTATTTTCCTGTTAGTGCTTATTACTTCTCTTGTGGGTTGGTTAACCCAGGATTTTATTATCATTAACATGGATACCGAAAGGCAGTTAGTCAGTTTACCAGTAATTGTATATGGCGGGGGAGGATTATTATTTGTAATTCTTGTTCTGCTATCGTTTTACAAATCCTGATATGACACATCCGAATCGATGTTTGTTCCATGATGATTTTATAGATGATTACATATTTGGCAAAAAAAAGCCCGGAATATCCGGGCTTTATCTTTGTTTCTTTGCAATGTATCCGATGCTTACTCGTCTTTAGGAGGCCATTCCGGGGACGGTTCGGTTTCGGCATCGGGTTTTGCCCCGCAAGCAGCGCCCAGCAAAGCAGTAAACATTACAGATAAAGCAACCAGAATATACTCGATAAAACCTCTCCTGGATTTCATTATCTCTCCTTTGAATGGAAATTATTTCTTAATTTAGGTATTTTCCCTAAGATACTATTAAAACACATAACGGTCAAGCGCCAATTCAATATGTGTTGTTTTTTATAACTGGTTTCTGCAAATTACCAATATGAAACCGTAACAGATTGTGAGCGAAGCAAAAATATGAGATCATCACCCGCCCGAAAAATCGCAAACCTTCCCGATGCCATATATGTAATTGCCGTTTATATGATAACCATTGTGCTGTTTTTCCCCATAATCAGTGCAGGAAATGAGAATAAAACCGGAAATGTATCCGGGATGGTACGTGACGCGAAAACGCAAAAAAGTATCTTTGGCGCCCGGATACGTTTAGGCGCCGGGCTTATAACATATTGTGTGACAACAGATAATACCGGTAAATATTCTATTGAAGGAATACCCGGGGGCAAAAATTTTCCGATGAAAGTTTTGCATAAGGATTATTTGAATGAAATAATCGGTGTATCGATACAGCCCGGAGCCGATACACGGAGAGACATCGATCTGTATCCTGTTTATCTCAGGCTTCTGTATCCTAACGGGGGTGAATCGATTTTTGCAGGCTCTGAAATACATATTTTATGGGTTTCGGTCGGAATAACATCCGTGCGGCTTGAATTTTCAATAAACGGAGGAAAAGACTGGCAGCTTATCACAGAGAAAACCGAAGCGCCCACCGGCAGGTATATATGGGATGTTCCGGATATGCCGTCAACACAATATCTTATTCGAATTACCAATGTTTCGGATAATGTTATCAGTGATATTAGTGACGGAACATTTAAAAACTCGTCAACGTAAGTAATTATATGTGTTGTCGGCGATGTGCGGAAATTTTGTCAGAAAATAATTTTTGAAGCCATAACAGCGAGAATCGCAACAATTCCCAAAACCGTTTTTAATTCCCGGTTTTTTACCGCAAGAAAAGGCGAACTTGCTCCGAGTATTTTTCGAATACTGAACCGGCCCGACCAGAATAGCGGTACTTCGCGGATATAGTGTTCGTAATCTTCACCATACCGCTCTGTAAGGTGTTGTTCCTCGCGCTTGATTATGCGGATATAGATCAGAGGGAATGCAATAACATAAAAGAGGGCAAACGGTATATCTCTTCCTATAAGGCAAGCCCCAGCGCCGATTATAAATGAACCTAAATACAGAGGATTACGGGAATAGGCATATATTCCGGTACGTGTGACTCCCTCAAACTTGATAAGCGTTCCGGCGCTTATAAACCTGATTGCCTCACCTGCCAACATGAGTGAAGCACCGGCGAAAAAACTCCAGATAGTAGGATCTGCCCGAAACAAATAGAGTATACCTGCCGCAAAACCGATAGGTATTCGAAATGTATTTTTTGTTTTCATATTTTCTCCATAGAATAGGCACAAAATACAATTTCATTAGTATTAAGTCAATATTATTGCCCGGATTTCAAAAAAGCGCTGCGTAATTACATCGATGACCAACAGATGAATTATGAAACATCGGCATTGTTATCTGTTCAATAAGTCACTAATCCGTACTGAAAAAAAACGAGGGGAACCGGTATGTATTTAACAAGATTCGTATAGTCTTTTTATGAAATTATAATAATTTTTTTGTTGACATAGCTTACTTAAATTACTAAATTAGCAAAAATATTTGTCGGTTTGTTTACATAACGCAGTAAAAATCATACGTTTCGATTTTAACAGAGAAAACAACGAGCATTAGTGTTGTTATTTTATTGTTAGTCAATGAGTTGGATAATCTGTGTTTTCCCTTATTAAAAGGAGGTGTATATCGGCAAACAGCAGTGAGGATTTTTCAGGGCAAAATATGCCTGCTTTCAATGAATTATCGGGACATATGGACATTATTTTTAACATGTCCATAGTTAATTATGCTTATTTGGGAGGCGTAACATGAAAAAAATTCTTGCGATCGTTATTGTAGCAATGTTTGCAGCAACATCAGCTTTTGCCGAGACTCCGACTCAAATGGCAGTTGGCTATGACGGCGGTTTGAGCATGAGGTATATGGCCGGAGCAGTCGGCGTTCAGGGTATTCTCGGATTGAATTTTGTATCTCCGGCTTCGGATGCTTTTGATTCGGCAATCGATCTCAGTATCGGGGTAAACGTATTCAAATGCATGTGGGAATGCGACAAAGGCAATCTTAACGGTTTTGCCGGTATTAAGATTGCAATGGATGGCGACACCACCAAAGACAGCGATGCCGAAACCGATATCTCGGTCATGGCCGGTCTCGAGCCAGAAATTTTCCTGCTTGACAACCTGAGTGTTACCACCAAATTCGGTCTCCAGATCATGATTCAGGGCGACCAAAGAGGTGCAGGCGGAAAAACCGTAGATGATTCAGGTAGTATGAACATCGGTACCTTTGGCCAGGGTGTCAGCATTGTTAACGGCGCTGCTTTTAACTGGTACTTCTAAGATATATTGTGATAATAAAGCTATCGGGATTCCGGTTTAATCGGAATCCCGATTTTTTTATTGTGAAAAATGTATTTTATTGATTATTATTGATATAGTATATTCTTCCTGAATTTCCATACATTATAAAAGGGGATTATTACAATGTCAAAAGCAATCTGGGGACTCGAAAAACTCGAACTTTTTAACAACCTGAATCCCATGGAATTACAGGAAGTTACCAAGATTGTCAACAAAACGTGTTATCACAAAGGAGACATCATAACCGATCAGGATAATAAACTGAGAGATGTATTTGTGTTGAGCGAAGGAAGCGTTGACATCGTATCGCTCAAAGGAATTCCCCTTTATCGGATATCCAAAGGTGAGATATTTGGTGAACTTGCCATGATCAGCTCCCTGAAAAGAACGGCCGTAGCTATTGCGCGTGAAGAAAGTTGGGTAATGGTATTGAATATGAATCATATAGAAAGGCTCGGCGAGGAGTATCCGGAAATCTATAATAAAATCAGCCAGAACCTGGTTCACAGTCTCGGAGTTAAACTTGCACGGGCAAATAAACTCATCGAACTGCTGAAAACAGAACTGGCCAAAGCGCTCAAAAAATAACAGGAAAAATGTCCGCTTTATTAAGCTGACTATAGACGTGTCAGAATATTAAGAATCATGATCAGTCTTTGGCAGTTTGCCAGTTTTAATCATAGAACTTGTGATTATTATCCATGATGTGTATACTATTGGGAGGTTTATACTATTGAAGGAAGTTAGTACAGTTAGAGGCAGGGATCGGATCGTATGCTTTTCATAGAGTCGGGCCGGGGAAAATTGCATATCAGCCTTGAAAACCAAAATATTGTAAAATACATACGAACAGGATATTATTTTTTTCTTATAGCTGTTATGTTACTGTTCGGTACGGGTATAACCTTTTCCGTCGAGCCTGCAGGATTGGAGAAGGGGATTGATTACTATAAAAAAGGCCGTTATGATGAGGCGCTTAATGAATTCAATATTGCAGTAAGTAACGATTTTCACAATCCGCTGGCATATTACTATGCAGCCCGGATCAGGCTGGTAAAACAACAGTACCGAAGAGCGGAAGAAAACATACTTGCCGCATTAAGGGATTCATCGGACTTTTCCGATGCTAAAGGATTACTCGCGTTCACCCGGTTGAAAAAAGGGGATATAAATCAGGCTCTGATTGATTGGACAAATTTCATCTCAGCGGCAGGAAAGCTCGATGATACAAAAGTTACCGTGCAATCTATCATACTTCCCGAAGAGTACAGGTTAAAATTAGCTAAGAAACAACAGGCGCTTATCGAGGAAAAGGAACGAATAGCAGCGGTTGAAAAAGCCAGAGCGGATTCCCTTGCATTGGCCCAACAGAAAGAAGAGGAACTCAAAAACACGGAAATTGCCGTAACTGATACGAGCGTGACTGAGGATAACGATGCTGAAGCCACAGTTGAAACGGAAACAACCGTCGATCTGAAAAAGCGCATCAGCGACAATATTCGGCACGGAATATATGGAATTATTGCTGCGGGTATATCTCTGGTGGCGTTCATTGCCGGTTTTTTCGTATGGCTCAGAAAACGGATGAGAACCCAGGCCGAAATTACTTTTAATGAAGAAATTAAACAGATACTCGATGAAAAAGCACAAAGCGATGAACGATTTGAGCATGATGAAGCGCGGGCCATGCATGAATATAAAGCAATCAGCCGTGAAATCAATAACGTTGATAAATCTTCCGCGGAACAGTCATCACGGCAGATGAGAGCGGTTAAACTGCCTGATTTTGAAAACGCTGAAAATAAGGAATATAAAAAAGAGAATGTTGTGGCGCCGGTTGCCGGCAGATATCAGACAATGACCGAGGAAGTGAAGGCGCTGGTAACTCGAATGTTCAGAGAGGGCCACAGCGTAACGGAAATAGCCAGCGCGGCAGACCTTACAAAGACAGAAGTTGAATTGATTCTGGCTGTTCGGGCCAGACGAATGGAGCAGCTTATCCACGATGTGACAGACGATGGTGAAGAAGTAATGGCAGCCGGACAGATGTCTCAGGCAATCAGTGAATTAACATCGGAGGGGCACTCAACACGGGAGATAGCACGTAAACTGGATATTTCGACTAGCGAAGTCAAACTCGCTATTTCACTTATAAACTTACGTAAAGAACGCAGACAATGATTATTACCGACCATTTTGAAACAGGAGATGTAAAAGATGTCCTGGTTAGAAACCATGAAAAAAAGCTTTCATATCGGCTCACGCGGTGAAGTTCCAGGAGGAATATGGGTGAAATGTGAAACCTGTGGCGCCATACTGCTTCGTGACAGACTCATTGAAAATCTCTGGGTATGCGATAAATGCGAATATCATTTCAGAATTACTCCAAACGAATATGTAGAGTTATTATTCGATAAAAATACCTTTTCCGAATTATTCGCGTCGGTAAAAGATATCGATTTTCTCCGGTTCGTCGATACGAAAAAGTATTACCAGCGGATAAAAACAGCCCGCAGTTCAACAGGATTCAACTCCGCAATTATCACGGGTACCGGAAAAATTGACGGCCATAAGGTTGCGTCAGGTATGATGGACTTCCGGTTTATAGGGGGGAGCCTCAGTTCATCGGTGGGGGAGAAGATCGTCAGGCTTGCAGACTATGCGATTGATAAAAAACTGCCGGTAATAATGATAACTCAGTCCGGCGGCGCCCGTATGCAGGAAAGTACAACCGCGCTAATGCAGATGGCAAAAGCATCCGCCGCAATCGGCCTTCTCGCCGAGGCAAAACTGCCATATATCGTAATTCTTACTAATCCCACAACCGGCGGTGTGACAGCATCGTTTGCAATGCTGGGGGATATTCACTTTGCCGAACCGAAAGCGCTTATCGGATTCGCAGGCCCCCGTGTAATCAAAGAAGCGATGAAATGCGAACTGCCCGAAGGATTCCAGAAAAGCCAGTTTCTCCTTGAACACGGTTACTGTGACAAAATAGTGTCACGGCATCATATGAAAACCGAGGTTTCCAAAGTTCTGGGCCTGTTAATGGATTAATGGTTAAAGACAGGAAGAATTAATCAAAAACTACCCGATAAAATGCATCCGGGTAGTTTTTTTATGTGACAACTTTGCTCAAACAGGACAAAACGCCATAATATCTCAGCGATATATATAAATATTTATAACTATTATTGAGAGTTTTTTGTTTTTTCTTCTTTTTAATATGACATAATGCCGATTACACAGACATTGTGTCATATTTTTTTGTATTTTTATTTGTCATATTTTTTGAGATATAAATATATCGCTACCTTGTAAAATCTAAGGTTACAGGCGCTGTAACGGTCCGGATACGCCGATTGTAAACTATTGGCATACAGTTTGCAATGCACTTGTGCAAGATTAGACGGTGCCATCGTGTAAATCTGGGAACAATTTGACGACATGACGCCTGAAGCATTTCACGATGGTACCGGATAAGCATTTAACGAATATAAGAGGCTTTACGGAGATAATATCATGGCACACGGAAGAGCATTTACCAAACGGGAAATTTACAAATATATTGCTTCGCTCGAGTGTGAAATCGACCTGTGTCTTGCGTGTGATTTGCCGATTAATCATATAGAAAAAGAAATCGATATGTTAAACAAGATG
>JAFGMP010000233.1 GCA_016927495.1 Candidatus Latescibacterota bacterium | reverse complement strand
AGAAATGCGTTGACCATTACACTTGATCTTTCCATACGTTACCGACCAGAACCTGAAATGCTGGGAATTCTGCATAAAACTATCGGCCCGGAATATGTCAGGAAAATAGTTATTCCTGAAATCGAATCATCGCTCCGTACGGCTATCGGTGGATGGGATGCAGAAAGCCTCTATTCGTCGAGACGGCTTGCATTAGGGGGCATCATTCGTGATGCAATCGACAATGTGGTTGAAAATTACATAATTGTCGACACAGTCATTATCCGTAAAATCACCTTCCCTTTACTGGTTGCCGAGGCCATTGAGATGAAACAACGGGAGAAACAGTTGGCTGAAGCTTATATCTATAAACTGGCAAAAGAAACAAAAGAAGCGGAACGTAAACGTATTGAAGCCGAAGGTTATAAAAGATACAATGATATACTTAACACAAGCCTTACTGACCAGGTTCTGAAATGGAAAGGTGTTGAGGCCACACTCAAACTTGCAGAATCCAATAACACAAAAATTGTGATTATCGGTAACTCTTCGAAAGAGATGCCCGTTATCCTTAATGCCATGGATAGTACCGGTGAAAACGCAGGAGCAGGATTATCGGGCATACCATATATCACACAACGACCCCAAGTGGGTCAACTTTCAAAAGAAACAACTCCCCAGGCATCAAGCGAAAAAAGCGGCGAGAAAGAGCGATGAGAAAAATACTGATTCCGTTGCTTATTTTAATGATGGTAGCATTTGTTTTTTATGAACGTTTTGGTAATAAAGAAGCAGCTTTCCGAAATAATTCTTCTCGTCTTAGAGCTCAAGCATGTCTTAAAAATCCTAATATCGATATAGCTGTTATAGGTCCTGAAGAAGAAAGTGACAGAGTGAAAATCGGAATTGAAATGGCTGTCCTGGAAGCCAACAACAATCGTAATCCAGATGGCAGCACCGGGCCTAAAATTTTGTTGTCGCATGACAGTATGACAACGAAGAAAATTCAATGCCATTATTATACATATAATTCAAAAGAAGAGGCGCTTGAATTATCTCGTAGGATTTCGCGTCAATATGAATTTTCGGCAGTTATAGGTCATTATGTTTCGGACATATCTTACCCTGCAGCTCTAAACTACCATCAGGCCGGTTTGATGTACATATGCCCGTTTTCGACAAGTACACGAATAACAAGTCACAGATGGCCAAATATTATTCGCATGTTACCGTCAGTAAAAGCTATCATGTCAGCCATTTTAAAAAACATTTCGTTTCTCTTCGATCAAAAGCAAGATACAATCCGTCTGGCTGTATTCAACACCGCTACAATTTACGGGGAGGATGCACTTACCGCTCTGCATAACTATATTGCAGAAAGCAAACGACTCGTCAATATACTAAACACAGCAGATAAAATGATTAATGAGGGAAGACTCTCACGTGATATTTTTGTTCATGACTGGTTATCAATTGATTGGCAAAGTGAAGAACCAACGTTGGAAGAAATTGATGCTTCCGACAAACTTTTTATCACAAAACAGTTGATTGATTTTGGATTTGGTAGCCCGGGGATTCGTTCGGAAGATATGGATATTGATCATCTGCAAAAAGTTGGCCATACTTTATTCAGTGAGAATCTTACCGTTGCTTCCGCCATTGAATACTTGCGGAAATTGACATCAAATATCGAAGTCGTTCATTCTGTCCAATATCGTAGAGGCACTGTTGATTTCGGTCCGTACCTAAGGCTTTTATCACAATCTCATGCGGATATTATTCTTATTCTTGACTATATGAATGAAACATCAGCCGAGCTTTTGAGCGAATTGCGGGAATCAGGTAATACCAAACCCATCATTGGTGACGACGGTTTGGAGTTCCCTGATCTTATTAAACAGATATTGGGTGACATGGCAGGTGATATTTACATTGTTAGTTCGTATGACGATAAGGAACATGGTACTTACCTAACACATAAATTTGAGGAACTTTCAAAATATTTTACGGACCAGCAAATAAAAAATTTTCATCCCCATTACTTGACTTATCAAGGATATAGATCCGCATCGCTTTTTGCGCAGGCAGTTGCAGAATCTCATTCTTCTGATCCATCCATTCTGGCGTCGAGGATCAAATATTCGGGTGATCAGGGATGGCTCGGTCAGAGTGGTAATCAACTTCAGTTCGACAGTCATGGCGACTTAATGTATCCGGAATTTCTATTAAAAAAATATACGAACGGTAAGTTTGAATTAATCAAATAAAAGGAGGAATTATGCCAATTACAGCTGTGATTTATATCGTAGCTGCAGCTCTTGTTGCCAGCCTCGCATTAAAACATAGATGGGGATTCTGGGGATTTTTCGTTATCTCACTTATCCTTACACCGATTATCGGGCTTATCATTTTCATGGCATCCAGTTCGGATGAAAAAAAATGATACCCATGGCTTTTCACAAACATCTGGCCTTGTTGAAATATGAAAATATTGACAAGGATTTCTTTCCTTTTTATGACTGAAACTCATAATACTCACGATATTTATACGAATCAATCGGGTATATCCGGAAGATGACCGAGAACATCAGATGACCAGACGACGCCTTTTTCGATTCTTCTGTCACTGGATTTACGACTTCCGAGGATTTTTCTCTTGCCAGTATCCATATTTTGATCTTCTGACTGATCTGTTTCTTTTTCACCTTTTCGTCTGCCACCTGTTCGGCGTTCCGTCGGTTTCTTGATAACGAATGCCAGAAACGACCCGATAATACATAAAACACCTACGGATAGAAATGTATTGAAAAATGAGCCGGTATTATCTCTAACATAACCGTTGTAAACTGGTCCCACAATACCTGCAATACCTAAAGCCGTTAAAACAAAGAGATAATTTACGTTTAAATTTTTTGTACCAAATTGTGACGCCGTTGCAGTATGGAAGAGGGTAAAATTACCACCGAAAACAAATCCAATGGCAGATGCATAAATCACAAACATTATCGGCGTATTTACCATAGCAAAGAATGTAAGAAATAAAACACCCTGTATAAAAGTCATTGAAAATATGGCAAATGATATTCCGAGTTTTTTACCAATTATATCCCATGCGATTACCCCTGGAATATTAAATAATGCAAATGATGCCATCGCATTATAAGCAGCATATTTCGCGAATTGAATGCTATTATCTTTATTATTTAATATTTCGATACCGAGCAACTGTACAGAACCTATCATAATAAAACCGGCTGTTTCGCTAATCACAAATATAAGCCAGATGAACCAAAACACAGGCTTGTTCAGCATTTTTTGCCATGTATAATTCCTTAGTTTACCCAATGTATTTGCTTGATCTGTTGGTATCTCAGGATCATATCCAATAGGCAAATATCCTTTCGGCGGGTACATCAAAACAATTGAACCCATAGTGTATATAATACCAAAAGTAATCCCGTAATAGAAACATACTTTATCAACTCCCAGATTTTCGACAAGCTCGAACCAAGATCCACCTATTTGAATCAATAGTATTGTACCAAAACCGAATGCCGCCGCCATAGTAACGGATATTAAACTTTTTTTATCAGGAAACCATTTGATACAAATGGCATTAGGTACCCCATAAGCAAATCCGATTCCCAAACCGCTTAAAACTCCTAAGCACATAAATTTTACAAAAAAAGATGATCCCGGTTGCGAGCCTAAAATATACCCACCGCCTAATGCCAAACCACCGGCAATCAGAAACGGTTTAAAACCAATTTTGTTCATTCTTGTACTCTTAAAAATCATACTAAGAGTAAAACTTGCCAAACTACCGGAAAATATAGCCTGTATCTGTAATGTTGAGAAATTATATGGTTCTTGTTGAAATGAATAGGTAAATACAGACCATGCATAAAGAGACCCCAATACCAGTTGAATAACAAATGCTCCCGGTAAAATCAACCATCGGTTATTCTTCACCTCACTTTGCTCCACCATAGTAACCTCTTATCGTTAAAATATTTCATTTCCCCAATCACGCAAGAGTAGTTATAGATCTTCTCCATTTGATAATTATATTTAAGTGATATTTTTCTCAATATAGTCTTTTCTATCATTTTTGTGTAATAATATTTTTTTAAAACCAAATTTGACAATGAATCCCAAGGAATTTCCTAAAAAATAGCGTCAATAAATAACGTTAACGTCAATTCAAACATTTTATTATTATTATAGATTCAAAATACTATTGTACTGAAAATATAGTGTCAGGTTGTGAAAAATATGCATGAAAAAGATGTTGTATCGGACGGTTTTAAAATAAGACGAAGAGCAGTCCAATAATTTCTCGTGGGGAATATTATGGGGAATGAATAGTATTAGAATAAAAAAAAAAGGACTCAGGATAATCACCTAAGTCCTTGTTTTTATTAGTGGTGGGCAATGGGCGATTCGAACGCCCGGCCTTTGGCTCCGGAGGCCAACGCTCTATCCAGCTGAGCTAATTGCCCTCTTAACATAAGATCATCTAAAGTACATTATATATTACTTATTTTTTCTTATGCCTGTCTTTCCTTAAGCGTTTTTTCCGTTTATGTGTAGCTATTTTATGGCGTTTCCGCTTTTTACCACAAGGCACATTGAACTCCTTTCAATAATATTATTTATTCCGTAACACTTTTTTTCATTTCACGAGAGGGTTTAAAAACCGGCTGTGGACGAGCCGGAATTTTAACTTCATCACCAGTTCTGGGATTTCGAGCGGTCCGCGGGGCTCTTTTAACCATAAAAAAAGTTCCGAAACCCCTGATTTCCAAAGGATCATCTTTTTTTAATGCGTATTTGACAGAATCAAGAAAACCTTCAACAACTGCCCGAACATCAGTCTTTGTCAAACCTGTTTGTGATGCGATTCTTGCAATGACGTCAGCTTTCGTCATGCTGAACTCCTTTCAGGCATAGCATTCAATTGAACCACTTCAACTATCCCATAATAGAGACTGCTATCCAGTCATGAATATATTGAACATTAACCTTTATTTCTATTGCATTATATACAATAAACGCGGAATACTTTGTTCCATAACAAACCGCTGAATTTTTGATATACCACCTAAAACAAAATCTTCAAAAAAATCACGCTTTTCTTTAAGTATCGGCGGATTTTTTCCGAGCCCTGAAATTATACCGGCAAGATCGATTGCATCCTGATACGTGCCAAGCTCATCGACAAAACCTAATTCTTTTGCCTGTCTGCCGGTAAATATTCTTCCATCGGCATATGGTCTCACCTGGTCCGGGTCCATGTTGCGACCGATTGAAACAGCCTGTACAAACTGCTCATACGTATCCATTACAACACTGTCGAGGAGGGCTTTTTCCTCATCGGTCATTTTTCTTGCAGATGACCCCATATCCTTGAACTTGCCTGATTTTCTCGCAGAAAAATCAATTCCGATTTTTTGGTATAGTTCGGAAAAATCAGCAAGATTGATGATAACACCTATGCTTCCGGTAATTGTCCCAGGATTTGCGACAACACTGTCGCATGCAACTGCTATATAGTATCCGCCGCTTGCCGCAACAGCATCCATCGATGCAATTACTTTTTTGCCAGTCTGTCGGACTTTTAAAACAGTTTCATAGATTTCCTGCGAAGCTACAACGCCCCCACCCGGAGTATTAAGTCTTATTACAACAGCCGGAACATTATCGTTTTTCATATACCGATCAAGTTTGTCGACAACTGATGACGACCCTATTATCGGTCCGGTGATTTCTATTATGGCAACGCTTTTAGGTGAAATTGATATACCATCCACACTCAAAAGCGCTAAAACCATTAATGCGATAACAACAATTCCGGCTAACGACGCGAGCAAAAAAAGTCCGAGCCAGACATCACGCCTGTTAAGCATCCGTTATGCCCCTCAATAATTTAGAATCAAAAATATAACAATCAATTGATTTAATGTCAATATCAAATATATAAATCGATATAGTATTATGGTAAACGTATTTATCGGTATGCGGAATTATTGTGTAACAAAATATAGTATCAGTTATCAAGAGCTTCGTAAACCTTCTTCTTTAAATCTTCTATTTTTACATTTTCACTGATCCTTTTATCTTTAATCCTCAATTCCACGAGTCCATCTTTTAAATTTCTTTCTCCGATTACCACCAGCACCGGTGCTCCGAGAAGGTCGGCATCTTTGAATTTGACTCCCGCCCGGTCATCACGGTCATCCAGTATAACCGAAACATTGTTCCGCGATAGATCAGCATATAAATCCTCTGCGAGATCAGCCACCTGTCCCACCGTTACATTTAACGGTAAAATTTCGATAAGGAACGGTGTAATCTCACGAGGCCAGATCATAGCACTTCCATCGAAATTCTTTTCTATCGCGCATGCCATGATACGTTCCACACCGATACCGTACGATCCCATAATAATGGGGTGTGAAACGCCGTTTTCGTCAAGAAATTCAGCGCCGAGCGCTTCAGTATACCTTGTCCCCAATTTGAAAATATGTCCGACTTCGATAGTCCGTGAAACTTCGAGCGATGTACCACAAACACTGCACGGTTCGGTTGCCTGAACTACTCTGAGTTGAACGAAACGTTTTACTTCGATATCACGCTGCATGTCTACACCGATAACATGATATTCGTCTTCATTGGCCCCTGCAACAAGATCGGTCGTTCCTTCCAGAATCGGATCGGCAAATACCTCAACTTCATTCAAACCGACCGGGCTGACAAAACCGACATCTGCGCCCGTCAGCTTTTTCACTTCCTCCGGTTCTGCCGGTCTGCACTCCCCTAACACAGCTTCAAGTTTACCCTCATCCACCTGGTGATCTCCCCTGACAAGTATGAACACAGGCTTTTTGTCATCTTCTCTGATATATACCAGAGATTTGACTAACCGGGAGGGTTCAATCTCAAGAAACGCCGATACATCCTCGATGGTACGTTTGTCAGGCGTGAGTACTTTTTTTAAATCCTTTTTACTACCATAGACCTTCATAACATTCGATTCTGCGACCTCCTGATTTGCGGCATATCCACAGGACGGGCAATTTACAATCTCATCATCACCGGAATCCGACAACACCATAAACTCCTCACAATCCCGCCCGCCCATAGCGCCGGATGAAGCTTTTACAACTTTGACATCGAGACCTGTGCGTTCAAAGATCCGTAAATATGCCTCACGTTGTAATCTGTAACTCTCATCGAGGCCTGCTTTTTCCGTATCGAATGAATATGCATCCTTCATAAAAAACTGCCTGACTCTCAGCAACCCGGAACGGGGACGGACCTCATCCCTGAATTTTGTCTGTATTTGATACCACATTTGTGGTAAGTCACGGTATGACCGAATGTCATGCGATACTATTTCGGCGAAAACCTCCTCGTGAGTCGGTGCCAGACACATTTCACGTCCTTTACGGTCTTTGAGGCGGAACATATCCTCGCCGAAAGTATTCCAACGCCCGCTCTTTGTCCACAGGTCAGCCGAAGATAACACCGGTAAATAAAACTCATGACACCCGATACGATCCATTTCTTCCCGGATGATTTTCATGATATTTGTCAAAACGCGCCAGCCCAGGGGTAATATAGAATATACACCCGCTAAATGTTGACGTATAAGCCCTGCTCTGAGCATCATCTGATGGCTGGGAATCTCCGCTTCTTTGGGTATTTCTTTTCTGGTTGGCATAAAATAATTCGATACACGCATATATACTCCGGTTATATCAAAATGTGGCTTATTACAGATCCTCGATCATATCTCTAAGTTTTATGAGGTCTTTACGAATTTCATCTAACCGTCTTTTGTCGTCATTAAAGGGTAGCGTAAGCTGTGAATCCGATCTTTCATGATCGGATTTTAAACGCTGTTTTGCTCCTTCAATTGTATATTTTTCATCATATAAAAGTTTTTTAATACGCTGTATAATTATAATATCCCGCTCCGTATAGGCACGGTTTCCTGCTCGGTTTTTTCGGGGTCTGAGTATAGAAAATTCCCCTTCCCAGAACCTGAGGATGTGCGATTTCAGCCCCGTAAGCTCAGATACTTCGCTAATGGAGTAATAAAGCTTCTTTTTTTCGTCAGCCATGTTATTTCTCCTGCTATCGGGAACCCGTTAACCGATGGTGAATAATTTTCAGAGTCAATAATCTTTTATGTGACTGGAATATTATTCGGATTTACGTTCCCTGGTCATAAGCTCATTTACCGCGACATCAGGTGGCATATCCTCAAACATAACGCTGTATACTTTATCGGTAATCGGCATCTCTATAGTATGTAAACGTGAAAACTCACAAACCGATTTTGTTGTCGGCATCCCCTCTGCTACCATGACCATTTCTTTAAGAATGCTGTTGACCCTCTTTCCCCTCCCGAGTTCCTCTCCCAAATGTCGGTTTCTCGAGTGAGTGCTAATGCACGTAGTTATAAGATCACCAATTCCCGATAGGCCTTTAAAGGTTTCAGATTTCGCACCGAGTTCCATACCGAACCTTACGATTTCGACAATTCCGCGTGTTACCAGCGCACTCTTTGCATTGGTGCCGTAACCGAGTCCGTCTGTAATCCCGGCTGCAATCGCTATAATATTCTTCAGAGCACCACCAAGTTGTACTCCCAGCGGATCATCGGAAGTATACACCCTGAATCGGGGAGTCATGAAAATATCCTGCACAACCTGTGCTATTTCAAGGTTTTCTGATGCTGCTACAATGGTTGTCGGAAGCCCATGCGCTACCTCATTGGCAATGCAGGGACCGGATAATGCAACGACGGGACAATCGTCGATTTCATCCTCGATAATTTGAGTCATTGTATTCATAGTCTCATGTTCGAGGCCTTTTGATAATGACACTATAAGAGTTTTTTTATTCATCGCTCCGGTTTTTTTCAATGTTACTGCCGTCTGGCGCATCGACGAGGAAGGGACCACAAACACAACCATATCCGCTTGCCAAACAGCATCGTCGATATGGGAAGTAATATATATTTTCTCCGGTATGTAAAAACCTTTGAGATAGATTCTGTTTTCACGGTGTGCAAGCATTTCAGCGGCAAGGTTTTCGTTGTATTCCCACAATCGAACCGAATGGCCTTTTCCATTCAGAAGAATGGAGACAGTTGTTCCCCAGTTTCCGGCGCCAAGTACAGCAATGTTCATTGCTTCCCCCGTTTACCGAATCGGTTTTCCTCGCCCCTGAAA
The DNA here is from genome assembly GCA_016927495.1 of Candidatus Latescibacterota bacterium. Classification (GTDB taxonomy): domain Bacteria; phylum Latescibacterota; class Latescibacteria; order Latescibacterales; family Latescibacteraceae; genus JAFGMP01. The sequence continues at coordinate 721 of JAFGMP010000233.1, read as the reverse complement.
AGTCTCCCGATGTTAGAACGATGCCTCACAATCACAAGCGCCCCCACAAGAAGCGCTAATGTCGACAGAACATATGACAAATTATCATTAATCAGTCCTAAAATGATGATAGATGCGGGAAGCACAGCAGCCGCAGCTATACTACCGAGAGAAACATATCCGGTGCCAAATGTTAAAACAACCCAGACTATTAGTGCAAACAGAGATGACAGCGGCGCCAGTCCAAGAAATACGCCGAAAGCAGTCCCGACACCTTTCCCGCCTTTAAATCCTGCAAACATCGTCCATACATGCCCGGAGACAGCGGCAAGGCCAGCAAGAATCCTGCGTATTTCAGACGATACCGAAACATCAGCAGGAATTAGCATGGTCAGAAAAACCACACAAAAGTATCCCTTGAAGATATCGATTGCGCCGACAGTAACGCCTATACCCTTACCGAGGACACGAAATGTGTTGGTAGCTCCGGGATTATGGCTGCCGTGTTCGCGAATATCGATTCCGCGAAATACCTTGCCAAAAATGATACTTGTCGGAATTGAACCGATAACGTAGGAGACTAAAATCAAACAGACTGTCAGCATAAAATTTTCTTTGACCTTAATTTATCAATTACATACATAATATATTTTAATAGTCAAGTCCTGCTTTTTCTGTAAATTCCATCTCTATATATGACCCGAAGGGTCACCCTGCATAGATTAGGGGGAAAGCACACAGT
>JAFGMP010000232.1 GCA_016927495.1 Candidatus Latescibacterota bacterium | reverse complement strand
TGTATCAGAACACCGTTATGTAGCACGGTCAGATTAGCTTTCTGCATAATATTGCCCTGACTGTTGAATTTCGGGGCATGGAAAATAACGTCGTATGTCTGCCACTGCCCGGGGGCACGGCTTACATTTACCAGCGGAGGAAAGTTTTCGTAAATCGCTCCACATTGCCCGTTGATGTATGTTTTGCTGTTGTACGAATCGAGTACCTGCACCTCATACAAACCGTTGAAGTAAACACCGCTGTTACCTCGATCCTGCCCCTCTCCGGTTGGAGGAGCCGGTGTGGCAAATTCCAGATGAAGCTGGATATCGCCGAATGTACGTTTGGAAACAATTGCGCCTTTGTTGACAATCATTTCTCCGCCGGTTACTTTCCAGTTTGAAGGTTTGCCATCGGTGGTTGTCCATTCCGACATATTCGTGCCGTCAAAAAGCGATATGGCATCAGAGGGTACACCACCTGCCGGAGCGCTCACCACCTTAGGCAGCGGTTCCATCGGGTGAGGAGCCGCAAAAACTAAAGAAGCGGTAAAAAGTACGATAATACCTGCAGCAAGAATTAAACAGCTTGTCTTTTGCATGACATACCTCCATGTTTGTTAAATGTTATTATTGATTACTTTATGGTCTATATCTGATCAACGGTCAGCCGTGTAATCATATCAGCAAACTGTGGGTATTGCTGTATCAATACCTCCCTATCGCCAAGTTCGAAGTCGTCATATTCGAAAGCTGGTGTAACCGTAGTCCCCAAAAGGGCAAATTTCCCGTCTCTTTCAAGGCATAATCCCTGCCAGATCATCCGGGGTACAACACACTGTGGATATTGACCCTTTTTAAGATCATTGCCCAGCACAACAGTCTTTCCGGTACCATCCGGGTTAAGCTGAAGCATGGTAACGGGATCACCCAGGTAAAAATGAAACACCTCGTCACTTTTGATACGGTGTACCGCAGAAAACATTTCCGGAGTTACCAGATAATAGATGGCAGTACCAAATCCTCTATCTCCTGAATATCTCGGTGGCAACCCCGTTTGAGCGACCACCTCACCACTCCTGTAAGTCTCGTAAAAATAACCGCCCTCGAACGGAAGTGGTTTGAGATTCAAATGATTGATAATGTATTGTGCGTCCATATCCATACATATGCTCCGAAATAATTTTGCATCAAACAATGGGAATATGAACGAATCAGTTGAAAAATTCAACAATTAGTTGTATTATGAGTGAAATTAAATTTAAAAGCACGTATCTTTACGATCAAAACATCAACCATTCTCTCCAAAAGGAGGCTTTCGATGAAGAAAGTTATCATTGTTTCGGCACTGCTTGTTTTTTCTGTTTGTTCTTTCGTATTTGCTCAAAAAATCCCTTCATTCGGCGGAGACAAAATCCCTTCATATTTCGAACTGGACGATTACAATCACCGGTATCCGGAAACCGACACCAATATCGACCTGTACCTGCGAAGCTACAAAGATTCGCCAGTTCACAGCGGGTCGATACAGCACGGCGGCTGGGTAGAACGCGAATACCTTTTCCCGGGCGATCCGACAAATCCTTCCAAACCGGGCGCTGTTCTGAAATATATCAAAGCATATAACCACGGCAGGCTCGATGCCGATACCTGGACTCAAAAAACCAAGCATGACAAAGAGCAGGTGTTTTTCTACATTACCAAAGGAACGGGCAGAGTGGAATCAGGCGGTAAAAAAGCCGACCTGTCCGAGGGTACAGGTGTATTTATTCCGGCAGGACTTGAATACCAATTCTTCAACACAAATAAAGACTACGCTCTCGAAGCCGTTATCATCGTCGAAGAGATCACCGCAGGTTTCGAGCCGCTGAAAGAGATGAAGACCGGCTCCTACAAAGACCATATGCCTCGTGCCGGGATGCACTGGGCACACATAGGACGCGGTATCGTCGACGGGGTTAAATTCGCCAATCCAATGGGAGTAGCGGTGGTTTCCATCGATGCATTCGATATGGCACAACCGCATCTTCACGGCCCGGGTTGCGAGGAAATATGGTGCCAGCTCAAAGGTGACAGCCTCCTGCTTTTCGGCAACCAACTACGCAAACAGGAAGTCGGCATGGCTTTTCTCATTCCACCAAATTTTGCAGTACCTCATTCTTCAATCAACCACTCAGACGAACCCATGCAGTGGCTCTATCTCGGTAATCGCCATGATGCGCCTGAATCACGGTACAGAAAGAACCACATGAAAGGCTGGAATTGGGAATAAAAACAGTTCAAAGTGTAAAATTCAAGATTCAATGATTGATATTCAAGATGATCGAAGGGACAGGTTCAAAACCTGCCCCTTTTATTTTCTCAATCCCTATGAAATGGTAAGTTATAGTTGTATGGACAGATAACAACAACGGATTGTAATCCGTTGCTTTTATATTACACTTCCATATCTCATTTTAACTTCTTGATCATGATGTTGCGGAATTCAAGCCGGGAACCATGACCAAGAAAACCGATATGTCCTTTTGTACGTTTCAGTCCCGGATGATCCTTGCCGTCCATGGTGCCGTACTTACTTGCTTCGTCGATGTTTGCGTCCACGATGGTTTCGCCATTCAGAACAACCTTGATTTGAGGGCCTCTCACGGTAACTTCCTGGTAATTCCATTCTCCCACAGGACTCATAAATCCGCGCCGCGCCGGGACAACTCCATAAATCGAACCGTGGTACTGGTAGGGCTGCAGGTCTTTGTACTGATCGGCGGAATTATCGATTATCTGCAGTTCCATACCGACATATGCAGCATCGCCCTCCAGCGGTGCCCGTATTCCAAGGCCGTTGTTTGCCCCTGGGGTCAGTTTGAATTCAAAACGAAGGACAAAATCCTCGAATTCATCTTCGGTGTACAGGTTGCCTTTGCCACGGTCCGGGTAACAGACAAGTCTGCCCCCTTCTTCGGGAACATATCCGGTTGTATTGCCTGTCCAGCCGGTAAGATCTTTGCCGTTGAACAACGGAACAAATACCTGGGATTTTATCCGTACGCAACGAAATCCAGCGTTTTGCGCTGCCTGGCTGTCACGGTATCCTGCTGCCATGTGTTTTTCCTGAGTCGTCCATCCACCGCCGCGGTTTACCCAGTTCCAGTTTTTCTGCGGATACGGTGGCGCAAAGAACGGGAAATTGAACCAATGTTTATAATCCGCACCTCCGGGATAACCGTAAAACCTCGAATCAGTCCATTCTTTCACATTTCCACAGAGGTCGTAGATTCCCTCGGGTGTGGCTCCATCCGGGAAACTCCCCACCGGCAGGCTTCCGCCGTAAAAAAAGTCATAGTTAGCCCGTGAGGGGCCAACCGGATCATTACCCCAGGGATATATCCGTCCACTCAGACCGCGGGCGGCACGTTCCCACATGGCCTCCGTCGGCAGTGTTTTTCCCCTGCTTTCGGCATACGCCATCGCATCATCATGACTTACAAACACCGCTGGAAAATTCTCACGGCCTGGATATACATGATATTTACCAGGAGTATCCTCGATAATGCCACACAATTCAGGCAGCGCCATTCGCTCATCGTAATGTTTGCTATTACCCTCTTCGTTCAGGAACTCGCAGTATTCCTTTACGGTAACCTCGTAGCGGTCCATTTCGAATTCAGGTACATTGACAATATGGGCAGGACTGTGCACGGGATCAGTGGGGTCAGGCCCAAGTGTAATGGTGCATGCGGGGAATCGAACCATATCATTTTTACGACGATTTGGCGGTTTCGGCGGATCGAGTATCGGATATGCATTTTCAAGTTCTTCATCGAGCACGGAACCTGCATACAAATCGGAGAAAACGGCTTTTCCCCACATTTCGGGTATATGGAGGTCACCGACAAACGTGGACGCCCACACCCAGTCCTCGCAGGAACTTGTATAGAGATAAGGAAAAAGTTGGTTGTAGATGTGCATATATTGAACCCGACTGAAATTCATACGCCACATGTCGCCACGTTTCGGCTTTGTCATGTCCTGATTATGGCTTTGCATATCCTTGAACGGAATTTTAATTTCGACTGTCCATCCTTCATCGGTATCATAATGATAATTAAGGGTACCCTGAACCTGTACAGCGCTTCGTAATCCCGGAGCATCATAGGAACCGTTGGCAAGCGCATTGCGGTAATTGTCGTTTTCGTGCCACATATCGAACATCATATTGAGGCAGTTCATTTCATACTCGAAGTAATTAACCGCATCCGCTGTGGGATCGAGGAATATCTCGAAATCGTTATCGTAATAGGCAATTGTGTCACGTTTTGTGAGATGCCCCCAGACATTTTCTTCCTGAAGCCGGGCAGCAAAATACATGTTGTCGTCATCATACAGTATTTTTGCGCGGGTCATCTTCCATGGCAGCGGACAATAAGGTGATTGCGCATCCTCGAAAGCTTCGGTCCATTTGGCATCCTGCCATGCTTTTTCGGTAATATGACCATCGATAATTATGGGACTTGATGCTTTATAGATAACATATTGTCTGGGTTTGTATTGCTTGTGTGTACCGCTAAAAGCAAGCGGTACTGCATGGTAAACCGGTGTACGCGAATCATCGGGAAATTTACGATCACGTCCCCAAAGGTAAATTTGCCCTATTCCGTTTTTTTCTTCGGGAAGTGTTACCCATACATGGGTGGATTTTGTGCTCCATCGTGATTCACGGTCATTAACTTTTTCAATGTCATCAATTGGTGGATATTCACGTCTGGCAGCCTGTATTGCTTTTGATACGTTATCGGCTCCTTCAATATCTATTCTGACACCATATAATATAGTGTTGCGCATAGTGTAGGTAATATATTTTGCAGTGATGCCGAATACTGTATAGTCTTCATCAACTCTGAGAAAACGGGGATGAATTGTGGTTCCACGCATTTTCCAGGAGATATCCCGGTGAGGTGTACACCACATAACGCCGCGAAAGCCTTCGTCCGACACTTCGATCGGAGGGTCAAGTTTTAACCATTCGGGCGAACCATGATTGGCGGCATTTACATCAGAAATTACACCAATAAAAAATAGAATCAGTATTCCCGTAATAATTAATAATTTTGTATTGTTTTGACTCAACTGCACCTCCCAAAGATTTGGTTACAATGACAAAACTCTCATAAAACAATACGCAGAATTTACTCATTATTTCTTTCATCCAATATCGAGTTGATAATGTTTTCTGCTGGTACAAGCAAATTTCTGTTATATAAGACAACATGTGTTTCCGATGAAGATATATTCTGTCTGTTTTTTCCTATGATTTCATTAGTAAGTATATCAGCCAGTCGTTCCCTGCTCCTTACCGCTATCACAGCAATGATGTCGTACCTTCCGATTGTATTGACAGCATATATCACTTCCTTAATGTTACTTATCATGTCAAGAGTTTCCTGAGGATGCGCTGTCTGTTTTAATCCTACGTAGGCAATAATTACTTCAGGTGATTCATCAATATTTATTTGGGCTTTTATTGATATTTTCCCTGAATCGAGCAATCGTTTGACCCGGTGACGGGCTGTAGGTTCTGAGATGTTAAGATGACGTGCAATTTCACGATACGACATCCTGCCATCCTGCCCGAGAAGTTTGGTAATTCTTAGATCGAGATCATCCATTATGGTTTCATACCCCCTTTCTGAGTTAAGAATTATTAACAAAAATATAAATCTAATGCAATAAAATTTTCTCTATTGTTATATAAGCAAACAAATATTTTTGTATTATTTTACAGTATGTCATTGGAATATATAAGTTTACATCATTATTAAATAACGTAAAAAATTTTCTTTATTGCATTATTTTCTTACAAAAAATATTTCCAATAAAAAATAAAATTACATTCAAATCGGAAACCGGTTTTCGATTAAAAAAAATATTTTGACTATGTGAAATAACTCTGTATTGTTAATAAAAGCCTAAAGAAATAAAAAGGATGCTGTCCACAACTTCTTTTTCGTATTCACGGTGTATGGATCTTTTTCCTGATGATTTTGAAGGATAGTAATATGGAATACCGCAATAAGTATAATTTTTATATCTTTTTTATTTTTGTAATGTTTATTTTTGCCTGCTCGGAATCACGTCTTGCGGTACGGTATAGTTCACTTATCGGTACATGGCGTACCGAAAGAGGAATTATTATGAACATACAGGTTAATGATGACCCCGAACTTGGTGCGGAAGCATCAATAATACGTGCACCCGGTTTTATAGGAGGAGAATTCTCGGTCGGGAAAATTGTCATAAGCAAGATTAAACCAATTCCTGATGGTGGCTGGTCAGGACTTTTTATTATGCCGGGGTATGAGAAACCGGTAAAAGTTGACATCAGCGTTTTCACTTCGGGTAAAATGCTTATAATATCCCGTGACAAAAGGGTAAAAAAGAACAGGATGATCTGGAATCGGGTAAGATCAATACCTGAAGATCAATGACGAAAATTTTTTACAGTATCAATTTTTAATTGAATCTTTATCAAAGTGAAACCGTCTTAAAGCTTAGAATAAAACAACACAGTAAACTCAAACTATACGGGAGGCTTTTTTATGAAACGACGTAACTTTTTGCATAAAAGCGCAGTTGCAGGAGCTACTTATGCAGGACTGGAATTATATGGACATGCAATGCCCATGCCGGCAGAAGCTTTCGGAACCGGAGGAGGCATTGATGTAGCTGAAGGCCTTGATATCCTGGAGCAGGGTAAAGAAAAAAATATAATTGTGGATATCAGACCGGAAATTCGCAATAATCCGCGCGCGGTATTTCTGATTGAAACTCATGTAAGCGCAAGACGTGACGACAGGGGATTTTTTACCGAAGCACAACCTCAACTTGAGGCAACGGGAAAAGACATAGCTTCACAAATTTTTATCAAGGGTTCAAAAAAGGGCGGTTCGACCATTGTAAGGCCAAATTTCACCACTGTTCCTGAAAATGTATTAAGCCCGGTCTGCGGTATAAATACATCATGCGATTTTATCGCCGGATTTATACAAGGCCTGCGTGAAATGGGAAATACAAACGTAATTACCAGCGCCAGAGGAACTACCGTAAAAAACCACCGTCAGACCGGTATTTATGACGTGTTCGACAAGCATAACATTAATCTCATTGAAGCTAACTATAGAAGATTTGAAAACTATGATAAAACGGAACTTAACTGGCACAAGGTACCAGGCAATCCCCAGGTTTGGAAAAATATACCCACTTATCGTCCGATAGGGGATAAAGATAATTTCTTCATCAACATGCCAAAATTGAAAAACCATAATCTCGGCCTTACCACATTATCTATAAAAAACCTTCAGGGAGTTGTGCCCCGAGGTTACGGACATTACTGCGACCGCTGGTCGGCGATGGAACTGCTTGCTACAAAATCCTATGATATTAACTTTAAACGCGACTTTGTAAAAGATTACTACCAGAATGTTGAATCAGCATTTCTCAAACACCGTGCGGCCGGATTCAAACACTGGGATTATGAAAATGTATATCCGGTTTACGAGAAGAAAGGTGGCTGGGAAGCGTTTAAAAAGGTAAAGGATAACCGGGAAAATCTCAGAGATTTTATGGACGATATCAAAGGGCCGCTCATGTGGGATGAGCAGTGGAGCCAGCGAGCTATTGATTCTGCTTTTGCCATAAGACCGGACATCAATATTATCGAGGGAATTATCGGCCGAGACGGCAGCGGTTTTAATGTGGGTACCGATGAACTGTGTAATGTTCTCGTCATCGGAATTTCAATTGCAGAAGTAGATTCCATTGGTTCGTACATTATGGGGCACGATCCCACTGAACTGCCATACACGAGAATCGCCCGGGAACGCGGTCTTGGTGAGTGCGATCCAAACAAAATCGACCTTTACTGGATAAAAGATGGCGAGGTCATTTCAATTAAAAATTTAACTGAAATTAAACGGCATCGACTTGGAGTCAACATGCATACATGGGCCGAAACAAGTGAACGTCTGTTCTGGTAAACAATATAGTGGCAGACATAATAGAGAAATCCCTGCTTCTTTTGGAGTGGGGATTTTTTTTGAAAATTGTTTAATTTGATTGACAATTTCTGAATTATGCTTTATGATTTATGCATGATGAGTGTTTTTAACTTAATTTAGCCAACAGGATAGGCCAATGTTCGGAGTTTTTGTGGGCAGAAAACCGATCTATGATCGGAATCTTGAAGTTGCAGGCTACGAATTGCTTTTACACAGATACGAAACCGATGAATCGGAATTCACTGATGATGACCATGCATCATCACAAATGATTTTAAATACATTTATGGAAATAGGTCTCGACCGTCTTGTCGGTGAAGGGCTTGCTTTTATAAACCTCCCGCGTAGTTTTATTCTTGAGAAATTCCCTCTCAGATTTCTTCATGACAGAGTTATTCTGGAAATCAGAGATAACATTAGTTTCGATGAGGAACTGATCGAAGCTCTCAAAGAATTCGCAGGATATGGTTTCCGATTGGCTCTGGACGATGTCATAGGCCCCGATTTTGATTCTTCATTGTTTGATATGGTCGATATTGTCAAGCTTGATCCGACCATAATAAATCAAACACTCCTGACAAAAATGGTGAAAGATTTACGCAGGCAGGAAGTTCAATTACTGGCCAAGAAAGTAGATTCGCTCGATGTTTTTGATACCAGCAGGAAACTCGGTTTCGACTATTTTGAGGGTTATTTTCTCTGCCGTCCCAACATTGTCAGCGGACGACGAATGCCTGCAACCCGCATGGCAACGCTTCGTCTCCTTGCCAAACTACAGGAACCCGATATTGAATTCAAGGAACTCGAGGATATAATTCGAAGTGATGTTTCTCTTAGCTACAGGCTCTTACGGCTTGTTAATTCGGTTTTTTATGCAAGGCCGAAAAAAATCGAGTCAATCCACCAGGCACTAACACTTTTAGGTATACGGCGTATACGTGACTGGGTAAGCATGCTCCTTCTGTCGAACATTGTCGATAAACCCCGCAAACTCGTTATTACCGCAATGGAAAGAGCCAGAATGTGTGAAATTCTCGCTCTCGATCTGGATGAACATCTGGCTGATATGGGTTTTATGGTTGGAATGTTCTCAGTTCTTGACGCACTCCTCGATACACCTTTAAGCGAAATTCTTGAGTCACTGCCGGTTTCTGATGAAATAGCAAATGCATTGTTGCATTATGATGGACATTTAGGTGCCGTGTTACATTGTGTTCTTTCCTATGAACAGGGTAAATGGGAAGATGCTTTATCATCAGGTATCGAACCTGACAATATAAGAGATGCTTTTTTGAAATCTCTCGACTGGGCTACAGATGTTAGCGCTGTACTATAGCAAAATACCGAATTTATTATTCAAAAACCGAACGGTGTTCATCAGGTATTCAGGCATTCGCTTTATAAATTGCCAAATTCCACAAATACCTGCCCCGCCTTTGCGTAAAATTCACAGTTCCTTCATTTTTCAACCGCATAAGCAAATGTATGTTAGCTTGTAATTCCTTATTAAACGGAATAAACTTACATGCGATCCGCTGTATATTTGTGCCGAATATTTCATGCGCGGTAGCAAGCATTTTCTCTGAATTAGCAAGACTGATGAGCGGAAAGTAAAGACTTCCGGAATTAACGAGGTAATTGGGGGATTGACGCAGCATACGTATCGTCTGATTGGTTCCGTCAGGACCTCCTGTCGGTATAGATTCCGGATACCAGGAAGAAATTCGGGAGACTTCATCTGCCATTCCCGAAACATCATCCAGTATTATATCAAACTTTAATCCTTTCACAGGCTTAAAGAGGTCTCCCTGTCTTACTTCAATACAGTCATCGACACCGTTAAGTTTCGCATTGAACTTAGTTGCTTCACAAGCCTCTTCCATAATATCGACTGCATATACTTTCTCTGCACCGTTTAGTGCGGCTGTTATGGCAAGAGGTCCGGCGCCACACCCAAGATCCAATACTATTTTATCTTTAAGGTTCACTAATTGTTCTGCAAGTAATTGTGTAGTTGTGGTAGGATGAAAAATACCAGAGGGAAGATCAAGTTTAATATGTTTATCTGTAATAGAATATTCGATCATATGTATAATAACTTCATGCTATTAATTAAAGCCGTTTCCAAATATATCTTTTGATATACCGCTCTGTTCTTTGAAAAATATTTCATGTTTTGTTAATATATGGTAAAACTTTTATAATGTCCAATATTATCTAAAAAATTAGAATTTTCATGAGATTTAACTGAAAAAACCTTTCGGATAATGATTAGGCTCCATCGGCTTTCTGTCGCGGGGACATTCCCATTCAGAAGGTATGATATCAAGCTTTACCGGCGCGCCTTGTTTTTCAAGCAGCGAATAGAATCCTCCCATAAACATTTGAGTTTTTTCATAGATATTTTCATATGGTTCAGGCATTGCGCCTGTTTCGAACATACGCTGCATTGCATGAATCATGGGCAGCCAGATGGCACTGTCCGTTACGTCTCCTCGTCCTTCGCGGGGCCAGTCCATCTGCCTTTCAACTGAAACATCGTTCTTATAACCATCAGCCCGAGAGGTTGAACCTTTTCCGCATACTTTGATCCAGGCGCTGCCTGACCGGTATGCCTGTTGTAGCGCCCCCCAAAAGTCATCACCGCCATCCCTGCCCTTATAGTGAAATGTCATGACTCCGTTTGGCCGTGTCCAGTCGGTAGCCTGATAAGACACACTTTTTATACCTCCGCCTACACAGGCATATACAAAATAGATACCATGGACACCATGCGTTGCATAATCGCTCATGGCATTGTCGGCAACATAACCGGTGAGTTCACCGAGTTCAGGTAACGCATGGCGAATAGAATCGACAGCCTGAACATATTCAAGCGATGAACTACACATTATCGGCGTTCCATGTTGTCTCGCCGTATCTATCATGTCGGCGGCATTTTTCAGGCTCGATGCAAAAGGCCGGTTTATAAATATCGGCACACCCGCTTCAAGATATGGCCTCACCAGATCATGGTTCGAGAAAAGAGAGGAGAAATCAGCCATGATAACAGCATCAACTTTATCAATCATATCATAATAGTGCTTAACTTTTTCGGTATGAAACTTTTTGGCAAAATTGTCAAGGCTTTCGGGATCGATGTCCCATGCATGGGTCATAACCATACCCGTCAAACGGGTTTTACCATCGGTCGGATTGATCAAAGGCCCCCATATGCTGTTGATATGCCCTCCCTGTGTGGTCAGTATACCAACATTTATTAATTCGGCAGATGATGGATTCTTTCTTTTGAACTGTGTTTTACTTGCTTCTGCAGGAGCCGTTATACCCAGGGCAACAGCGCTTCCTGTGAAAGCGCCGGTTTTGAAAAATGATCTGCGGTTTTTATTTGGTGTCCCGGTCCTCATGCTCACTCCTTCGGATTTGCTATTACAGTCTTTTATATTACAGATTGAAATTTACTCAATCATTGAAATTTTCTACCGTATAATACCACAAACAAAAGAGTTATCACAGATTTATATTTAATATTATACAAAATAAATCA
>JAFGMP010000028.1 GCA_016927495.1 Candidatus Latescibacterota bacterium | reverse complement strand
TATATTTTGGGAGTGAAAAAATGTTAGGAAATTTTTTTATGATCGGGCGGAAACTGTCTGAAACATGATTTACATGATTAAAGGATGACCATGATTTTTATATCAAGTAATCAGGCAAATCAAGCGAATCAAGGTTCAGACAATAAAGGGCAACCTATGAGGCTGCCCCTACACATATATATAATACAGGGCACAAGATGTTGTGCCCCTACAAATTCATTGTCCCTTATCCCTTGTACCTTGTATTTTCCCCTTCCTGCATTCTGCCTTGTTTTGTTTTCCTTAAAACATTCGGTTAAAACTGTCTACCCACATCGTAAGGAAATGAGTAATATTTTCTTGAAATTCTTTTTTCATGTTGTTCGTATGCCCAATGATTGTTATTTTTGCAGTGAGTGGCGCTACACATAAAATAGGGGGCAATATGGACTGGAAGATACAGAGACTGCAAACGTTGTATGAAAGCAGAATATGTACCGTTGACAGAGCGTTCGGTAAAGTGAAACCCGGAAGCAGAATATTTATCGGTACCGGCTGTGCTGTTCCGCAGTATCTGGTGGAGAGTATGACTCGTCTTCCACAGTTTTTTGCCGATGTAGAAATATTTCATCTTGTATCCCTTACACCCGATCCTCCTTATACTAATCCCAAATTCAGGCATTTATTTCGCCTCAATACTTTTTTTATAGGGCATTCGGCACGGGATGCTGTCGAACGGGGAGATGCGGATTATACCCCGATTTTTCTCTCGGAAATACCAAAGCTTATTAAGACCGGCAGGCTACATCTCGATGTCGCGCTTATTCAGGTTACCCCGCCTGATACATTTGGGAACTGTTCGCTGGGTGTATCGGTAGAAACCGATAAAGCGGCTGTCGAATGTGCTGATTATGTGATTGCACAGATCAATCCTCAAATGCCGCGAACTCTCGGTGACAGTTTCGTGAATGTTAATCAATTAGATGCGATTGTGGAACATGATGAACCGATAATAGAATTGATCCCCGAACCGCTTACCGATGAAGCAGAGCGAATAGGCTTTTATGTTTCACGTCTTGTTCCACACGGCTCTACTATACAGGCAGGCATCGGTACAATACCGAATGCGGTGCTGAAATATCTCAAGGATAAACGTAATCTCGGTGTGCATACCGAAATGTTCTCGGATGGTTTGATAGATCTGTATGAGTCAGGAGTTATCACTAATTCCGAAAAAACATTCCATCAAGGTAAAATTGTGGCCGCGTTTTGTCTCGGAACAAAACGTCTGTACGATACAATCGATAATAATCCGGTGTTTGAGTTTTACCCGACCGACTATGTCTCGGATCCCCGAAATATTTCTAAAAATGATAATATGGTGGCAATAAATTCAGCTCTTGAGATCGATCTTACCGGCCAGGTTTGTGCAGATTCGATCGGGCATAAGTTTTTTTCGGGAATAGGCGGTCAGGCTGACTACATCAGAGGGGCTGCTCTGGCAAAAAACGGCCGTCCTATAATTGCTTTACCATCGACGGCCAAAAACGGTACGATTTCACGCATAGTGCCGCTGCTCACACCCGGTGCCGGTGTTGTAACCACACGAGGAGATGTACATTATGTGGTAACCGAATACGGAATCGCGTATCTGCACGGCAAAAACATTCGCCAGCGTGTTATGGCGCTCATTAACATCGCCCATCCTAAATATCGCGGTTGGTTGCTCGATGAAGCGAAAAACCTGAATTACATCTATGCCGACCAGCAGCTTCCGCCTGAGGGTGGGAGCTTGTATCCCGAAGAAGTTACCTGGAGTTATACAACTCCTGACAACCGTACCATATCGTTCAGGGTAATAAAATCTACCGATGAAGAAAAAATTCGTGAACTATTCTACGACCTAAGGGAAGAAGATATCTATTACCGTTTCATGAGCACTGTAAAAACACTTCCACACAGCAAAGCACAGCCGCTGGTTATTCTTGATTATGCCGAGAAGTATGCTATTTCAGGATATATCGGTGAGGAACCTGATGAAAAGTTTGTAAGTGTGGCCCGCTGGCTTCTCGACAGACCGACTAATTATGCAGAGGTGGCATTTACCGTGCATCCGGAATGGCAGGGAACCGGAATCGGCAGTTTCATGCTGCAGAAACTTGTTGAAGTGGCCAAACAAAAAGGTATAACCGGATTCACCGCCGAAGTTCTTGCCGTTAACCGTAAGATGCTCAACGTCTTTTTCAAAAGCGGATTCAATGTGCAGAGTAAACTTGATGACGGCGTGTATTTTCTGACATTCAAGTTTGATAAAGCGTGAAGATATTTATTTTTTACTTACGGCCTGTTATAAAGGAGTGTAACATATAGTATCATTTTTCCCGGAATATAGAATATAATTGTGTATCGATAAACAGGAGGTACAGTATATGTATCATAAACTTACAAGACGCAAAGTACTTTCGGCAGGAACCGTATCAGCCGGAATGATACTTGGAACCGGGTGCAGTACTACTTCAGAAAAGCGGATAGCACAGAAAAAACCAGAAAGTTCAGCATATCCTACTCCCGGACCGGATAAAGATCTTGTGCGTGATCTGACTCCGGGTACCACACCTGTACGTCTCGGAGGATATCTGAGATACCAGGAAGGGAAGAGCCTCACAGAAATTGTCAAAGAACTTCGCGATTCAGGTCATGCAGGAGCAATAGCAAGTCCCGATCCCTGGCATTCGATGAAAGATTCGGATCTTAATGAACTGAGAACGGCTCTGAAGGAATACGATGTCGTTATATATGAGGTCGGAGGGTACAGGAACATACTCCATACGGATGAAGCTTCACGGCAGGAAAACCTGAAACATCTCACACGGTGTATCGAGGCTGCCGATAAAATAGGGTGCCCTATGGTCGGTACTATTTCCGGAAGTCGTTGCCCGGAATCAAATAGATGGGGCGATAATTATAATGTTCATCCCGACAACTGGACAAAAGAGACATGGGATCTGCTTGTCAGTGGTGTTAGTCAGATACTGAAAGATACTGCCGGAATGAAAGCGGTAATAGGAATGGAAGCCCAGGTAACTACAAATATTGAAGGTCCGGGATCACACAAACGCTTAATAGATGATGTAGGGAATGAAAGACTGAAAGTAAATCTTGATCCCACAAACATGATCCACCTTTACCGTTATTATCACACAACCGAACTCATTAACGAATGTTTCGATCTCCTCGGTGAGGATATTATGGGGTGTCATGCAAAAGATTCATATATATTCCCTCACGAGCAAACCCTGCATATACAGGAGGTTTGTCCCGGCAGGGGCGTGCTCGATTACGAAACATATCTTGTGCGGATGAGCAGGATGAAATGGCCGCGTACACTCCTGCCGGAGCATATACCGGCGGATCAGTTTTTAGAAGCTGAAACATATATTCGAAATGTCGCGAAACGGGTAGGAGTCACTATTTTAGGCTGAAGAATTGTTCGTATCATTCATGAATCAGACATTCTTCAAACAGACGAATATTTTCCCCGATCATGTCCGGTTTATCGTTGGAATAAATACCGACGCAGACTGCATCGTTTGCCCTCAGATGATGCGCCGTAAAACGGAATGCCTCAGCGGGGTCATTTCTGCCTGCCGCCATGATTTTATAGTGAATGACAGGTTTGTGTAAAGTCCGTATGATATTGACCATGATGTCACGATCTTCCGGTTTGAACCATTCGGGCATTCCCGATATATGTTCGGCATGCTCATCTCTGTGAGATGAATTGTAATAGGAACACATGTAAAAATCGACATCGAGATTTTTTTCAGCCCATTGATGAACCTGTGGATTGTGACCGGCCACTCCTGCTTTGAGACCGGCTTCTTTAATCATATTAATAGCGAGCGGAACTTCATCGAGTTCCTTGTTTGAGAGCAGAAAATCCATTTGTCCGCCATGAATGAAACATGCCTGAGCACCTCCGGTAATGATATCCTCGATGCTTCTCCGGATATTTTTCATCTCCGGACAGGTTTGTCCTATCCACTGCAATGTTCCACCATTATCGCGGTATTCTCTGAGCATACGGATTATATGCTGATCGCCGCGACCTAAGAATGTATTGATTCCCATATCTTCCGCATGACGAAAAGTCTGCTGGATACGTTCTGCCGTATAATATCGTATCATTTCCTGGTCACGGTCGCTGCCCTGATGAGAAAAACCGCTGAATGGGTTACCTCCGAGAATAAATCTCGATACCTGAAGATTCCCTATTTGTATGGAAGACAAAGCCATAAAATCACTCCGATTTTTTATTAAACCATATTTTTTAAAATAAATATATTGAACTGATATACCTCTGTTCCTGATGCGTAATAGTTAAAAGTGTTGGAACTATGAGAATATTGATGAGGGTCATTTTCTCAAAATATTAGTCATAGTATTATCAATATGAGTTAATCGCTGTGAAAAACCTCTTCCATTGCAGCCCAGAATTCATTTTCACTACGGGTTGGTATGGGAATCTGGCATGGATCTGTGTTTTTCCACCATTCCTGTGTCTCGGGATCGGCAGCCATTTTTGCCATATCCGCTTCGAAATCGTTACCTACATACTCAAAGTAGGAAAAAAGGTAATATTTACCGTGCTCGATCTCTTTTAGGTAGATTGAATAATTCCTGATATTACAGTCACGGATCTTGTTGACAACACCGGGCCACGGTTTTGCATGAAGCCGTTTATACTCTTCGATTTTTTCCGGTTTTACACCGATAACCGAACCGTAACGCTTAATGCTTATATTAGGCTGGCTAAAACTCCTGCCGATAAAAAAAGACAGCAGCACAATCATACAGAACAACATTGTTAACTGAATTTGCCGTTTCATATTATTTTCCTATTTTGTTATGGATTTTATTTTTCAATGTTTAACCTGTAAATATACATCAGATATATGAAAAATCATTTTCAATCTCTGCTGTATTGAATTTTTCCTCCGATGATCGTATAAAGCGGAACCGTCGATAGTATCTCTTCAGGTGCCACAGTAAGAATGTCTTTTGAAAGCACAACCATATCCGCAAGTTTGCCGGGTTCGATTGAGCCCAGAATGTTTTCCTGGAATGCCGCATATGCTGCCCAGATTGTAAAACCTCGCAGCACCTGTTCACGGGTCATACATTCTTCGGGATACCAGCCGCCTTCGGGCCATCCTTTTGGATCTTTCCGTGTTATAGCCGCGTAAAATCCCAGCATCGGATTAATTTCCTCAACCGGGAAATCCGATCCGCAGGGGATAATGCAACCGTTACGCAGGAATTTTTGCCAGGCATATGCCCCTTTGATACGTTCAGGTCCGACTCTGTCCTCTGCCCAGTACATATCGGATGTGGCATGTGTGGGCTGCATGGAAGGAAGGATTCCAAGCGCTGCGAAACGGGGAATGTCCTCAAGAGTTACTACCTGTGCATGTTCGATTCTGAAACGATGATCGTTTGTCGGCCGCTCTTTCAGTGCCTGTTCATATGCATCAAGTACGAGCCGGTTACCACGGTCCCCGATAGCATGTGTACATACCTGAAATCCGGTCTCAAGTGCAGCCCTGGAAATCTGTAGTACTTGTTCATACGTCGTGGTGAGAAGCCCGCTGTATCCCGGACGGTCGGAGTATGGTTTGAATAATGCCGCTCCGCTCGATCCGAGAGCGCCATCCATGAACAATTTCATACTCCGCACAGTCAGAAAATTATTCCCGTACCCCACGAGTTTATGGTCTTTCATATAACCCGCTATGTCATCCGATCCGGGTGGGTGTAACATTGCATTAATGCGGATGACGAGTTCATTATTGTCGATAAGATATTTGTAATGTTCGATAATCGTTGGAGACACTCCAGCGTCATGCACTTCGGTCAATCCTGCGGCGCAGCATTTCCGGGCAGCCTGAGCAAGCGCTTCTCTAATCTGTTCAGATGATGGATCAGGTATATACTGTGATACCAAAAACATTGCGTTGTCGACAAATACTCCGGTTGCTTTGCCGGAGGAATCACGAATTATTTCTCCACCCTCGGGGTTTTTGGTTTGATTTGTAATACCTGCAATTTCAAGCGCTTTACGGTTGGCTATTGCAGCATGGCCATCCACACGGGTAAGCCACACCGGTTTATCGGGTACGGCCTGTGACAGCGTTTCATGAGAGGGCAGCTTTACATTTTCCCAGTCATTCTGATCCCAACTACTGCCGGTTATCCATTCTCCGGGTCGTGTTTTCTTCGCTTTTTCGGCTACCATGTCTACAATCTGGCTGAAACTTGTCGTTCCGCGGAAATCGAGTTCCGTCAGAGATGTGCCGTACCCCAGCATATGCGCATGGGCATCGATGAGTCCGGGAACTACCAGCTTTCCATCAAGGTCGATGGTTTTTGTATCCGGTCCGATATACTTTTCAATTTCAGTGTCATCGCCTACAGCAATAATTGTGTCACCTCTGACCGCAACGGCTTCCGCAAAATCAAATGACTCGTTCACGGTGGCGATTTTACCGTTACGGAGAACAAGATCGGCTGGTTGTATTGCGGATGAACAAGAGGTAATAAAAGATATTACGAGGGGTACACCGAGAAGAACTGTTCCGATGATAAAATTTTTTTTCATTGTGTGTTTCCTGTCATAATAAAATATTGATCGTGAATCGATTTTATGAAAAGTAGCTGAAGTGTGTGGGATTTTCAAGATGTTTTTTTAAAAGACAGTGCCTGAGTGATAAAGTTACAAAGTGCCTGAGATTTGAACAGGGATTGCCGGAATCAACAATGATTATCGGTTTTTGTAAGCTCCGATCATATCATAGTTATCATTTCATTATGATTATTTGCAAAACAGGTGTTCAGACAATATTCTTCGCAAAATTTGAATATAATTCCTTGGGAAACTGTATATATTAATAGAGATTATATAGACAGGTTATGAATTTCATGGATATTGTCCGATGAAAATATATGTGAAAGTAATACTGACTGCTTTATTATTATCTGTTGCCACTGCGATACCAGCTGAGGTCATTTCAATCGATCCTGCACGGTGGGAAGGCATAATCAATAAAGTTTTTTCTATCGCTATTTATGTAATCATTATCGGATTTCTTATCGGAATATTGTCTCTTAGAAAAATAAAGCGTAATTACGGGGGCAGGCCGCCGGCCCGTAAATCATGGAGCGGATTCTCAGGTTCATCAGGAGGAGTGCCTTACGGCGATGGTTTTAAGGCGCTTCATAGTAATGATGACGATAAGGAATAGTAGGTTTAACTTCTATCGCAGGTTTCCGGTTTTGATGTATTGTTGGGGCAGATCCGTGTGTCTGCCCTTTTATGGTTGAATGTACTGCCTGTAAGAGCAACCCCTCCCCTATCCCGTGATTGCCCTGAATTATTAATTGTCTGAACCATGATTCACATGATTAAAGGATTTCCTTGATAAAAAAGTATATAAATAAAGTTCAATTTTTATAGTAGTTATTATTCAAATGGATCACTCGACGCTTCTCGTTGTGCTTCACGCTCATAACTTTTGGCAAACTCTCTCATAGCTGTAGCAAATCGCGAATACCCTTTGGCTTCTAGTGCATCAGCTTTTTCGTGATTAATTTTTGCTAATTCTAATTCAGCCTTACCTGCTGTATATCCATATGTCCCTCTCTGATTAAAAAGTTCCGTTGTGAATCCTGATCTCATATCTTTGGCATCTTTTGCATTTAGAGTTTGAGCTGCAATATGGTGAATCCAAAGTCCATCTTCGTCTTTTGGAACGTGAGTTAATACATGACCAAGCTGGCTTAGTGCAATATCTAAATGACCTGTTTTCTTCGCTATTCGTTTTGTTTCTGCAAGCCAAATAAGAAATGATTCTGGGTTGAATGTCCCATCGGGTTGTAAACCTGGAGGCGTTTTCCACTCTCTTAATAACTTATAAGCATTCTGTGCAAGAATCCGTTGCTGTTCTGTTGGTTCTATTCTTTGTTTCTCTTCATTTTTTGATCGAAACACTAAACAAACTACCTCGCAAAAAAAGGATGAATCATTTGCAAGGCGCTTGTCTAATGTTTTAGGATATCCGTGAGAATACCGCCCTAAAAGTGCAAGAAAATTCCATTCAATATTGAAAAGAGCATTTGTATCAACAGAAGGACTTTCTTGAAGTTTAGTGATAACTTCAATAGTGGCATCCCGATCAAACTCTTTTTCAAAGTTTTCTAAATTTAGTACTGCTAAAAGAGAGAGAGTTGCAAGTTCAGGATTAAATTCGCCCTCATGGACAGTGCGCCATACACAATGAACGGCTGCATTCGCCCGATTATAATTAATTAGTTTATTAATTGCCAATGTTAGATCACAATACGGACCCCAAGCATTCACATTAGCATTCAGCCAGTAGAGACTTTCATTATCTCCAAGATGTTTTTCAGCACGAATCCAGACTTCTTCAATAAATGGAAGAAAAACCAGAAATGCTCCTTTTTGAGCAATACTCCAATCCCTATCTAATAAATCGTCCACCCATTTCCAGCTTAGCTTCCAATATCTACTCAATATGTAACTACCAATAAAACTTTTCTGTACTTCATCATCATTAAGCAGAAACGCTGGTAGAATTTCTGAATCCAGAGAATCAGTCGTATTTTCCCCAAGTGCAAATCCCACCTGATTTGATATAGAAACACTTTGAGCAAATTTCATAACAAGATCCAAACCGCCAGAGTCGAAAATTTCCTTTATTGCATTAAATCGTAATTGATTTATTCTTTGTTGCTGTTTTTTGTAGTTTCCTTCTCCTTCGTACAGATTAAAATCATGTCCGCTAAAAAGATATTGATAGCGTAGTTCTGGCTTCTTTGGTTCTAAAGTAATAGCAGATGTTTCAATTTTATCAACAAGCACTCCTGGCATTGCCCAATCAGCATCAGAATATTTACGATGTTTTCTTGCTAAATCAATTAGAGCCTCCCAAAGGGGTAAGCGTTTATCTTCAGGCAAATTTGTTATAGTTTCTGAGGTTAGATGTGTCAGCAAATTATCTCTTGTGGATTTAGGTAGATCAGGTAGTTGTTCAATTAATTCACCAAGCTTGTCAATACAAAATTTTGCTTGTTTTATTGCTATATCAGCATATATTGCGATCTGATCCCAATACTCACGCCTTGTAACTGTTTCTTTCCAATCTGCAGGAATAAATTTGCGCCAGGTTGGGCGATGACAACCAGAAGTAACACCGTGGCTATGTGGAAGTAGGGCTATTAGTAATTTCCACCCAACCTCTGGTTGTTCATGCAATAGAGTTTCGATTGCTGATTTTCTTTTTTCCATGGAAGCACACGTTTGAAGGTGCCACGGTAGAAAGATATCAACAAGTGAGTTTGACGGTCGATTTGACCAATTTCCTCCAGGATCTATTGACGCTAAATCTCCCAGCACTAAAACTACTCGAGTCAGATATTCTGAATCCCAGGCTAAAGTCTCAAGTGCCCAAAGAAGGCCGCTTGTATAAATAGTTCCTTCTATGCCACCGCTACCTTCTTGAGCAAATACTTTATGAAAAGGACTATCATCAAGATTTTCAAGTGCAGATTCAACAGCATCAAGAAACTCATCGGGTGCTGCCTCCGCTAAAAGAGGAAGAAGGTGATCTAAGCCTGCCCAACGATCCCATTGTACATTTTCGAGAAGACCTCGAACCGTAAGTACAACTACAGCCTCAGCTTTGTCTTGCGAGCATGAGGTCAGTGATTCTGGTCTGCTGCCAAGCAATGCAAGCGTCTCAGCAATTCCTTCACGAAGATTTTTTGAATGTTCCAATTGTTTTCCATAAATACTTCTTGCGAATCTGTCATTCTTCGGTAAATCAAACTGCGGATCACGTTCACCTAATACTCGAAAAGCAGTCTTTTGTAGACGGTCAAGATCCTCATCAGTCAAATGTCGGCCAAGTGCATTCCATGCCTCACCGCGTGTAACAATCCTCCATTTCTCGTTACGTTGAATAAGGGGAGTGTCCGCGCGCAATACTTCAGGTCTTACCATCTCGATCCACTCCCCATAGGTTTTTCCCAATAGCATTTCTAAAGCTGCTTGATCGGCATGATTCTTGCCATCCCATTTTCCTGCTAAACCAGCTTGTGCCAGGAGCCTTGCATTATCCCATGTAGCGTAAGGAGGCAGATTTCCTAATCCCAATAAATATCGACGTAAAGCAGATAAACGATAAGAACCGATGCCAGCTAACTCTCTTGCACGAACTTCTGTATAACCAGCTTCTTCTAAAAACTTTCTCAATCTGAGATTTAGAAGGGCTATTAAGTCTTATAATTTCATGATTTTCTGAAGGCCATGCTCTACAAATTGGTATGATGACAGAGTGTCCTTTACTTGTAGCGACTGTCTGAAGATCCATACATTCGGTATCCAATCCCAATCGAGGATCAGCAACCAATACATGAGATTTCCTTGTTTGAACTACTGAATGCCATGCATCCTCGTCACTTATAAACAGGCAACGATTACTTGATAATCGTGATGCGTTTTCGTCAAGAGAAGCAAGGTAAGCAGAAATGAAGTCTTCAACATCCTTTTCACTTTCTGTAAAAAGTAACAATCTCTGGGATTGCCCTTCAAACAATTTCTGTAAGGCAGTGCATGCATTTTCTCTGCCTGTGATGAAAAGTTTTGGCGGAAGAGGTGGATCATTTGAACCTACTTGACCTTTGATTGTTTCCCAGTGTTCTGTGGGTGTGTTAATACCATGTAAGCTTGTTGACAAACCTATTTTCTTTGCCATCCATTTTCCAAGAGCAGGAAATTCTCTCATCCAGTCAGCCAATTTTACTCCATCAATAATTCTTATCTTATCCCATCCGCTATTTTTTTTTAGATTTAACCAAGAAGTCTGTTTAGGTTCATTCCATCCCCCACTACCGCTGGACCTTGGTGTCACAAATATAAATGCGGAATTAGCTCTTTCTTCATTGGATATTTTTTCTGTACGTTTTCTGAAATCATTCGTTGCTTTCTTTTGGGGATTTTGGCCGGTTCCAATTTCCCAATATGAAAATCCTTTAGGGACAAACTCTAAAAATGCCTCCTCAGTTTCAACTAATCCGTCCCATCCAGGTTGATTTACAGAATCTCCATATGGTATGCGACATACAGATAATGAAGAAACTGATTGTTTTACAAGCCAATATATCAATTCGGGAATTACTCCTTCACTGTCCCGTCTTTTCGCATACTCTTCAAGATCGGCCGCTGTGATTATGTGAGTGTGATCCATTTGATAAATCTCCAATCATAGTAGATTTTTCCACTACTATAAGATTTTGGCTTTAAAATATCTGTAGGGGCAGACCCGTGTGTCTGCCCTTTCATCTTTGGGTGCGCTGAAACCCCCTGTGGTTGCCCTGAACTATTAATTGTCTGAACGCCTGTTTTGCAGATAGCCATTATGAAATGATGGCCATGGTCCGTCTGTTATTCTCTGATTTTTTTATTCATGTAATCATAAAAATCATGTTAATCATGGTTCGGACAATATTTTTTCAAACAGGTACTGATAGTATCCTTACTAATTTACTTTAAAACTCCCTTTCAACCTGATATCCTGTGATGAATGCCCGACCATGACCTCGAACGTCCCGGGTTCTACAATGCGTTCCAAATGACGGTCGAGAAGCGAAAGATGTTCCGGCATCAGTGTAAAATCCACTGTTTTGGTTTCACCCGGTTTTAATGTTACTTTTTTGAACCCCCTGAGTTCTTTTACCGGCGTTGTAACGCTGCTAATAACATCGTTAATGTAAAGCTGCACAACCTCCTGACCTTCTCGTTTTCCGGTGTTTTTTACATCGAGGCTGACATGAACCTCGCCGCCGATACCTATTTGTTTTGGATTTATAGTAAGGTTGCTGTATTCAAAGGTGGTATAACTGAGGCCGTAACCGAATTCATACAACGGTTCGCCGCTCATGTTTTTGTAGCCGCTTTTAACCTTTCCCGCTTTTGTCGGGGTATAATTATAATACACCGGAAGCTGCCCGACATGACGTGGGACAGTCACCGGCAGGCGTCCGCTGGGATTATAGTCACCGAACAATACATCGGCGATTGCGTTGCCTCCTTTTTCTCCGCAGTTCCATGCCTCGACGACAGCAGGGATATTTTCAGCTATCCACCGTACTGATAACGGTCTGCCGTTAATAAGAACCACAACCGTCGGAGTGCCGGTATCATATACCGCTCTTACCAGTTCTTCCTGAAGGCCGGTCAGGTCGAGATCGCCCACATCTCTGCCCTCGCCATCGGTTTCAATGCTTTCACCGACAACGACTATGGCAATATCGGCTTTTTTAGCGGCTTGCTGCGCTTTCGCTATTTCATTCAATTCAGTGCCGAGAATATTGCAACCTTTAACATATTCAACCCGTGTCGATGCAGATACTTTTTGCCTGATTCCTTTGAGAGGTGTTACAATGTCAGTTATAATATTATATGGACTGTAATCACCGAGTTGGTCAAGTTCGGAGTCGGCATCAGGGCCAATAACCGCAATTGATTTGATCGGTTTGTCGAGCGGCAGCAGGTTGTTTTCATTTTTCAGCAGTACTATGCCTTCACGGGCGGCCTGAAGCGCCAAATCCTGATGTTTTTGTGAATGCACAATCTTCACGGCACGGTCAGGGTCGACAAAAGGATCTTCAAACAGCCCCAATTCGAATTTCAGTTTCAGGATACGGCGTACCGAACGATCGATAACCGCCATTGGCACTGTACCCTCACGGACACTCTCAATCAAATCCACCAGATAGGCATCCTCAAGTGATATGCCGACATCGACCCCGGCTTTGACCGCTATCTGACCTGCTTCTTTTTGGGTTTCGGCGACATGTTCGTCGATGATGGTGCTGATGCCTCTGCCCTCGCTCAATACAACACCTTCGAAATTGAGTTCACCCCTGAGGATTTCATTGAGGATTCTTTCCGAACTGTGCACGACCACACCGTCGATTGCCGGATAGGTAGCCATGACACCGAGTGCGCCGCATTTGGTGATACCGGCTTCCCACGGCGGAAGGAACACTTCACGCAGCATCCGGTCGGATATATGCATCGCGCCGCGTTCGAAACCGCTTACCGGCTCGCTTTGGCCGGGATAATGGCAAAGAAATGAAACCAGTTTATCCTCCGCTGAAACATCGTATCCCTGTGCGCCTCTTACTATTGATTCCGCAATTCGGGAACAGAGAAACGGGCATTCGCTGTAACCCTCCTCGTTTCTCCCCATCCGCGGATCTCTGTTCGGTTCCACCACGAGTGTACAGAGTCCGTG
Organism: Candidatus Latescibacterota bacterium; assembly: GCA_016927495.1. Taxonomy (GTDB): domain Bacteria; phylum Latescibacterota; class Latescibacteria; order Latescibacterales; family Latescibacteraceae; genus JAFGMP01. The sequence goes on along the minus strand of JAFGMP010000028.1, from coordinate 6,027 downwards.
CACACCTATTGATCTGCCTTCGCGTGCAGCAGTTGCATAGACATCGTGGATCAAATCCATGTTCCATGTACTGCCCAGCGCGAGGCCTTCCGGGAAGATGGTTCCTCCTGAACACATAAGGCCGTGGGTGCCTTCCTCGATTTGTAAAACAGGGATTTTCAGCCTCGATTTTTGTGTGGCAATTTCCTGAAGTTCATTTAAAAATTCTGCCTGCTTACGGGTTCCTTCATAAATCAGCCTGTCGGACAGCGTGAAAAAGCCGCCGCCCGGCCCCATTTCTTCCGCCCAGGTACCCTCGGCAAATTTTTTACAGCCTTCCATCTGACGTGTCCGTTCCTCAATCGTCAGACGTCGATGCATGGAAGCGTCCTCAGAGTGAAGTCCCCATCCGAATCTGCTTTTATATGTGCAGGGAATATTCATCTGCCCGACTTTTTCTTCCAGCGTCATTCGTGAAAGCAAATCATCCACTCGTTCTTCGATGGGACGGCAGGGATCGAGATACACCGGTTTTTCTTCATTATCGATTGCAGACATGATGGAAACTGAACATAAAAAAAGTCCGGCCAACACAAACATCAATATTTTTTTTAGCTGAGCAAACATACATTCTCCCTGTTTTATTATTATCATTCAACTATCCTGAGCCCGTCGAAGGGAACATCTGATACCTATGAATATGCGAAATATTAAAAATCAATCATTCAGCACTTCAAAATTACCCTGAAGTCTGATGTCTTTAGACGAGTGGCCGATTTTGACTTCGAAGGTACCTGGTTCGACTACACGTTCAAGATGCCGGTTTAGCAAAGAAAGATGCTCCTGATTCAAAGTAAACTCAACTGTCTTCTTTTCGCCCGGTTTAAGTTGTATTTTTCGAAATCCTTTTAGTTCCATCACCGGGGTGGCAACTGTAGCTATTACATCGTTCAGATATAACTGGACAACTTCTTTCCCTTCATGACTGCCGGTGTTCGCTATGTCGACTGATATGGTAACTTCTCCGCCGGTGTGTATTTCTGATGGTGTAATTGTAAGGTTGGTGTATTCAAATGTCGTATAGCTGAGACCATGCCCGAAATGGTACAGCGGCTCCGGGCTCATGTCAGCATAGGCTTTACCCCAGCCTTCTTCAATCCAGTACTTTTTCGACTTTTTCGCATTATAATATACCGGTAACTGTCCGACATGACGTGGTACGGTTACCGAAAGCCGTCCAGAAGGATTATAATCGCCGAATAATACATCTGCGACCGCATTCCCCCCCTGTTCACCACATAACCATGCTTCGACTATTGCAGGAATGTGTTCGGCGGTCCATCGAATCGACAAGGGCCTGCCGTTAAGAAGTACAACTACCGTCGGTGTGCCGGTTTCGTAAACCGCTCTGATCAGTTCCTCCTGCATGCCGGTCAAATCGAGACTGGCGACATCATAGCCCTCTCCGGCAGTTATTTGATCGTCCGTTACACGCCATTGATTCTCTCCGACCACGACGATAGCGATTTCCGCTTTTTTCGCTGCTTTCCGCGCTTTTTCTATTTCGTTCACATCCGTATTGTATACATTGCAACCTTTCACATATTCGATTCTGGTTGAGGGGGATACTTTATTTTTTATGCCGTCCAAAACGGTCACAATATCCTGCAGAATATTCCATGCGGTGTAGTCTCCAAGCTGATTGCGCACATGGTCGGCGTTCGGGCCGATTACAGCGATTGATTTCAGATTCTTTTTAAGGGGAAGCAGGTTGTTTTCATTTTTCAGCAGAACGATGCCTTCTCGGGCGGCCTGAAGCGCCAGTTCCTGATGTTCGCTCGTATGGACAGTCCTGACTGCCTGATCGGGATCGACAAAAGGATTTTCGAATAGCCCCAGGCGGAATTTCATGGTGAGAATACGGCTGACAGCTCTGTCCAGCAGTTCCACCGGGACTCTGCCTTCGAGAACGCTCTCTTTCATCGACAGCATATAGGCGTCCTCATAGGAAATTCCGACATCCACACCCGCTTTCAAAGCTAACTGCCCCGCTTCTTTTTGCGATGGTGCCAGTCCTTCGTAGACAAGTGTGGAGATTCCGCCGCCTTCACCCAATACCAGACCCTCAAAACCGAGTTCCTCCCGGAGCAATGTTGTAAGAATTTCTGTCGATGCATGCACCGGAACACCGCCGATAGCAGGGTAGGTGGCCATCACACCATATGCTCCGCATTTTTTAACTCCTGCCTCCCATGGAGGTAGAAAAATCTCCCTGAACACCCGTTCGGAATATTCGATAGCGCCGCGTTCGAAACCGCTGACCGGTTGACTTTGTCCCGGGTAATGGCATAAACCGGCAACAAGCTTATCAGGGGCGGATATATCATCGCCCTGAATTCCACGGACTATAGATTCGGCTATTCTTGAACATATATACGGGTCTTCGCTGTATCCTTCCTGATTTCTTCCCAGCCGGGGATCCCTGTACGGCTCAACAACAAGCGTAAAAAGCTGGTGGACACCTATTGCGCTTGCTTCTTTAGCAACCGTCGCATATATGTTTTCCAGCAGTTCCATGTTCCATGTGCTGCCCAGCGCAAGACCCTCGGGGAAAATAGTTCCGCCGGAACACATAAGACCGTGCGTTCCCTCTTCAGTGATTAAAACCGGAATTTTCAACCGTGTTTGCTTTGTAGCGATTGTCTGGAGTTCGTTGATAAATTCGGCCTGCTGCCGTGTGCCCTCATGTAAAGCTGAATTCGGAAGTGTGAAAAAACCGCCTCCGGGGCCGATACCGTTAAGGTAGGTGCCTTCGGTGAATTTACGGCATGCCGCCATTTTATTTGCCGGATCCTCCCCAAGTTCGCTTACATACACACAGGGCATATTGATCTGGCCGATTTTTTCTTCAAGTGTCATGCGGGACAACAAATCCTCAACTCTGATTTTGGTCGGTATATCAGGTTTCATATAGTCCGGCCGGTTGTTAGTGTTTTGAGCGGCAATTGATATGGTAATACAAAAAACGATTTCGAAAAACAGGAGCAGTGAAAGTAGGGACGAAGATTTAGTCATATCTGGCATCCTTATTTATATATATGTCATTCAGAACGAAGTGAAGAATCTATTTTTTTGAGACTCTTCGTTTCACTCAGAGTGACAATGTACGGATTTAAGTAACACTTTTTTCCAGCGGTTCTTCCGGAAATCTTTTCATTACACAGGGATTTACAAGTCATTGATCATTGCCAGTAAATTTTCAACGATTGCTTTTTCCGCGCCGGATTCGATTCTTGTCGAACTGGCTTCGTAACCGCCCTCTTCATAGGCTTTATCGGTAACGATATATCCGCTGCTACCGTTACAGTGAGTAACCACAAACGTATTCTTATAAGGTGAAGCTTCCTTAACCTGCTTGCCGATTTCATTGAATAACTCGCCGGAAACGCCGGCCAGTACTATATTACCTATTTTCAGAACCGAAAGACGGATATCGACACCCTTGTTGATATCTTCTTCGGGCTGCAGCAGGTTTGTTTTGTCTTTTTTCCGTGGTAAGCTGATTACTTTTTGAGATGAACTGATTGCGCAATTACCCGATGCATTGATTTCATTTGATACTCTGATTACTTCCTGTCCTAAAATAGATCCAATCGCATCGACAGCGAATGAGTATGATTTTCGCTCGACGAAATCTATATGCGGGCCGTAGATTGGATTGATGTCTCCCGATGCACCGGCGGTAACCAGTGCAACAGCGCTGTTGTGAAATTGCTGTTCGACATATCGTGAAGTCGCCCCCGGCCAGTCACCGGAAATAAGATAATTTTGCGGTCCCGTCACGGTTCCGTGACAGGGCCAGTTTATGAGAAGTGCAATGGGTTTACCGTCTGCGGCATCTATCCTGACAACTCCCGCAGTATGATCACAGGGGCCATACGGATTCCTGCCCAGTGTTATTTCACCCTGGGCATTTTGTGCACGGCGGTTTATGTTCATTTTGCACTCACCCGCACCTGCTCCGATTCGAACCGGCCGGAGATTTCCGTTTGCTTCCGAAACGATAGTTACCAGTTTATCTTCCAGTTCATTACAATATGACAGAACGTCCGGCGAGTCGGTTCTGACATAAACCCGTGTAACCGGACCGGCATGATTATGGACCGCTGCCAGCAGTATATTTTGCTGCGGTATACCTGTTTCGTTTTCAATCCGTTTGGTTGTCTTTTCCCAGTAAGAATGAGAAAATCCGATAACATCGACAGAGAGCAGAACAGCTTTTTTCGTGCCGTCACTAAATACTGCCGAACGGGCGAAGATATCGTCATGAACACCCTGGAACGGATCTTTTCTGCTGCCGTAACCGCTCATGGGAATAGGTGTTTGGGGGGTAATGTTGACTTTTGCAACGCCAGCGGAGAGATTTGCCTTTTCGGCAGCATTTATTTCTGAGAAGATGCCAAAACAGAAACACGCTAGTAAAAAAACTTGTGCTTTTGGGAAATTAATTTTTAATGACATAACCCGTGTCCTTTCGAAAAAGAAATTAAACGTAATTTTTACTCATGATGACAATTCCTGTCATATATTTCCTGTCATTCCGAACGAAGTGAAGAATCTCGTTTTTTAGACTTTTCGTTTCACTCAGAGTGACAGGTAACAGATCAAAGTGGAAAACATGCATTGTTTTATCATGAAAAATCTATTTTTATGAGTATTCCGGGCTAAATATATCACGGAATAAACCGGAATGAATAAAGATCGGCATCCTTTATTTTAAATCTCAGTTTGACCGGTTTGCCGGCAAGTTTACTCACATTATCTCCCTGTTTCCATGTTACGATGCGCTCAATATCATCGCCCAAAATCTCAATACAGTCATCGAGAGTATATCCGGGGATGCTGTTACCGTTGGCATCCAGAATTTCTATCAGCATCGAACCGGCGGCCGAAGCAGAAAAATTGACCATCAGCCGTCTGCCCTCGAATATAATAGGTTTTGTGATGAATTCGCCTCCTTTAAGCGGGGCTTGAACCGAAACAAAACCATCAATCCTGATTGTGAAACGGCGCAGTTCGCTGCTTGTTCCTGTCCAGTAGCTTTCGGTAGCGTATATGGACAATTCGTCCGGAGCACCGGGTATATCCGATTTTGTCTCGACGATACCCCAGTTCTGGTAATTATCACCGTATTTCCAGTTGTCTGTGTTCCGCAAACCCGGTCGTATGAAAGCTTCACCCCAGCGTTTAAAGGTTAAACCGTCACGGCTGGACATAAAGAGTCCGTCCGTTGTGGCAGTTCCATACCGCTCGCTGGCATTCGAACGCTTTCTGCGGTGTTCGACCTCCGGCAGGGCTTCTATCGACTTCGACCATTTACGCTCGACATAGCGTGTAGGAAAACCTACGAATATATGCGGTGCGCGATAGTAGGGGATTATCTGGTTTGTATAGAGTTGTTCGTCCGGTGCATCGGGATATTCGAGCCAGACCGGATCGGTCCAGTGTAGAAAGTCTTTCGATGTCGCGGTTTTAATCCCGCGGCGTCCGTTATCAAAATCCCGTATGTAGGCGCGATATTCCTTGCGTATGGTGTCCCAGAACGCAAGATTCTGGGTATCAAAAGCCCCTTTGGTCATGATTGGCTTATCCTGCAGCGGTGTCCAGTGTATGCCGTCAGGAGATTTGAACGCCAGCAATGCACCATCCCCCGCGCCGACAGCTTTATACAGGGCATCGGGTTTGCAGTCGGGATTGGTATCTTTGAACGGTGTGAAATCGTGCGCACCTTTCCCCACCCAGACGATATTGTTATTCTTTGATCCTTCGAACTCAAAGAGCCCGAGCGAAGGTTTTGTCCAGTGAATACCGTCCCTGCTTTCGGCATAGGCGCCAAATGTTTCATGGGGGATGTCGACTTTATTATCGGTAACCGTAAGCTGCCATGCTTTGTAATACATGCGGTAGAGGTCGCCGTCCCTGAATACGGTGTGATAACCTGTACCGCTACCTTCCCATGGGGCATCGTGAACCATTACGATTTCACGT
>JAFGMP010000231.1 GCA_016927495.1 Candidatus Latescibacterota bacterium | reverse complement strand
CATGCTGCATGAATTTTGCAGGATAACATTCATCTGCCATATTCAGATTTCCTTTGTTCCAGGTCTCTTCATAGAGCCTATGGATTACTTCTTTGTTTTTTTCGAGATTGTTAGCTGATTTGTTCTGCTGGCAGCCGATAATACAGACTGAGGAAAATGAAGCGATGAGAATTATGCGGACAAACAGACTAACTGAGAAGCGAATCGTACGAGACATTATGTGTCCTTTCTCTATTGTAACCGAAACGAATGTAAGATCAGTGTGAATGAATTGAAAAAAAGCCTGTCATATCGAATCAATTGCGATGATAAAATTGACGTCCATCAGCCCCTCACGGAGTTTTTTCGCTTTCCGGTACTCTGGAGAATTCCAGAAATTAAGAAGAATTTGTTTAATTATAAAACGAGTCCTCCATTTTAAAACCGTATTTTTACAGTTGTTTAATGATATTTAATTTTATATAATAAATATGCTAACGGTTGTCTATACTGAATTTATGTTTTTTGTTAATTTGAGAAAAACATGAAAGTTAGTTGTGGAAATACACAACTTTTTTTTACTTATTTTTTTTGATTTCAATGATTATATAAGAGACATTAAATAATTCATGGGGCATATATATGAAACGGCGGCATTTTTTTAAAACGACGGCAGCCGGTGCGGGTGCTATGCTTTGTCCCGGTGAATCACAGGCCCGTATGCTCGGAGTGACATTCGAGCCGGATGAGCCCTTAAAGGGAACCGGCCTTCGCATAAAAGACGGCGTCAAACTCCTTGAAAAACAGGCAAAAAACAATATCCAGCCGGTTCTTAGGGAGGAAATACTCGACAATCCTGATGCCGTATTTTTAATCGATGCAGGAATAAAAAGCGAGCGTGACGAGAAGGGTAAATGGAAATCCTGCGATTACCAGATGCTGCACCTCGGCCGTCGCATTGCCGAAACAATTTTTCGGAAAGGCCACGAAAAAGGCGGCAGAACATTTATTAAACCCAATCTTGTGCGCGGCCTGAAAGAAGCGGGTGACCCGTATATCAACGGTTATATCGTGCATCCGTACTTTATTGCCGGATTTGCCGACGGCCTCCGTGATATGGACAATACGGTAATAGCGACCGCAGTCAGGGGAACGCTGCACAACGAAAACCTCACGAAAAGCGGTGTGCTGAGCTTATTCACCGAACACAATCTTCCGCTCATCGAGGCGCATGTACAATACTTTGAGGACTATGACCGTTCGGAACTTATATGGTATGAGAATCCCGATGGTTTGGTAATGAGACGGTTTCCGACATATCGGCCTGCTTACGACCGTGGCACAACATTCATCAATATTGCCCATGCCCATACGCATCAACTGGGATTTACCACTCTCACCATCAAGAACCTTCAGGGCATTATGCCCCGCGGCTACGGCCATATCTGCGATGACTGGGTTAACCTTGACAAATGGCGCAGTAAATTAATGAAAAACTTCAATCCCGATTTCAGAACAGCCATCGAACAATCCTATATTAAACACGGCGATATGGGCTATAAATACTGGGATGAAGGCGGATTTTACCGTTCGTACAAATCGGCGGGCGGGTATGAAACTTTTCTTAAAAACCATGAGGTCGCCGACCAGAAGATTTTCTGGCACGAGCAGTGGGCGCAGCGTATGCTGGATGCGGTCGAGGTTTTGCCGAAACCTTATGTCAACATTGTCGAGGGCGTTTTCGGCCAGGGTGACAATGGCATCTTTCACAGCGATTTTATAGCTGTGGGCCGAAACGTAACCGCGGTGGATGCGGTGAGTTCATGGCTAATGGGGCATGACCCCCGTGAGATGCCGTATCTGCGTATTGCCAAAGAACGCGGCCTCGGCGAGAACGACATCGAAAAGATACCCGTCTATAAACTTTCCGCTCTCGGGCCGGTAAAAGTCAACGATTACCGAACACTGAAACGGACGCCGATGGGTGTGTATGTGTATGGGCTCCGTGATGCAGGACTCAGGTATTTTTAAGCATTCGGTTATATTATTAACTCATCAATTGACTTTTTACTTAATGTCTGAACCTTGATTCGCTTGATTAACTTGATTACTTGATCTGAAAAATCATGCCAATCCTTTAATCAGGATAAACATGGATCAGACAATTTCACGGCAGCGACTTTATCAACCCGTCACAAATCATGCCGGCCAGCTTTTCCCGGTAGGAGTGGTCACGTAATCTCCATGCGCCGTTTTTGTTATTGAGGTTTGCCAGTTCGATAAGTATTTCCAGATGCGCCGGATTATTAAACAGGACGCCAAGGTATTGCGCTTTGCTGTTTTTTTCCGAACCGGTAACCGCACGGGCCATATCCTGCGCGAATTTTTTTGATTTTCCACCGTCGATGACGGTGGTTTTGTGGTAGAAAAATGTTATGGGTAAATCGGTTTTCTTGTTCGGCAGATAATCGGCATGTATCGATAAAAAAACTACTTTTTTCCCCTTATTGTACTTTTTTTTGATAATATTCCCGGTAATACTTTTGCGCTCGCGGATACTTGCTATCGGTTTGTCGGTATTGATATTTTTACCCGACATGTTGTATTTCTGGTTACGGTAATGCTGAGGATTTTTCACATTTCTTATCCCGAAATCAGGAGAATAATGTGTCAGGAATACATCGCCGTCATTCTCGATAATGCATTTCATGAGCCTCAATGTCGTATCATATACCAGAGGCGCCTCATAAGCGTGCGCCTCTTTACCGTCCCCACGTTCTACAAACGGATTCGTTCCCGGATCATTGCCTCCGTGCCCCGGGTCGAGAACAAAGCAGTATTTGTTAAGTTTATTGCTTACCGAACCTTTTTTGAAGGTGTCTTTCAAGTCAGGGTATGGTATCGATGTCCGACCTTCATCAACTACCGGAACACTTTCTGCAACCGGACTGGTTTCAATATTGTCCGTTTCATAAAAACCGCTTGTCAGCTCGGGAATATAAAGCACCTGCCCTTTTACAACGGTTACGATGCTTTTTGCTTTGAATTCGGGATTATATCCGACATTAAAGGTAAATATTTCCTCACGGAATTTCTTCACACCGAATTTTTGCAGAATAGTATCATAGGTTTCATCGAAAGAAACGATAACTACTGGCAATTTATAGGTCATATCTGGGAAAAGCGCATCTCCGTTTGTCATAATCTCTAAGTTGATGTTACGGAATGCATCATATCCGGTACGGTTGGCTTTTAATCCCGCTCTTCGTAAAAGCTGATAAATACCCTCGCTTTTTTGTGGTTTTATTTCAAGGTAGCGAACAGAACTTTCTGGTGATGTAATTTGTAGGAAAAATAAAAAAATAAAAAAATAAATTACGTGTTTGTAAATTTTCATATTCCGTTCACAAAAAAATATTACTCGAATTTACATGAAAACAACTGGCTAAACTGCATTAAAAACGGTACAGTTCAGGGGCAATTCATCAATCGCCCCTGTTATTTCGATACCACACTGTTTATTTCAGATCAGTATGTAATCCAATCTTTATATATTCTCTATACCTCTTTCGGTACGATGAATGGATAACGGTATTCACGGGAGAGGTATCTGTTTGCATCATCGTCGCCCAGGAATGACTCGCTTTCCGAGTCTAAAATCAATGTTCTTCCAGTTCGGTAGGCTATATTGCCCAGATGACAGATACTTGCCGAAAGATGCCCTTCAAGAATCTCAGCCTTAAGGTCGTTACGGTTCCGGGTACGGCAGCAATCGATAAAGTTTTTGAAATGGGGTTCTTTGCCTTCTCCATAAGTGAGAACGCTTCCGAATTGTGCTTTTGCTTCTTCTGGGGTCATGCTTGGTCCGGGTTCGTTTTCGCTGCCGAAATAGGTTCTCCATGTATTGCCGAGATTAAACTGCATCCAGCCCTCGGTGCCGTAAAAAATGAGGCCTTCCCGAACGTTACCGTCAAGGTTTGTGAAAAGATTTCTCACCTCGAGCTGTAATATGGTGCCATCAGCATATTCCATCACCGACATTTGAGTGTTGGGTGTTTCCTGCTCGCTGTCATAGGAATAGAAACCTCCCAGACTCTGGATTTTATGAGGATGGTCGTATTTATTGAGCGCCCAGCGTATGATGTCGACAGGATGGGGTCCGTTATTGCCGGTTTCACCGTTACCGGTATCCCAGAACCAGTGCCAGTTATAATGGAATCGGTTTTCGTTGAAAGGAATCCATGGCGCGGGACCGCGAAAGAGATCGTAATGGACTCCTTCGGGTACCGGTGTGATTGTACCGTAACCGATACTGTTTCGTGCCCGGTACACACACGCTTTGACCATATATATTTTCCCGAGTTTTCCGCTTTGAATGAACTCGACTGCCGCTTGCATAAGCGGATCGCTGCGCCGCTGGCTGCCAGTCTGTACAATACGGTCATATTTACGGGCGGCATCGACAATTTTTCGCCCCTCGGAAATGTTGTGCGATACCGGCTTTTCCACATAGACATCTTTTCCTGCCTGACACGCCCATATCGCCGCCAGCGCATGCCAGTGGTTGGGACAGGCAATCGATACAACGTCGATATCCTTATTTTCAAGTACCCGTCGTATATCGGTTTCCGTCCTGGGTGGTTTGATTTCCTTTTCCTCGAACTCCTTAAGCGCTTTCGGGAAAAGACGTTCATCGATGTCGCACAGGACAGCAACATTCACGTTGGGCATATTCATATAATTTCTCATATGGTGCAGCCCCCGGCTTCGTATTCCCATGACAGCAACATTTATGGATTCGTTAGGACTATTTTTTGACATTGCCTGTGCAATATGTGGCGCTGCTGTATTCAAGGCGACAACACCGGTTCCCGATTTCAGGAATGTACGGCGATTTAACGGTTTCATTGTTTCTCCCGGAGTTGAATAACATGGTATGGACGAATTTTTTTATGTTTTATGAAATAACGTAATATTGTTGCGATAGTCAAGTACCAAAGGAAATATAATGGAGGATTAATAGTATAGTTGAATCAGCCGGTAATCATGCGCAGGGCAAGAGTGGCTCTTTCTCTGATAGATGATTCCAGATCATCCGTAAGCTCGCGAATTTTACTCTCATTGTACCCTATTTTTTTGATTTCCGGATCAAGGCCGATGTCTTTACCCTCGGGTAAATCATTCATGATAAGTTTGCTGACAATATTTGATATGTGAATGATCATGACAAGATCCGATTCCGGTCTTAGCGTTGGTGTATGATGATATGCTATGACATTCCTGAAAGTTTCAGGAAGCTGCCAGTGATCGGCGAGAGATTTGCCCACATCACAATGTGATATGCCAAGATATTTTTTTTCATCGCTGATAGTCGGATCCGAACCGAAATCAGGATTAAGCATAACAGGCAAATAAATGTCGGGGAAAAATTTCCAGAGAATTATTTTTCCGATATCATGAATAATTCCACTGATAAAAAGACTTTCTTTAAATTCCTGATTTTTCTCTTTAATGTCACCCTCTTCATATATCAGTTGAGCGGCTATTGCACAGATTGCCGAGTGTTCCCATACTTTTTTAACGGATGATTCTATCTCCGGAGAAACCTTCAGATTTCCCGTGATACAGGCAAGCCGAACGAGAGAGACAATTTCACGGGTTCCCATGAGCGCAACGGCATCCTTTACAGAATTAATCTTCCTGTTAAATGCAAAGAAGGCTGAGTTTGACATGCGAAAAAGACGAGCGGTTATACCTGTATCAAGTTCGAGTATTTTACTGTAATCAGCGGATGTGGCATTCGGATTTTTAGCAAGTTCTTCAACTTTGAAATAAATTTCGGGCAGCGGCGGCAGCGTTTTTATCGCCTTGAGGTCACGAATGATATTTCTGCGTTCCTGCGTTGCGATTGCTTTTGATCCATCACGGACATTTGTTATCACCGATTCAAACATATTATTAAAATCGTTTGCCGAAGATCCGCTGCGTGATATTAAATTGATGAAACCAAGTTTGATAAGGGAATTTTGAAAGTGTTGGGAAAAATCATCGGCAATAAAATAAACCGGTATCTGCAATTTTGTTACTATAATTTTCAGAACCTGTGCCAGTATCAGTGTTTTTGATTCGTTTGATGCATCAACTAATATTATACGTATTTGATTCTGTGGTTTTTTTAATGCACTTATAGAATCATTACAACTGGTTCTGATTAATATTTTTAAATCCTGTTTTTCTATAATGTTTTGAGGTAAGAATGTGGTTAACTCATCTTTAAGATTTTCATTTTCGGAAATAAGAAGAAGTGAAAATTTATTGGCATTTTTTGAGTTGATAATTGACTGGATTTTTTCTTCAAGTTTTTTTAATTCAAACGGTTTGACAAATATTCCGCTAATACTGTAGTTTCTCAGACTTAATATATGTTTCTTTTCTATATTATCCGATATCACGATAATCGGCAAAAGTGGCGCCTGATTTCTTATGATTCTGATAGTATCCACATCCTCCGACTGGTTTGCGGTAATGTATGCGAGAATGACGTCCGGTTTTTTTTGAGTAATAGTATTCATTATGGCAGTTGTATCTGCAAGCGGCAGGAAATTATAACCTCTTGATAAAAAATACTTACCGAAGATTTTTTGAAGCATCGGATTATCACTATGCATCATAACAGTAGAGCCATTATTGCTGTTAGCGTTATCCAAAGGTTGTAAATCGCAAGCTTCCACAGTTTTTTATTTCATCCATAAAGAGAATAGCAGGTAAAGTAGCAAATAATAATACAAAATACATTATTTAAGGAATAGATAAATAGAATTTTTTTTGCTAAAATACAGATATTTGCAATAATATTATGTAAAATATACTACAAAGCTTGCTATAAAAAAATGTATTGCTGTTTTTATTTTTGAGCATTACCATTCAATCAGAATATACTTTGTAAATAGTACATGTTGATTTAATCAGTATAGTAAATAACTATTTTCGGAGGTTTCAATTATGAAAAAAAACGTGGTAACGCTGATTTTGCTGTGTACTGTATGTATGGGATTCGGCTGCGGTCAACAGGCAGAAAAAGCCACACACACCATCCCTGAACCGAATCTATCCACTCCCGGATTTCTAATCGATTCCCATATTCATTACCGTGCAACAGATGAGTGGGAAAAATCATTTCTGGAAATCTTTGAAAAATGGAATGCCATCGGTTGTATACTGGTGAATATGAAAGACCTCGATCGTGGTATAACATTTGCAAAAGCCCATCCCGACCGTGTCATACCCTATGCCGCTATCGAAATTGACAGCCCCACTGTAGTCGCTGATATACGGAAGGCATATGATATGGGCTATAAGGGGCTCGGAGAATTATTCGCCCTAAACGAATGGAATTATGACGATCCGAAATATGACCCGATGTGGGCTATGGCAGAAAAGCTAGGTTTGCCGGTTGCACCACATACCGGCATTCACGCAAGCGGTCAATTCTCCAGAATGAGGCCGGGATATCTGGCAACAGTGGCGGTTAAGTTCCCGAATCTCATCATCCACGCGGCTCATTTCGGAAATCCATGGTATAACGAAGCAGGGGAAGCGACAAGAAGAAACAAAAATCTGTATTTCGACATGACCGGCTCATCACTTATAAAAAAAGACGAAGATCCGGGGTACTGGAAGGAATTTCTCTGGTGGACTCCCTACATCGGCAAACCCCATATGCCTGCGGATGCCATTCCCGCTTTCCAGAAAATAGTGTTTGCAACCGATGAGTCACCTTCGGGACTGGAAGATAATATCATCCGGTTCAATAAGATGCTCGATGCATGCGGCGTTTCGGAGGAAACCCGTAAAAAATGCTACTACGGGACTATTGCGGAAATTCACGGCATCGATGTGAGTAAGTATCTGAAGTGAATAATAGGCGGGAATGTTCTATAACTTCCCGCTTGTCACCCATAATCCCGTTGAAGCAAGATAAAAGCTCAGTTGAGACTTTCGAATACCGGGGTCGGTCAGGGTGAAATGCTATGCAACGTATATCGATAGGGGATAAGACACAAGCAGATAGATACCGATCAAAATTTTGAAATTTAAAAATTTCAAAGAAAGAATAAGGAATAAAGGACACGTTGTATGATATTTACGGGGCAATCCCTTGTGATTGCCCCGCAGTTATAGTATATGAATATTAAGCCCGGTGAAAAGCGGGCTTTTTTTGAAGCGATATTCAAAACCGTTTTAGATGGCAAAAACCAGTTATTATTACATGAGGAAAAAATGAATCATTACATAGTCACCATTTCACTTCTCTGTTGCAGCAACGTATTTATGACGTTTGCCTGGTATGGTCATCTGCGAAATTTGTCCCATAAAACATGGATTATAGCGGCATTTGTTAGCTGGGGTATCGCTCTGTTCGAGTATTTACTTCAGGTACCTGCCAACCGTATCGGACACCAGGTAATGAGTGTCGGTCAGTTGAAGATATTGCAGGAGGTCATCACCCTTTCGATATTCGTTCCGTTCTCGCTGATGTATATGAAAGAAAAACTGTCGCTGGACTATCTGTGGGCCGGATTGTGTTTGCTTGGGGCGGTGTTCTTTTTGTTTCGCAGCAAGATATTCGGGATGGGGTGAGGAATAACTGTCTGAACCATGATTTTTTTGATTAAAGGATTCGCATGATGAACGACAAAAACATCTGGCGTTTTGTATCATGGACATCATTACATCATGGTTATCTGCAAAATACATGTTCAGACATTTTTTTCACAAATGTATTCCAATAAATATAAAAGGGCAGACACACGGGTCTGTCCCTACTTATACCTTATCCCTTGTACCTGTTTTTTTTAAATCCCGGCAATCCCGGTCGTCTTCTGCCTTTCTGCCTCTGTGCCCTCT
>JAFGMP010000230.1 GCA_016927495.1 Candidatus Latescibacterota bacterium | reverse complement strand
AGCGAAGATGACTTATTTGCTGAATTAATGTATTATGTCAATCCGGATTAGAGATATGAATACAGGGAAAAATAAGAGATCGAGAAACTGGCTTGTTGTTCGGTGGATGCTTATCTTAAGGCCTGCGATTGTTACGGCAACACTTGGCATTGCCCTGTTAACCCTGCCTCGGGAAGCAATTGACAAAACTCCGATATCGATAGTTGTAATCGGTACCTACATTTTAACACTTCTCTATTGGTTTACCCATACATTTTTCGGAACATCGAAACCTTTGCTGGCAATACAGATAGCATTCGATATTTTTCTTGTAACCGTGATAAATACTATTATAAATTTTGCTTCAAGCGGTTACGATTCGTCATTTGTGGGATTTTACTTTTTATCGATAATGTGTGCTTCGTTATTTTTCCGACGGGTTATAACATTTCTTTTTTCCTTGCAGGCCGTACTGTTCTATGTAATTTCATTATTTATCATCGGCCCGATGCTCGATCCTTTTTTCATTCCCGATGATCTTAGAAACAGCATAATACTACAAGTATTTATGTACAGCGCGCTTATGTTGACAATAGGATTCTTTTCAAGTTATTATGCCGAAAGAATCATAAAAAAAGATACTGCGCTGAATACCGCTCTTAACCTTCTCAAAAAAGCGCGGCTTGATACATCGGACATACTTCAGAGTATGACAAACGGACTTATAACTCTTGATAATTCCGGATCCGTAATGTATATAAACCGTGCCGCTAAAAAAATTCTCCATCTCGATGAAGAAATAATCGAAGGTAACAATTTCAAAATCGTACTAAGAAAACGATCCGAGGAACTTATTTTACTTCTCGAACATGCATTAAATGAACCTACCATGCCCTATGAAATGGAAGTAAACGCGTATAATGAAGCTGGCGAGTTAATTCCGATAGGTTTAACCATAGTTACATTGTATGATACCGATGGCAGCCGCCGTGGAATTATAGTGAATTTTAAAGATTTGACGGAAAAAATCAAACTACTCGAAATGGTGCGACAAACTGACAGAATGGCTGCAATCGGTGAATTATCAGCCGCGATTGCACACGAAATAAAAAATCCTCTCGCATCGATCTGTAGTTCGATTGAGATGCTTTCAGACAGCATCAATCATGATGATCCGCATGCTGCCAGACTATTACAAATAATCGAAAGAGAATCGGAGAGGTTGCAACGAATCAGTGCAGATTTTCTGAACTTTGCACGAATTAAATCTCCGGAAATGGAACCGGTGGAGTTAAAATCTCTTGTCGATGAAGTTATTCAACTGGCTTATAATGATCCACGAAAAACGGAAGAAATAATTATTCAGAATAACATCGATAAAAATACGGTTGTATTGTTTGATTCAGATCAATTAAAACAAATTATTCTAAATCTGATTATAAATAGTCTCGACGCACTTAATGGTAAAGGTACAATTGAATTCGTTCTCGATAAACGAAAGCATATTGATAAAAGATACATTAGGTTGCTGGTTAAAGATACGGGGCCCGGTTTTCCCGAAGAATCTTTGGGACATATGTTCGAACCGTTTTTCTCTACAAAAAAAGAAGGTACCGGACTCGGGTTAGCGATTGTTCGTAAGATAACTGTTGGAAACAACGGACGAATTTTAGCACAAAACCGTCCGACAGGCGGAGCTGAATTATCGCTTGATATACTTTTGGAGGGAGTCGTCTGATGTCAAAAAGAATTCTTGTTGTTGATGATGAACAGAGCATGAGAGACACATTACAAATAATGCTTGAAAAACAAAATTTTGAGGTTGAAACCGCAGAAAACGGGAAAAAAGCGCTCGAATTCATCGAAAAAGAACAAGGGGATTTCGATTTAATCATAACTGATATGAAAATGCCGGAACTGAATGGTATAGGCCTGATAGAAGAAGTAAATAAAATATATGAAATTCCTATCATAATTATGACTGCACATGCAACGAAAGACCAGGCTATCACGGCGCTGAATCTCGGAGCAGCTTTCTTCGTCGAAAAACCTTTCAAAAATGAAGAGCTTCTTAATTTTGTGAGACAAAGCATAAAAATGGAAGATCTCATCCGTGAAAATAAGGGATTAAAAGCAAATCTCAAACGAAAAACCGGCCTCGATATGCTTATCGGAACATCCGAGAAAATGCGAGAACTCAAGGATATGATCCACAGGATCGCATCATCCGAATCAACAATATTAATAACCGGAGAAAGCGGTACAGGTAAAGAAGTATCTGCGCGGGCAATTCATGATCTTTCACCGCGATCTGGTCGTTCGTTTGTTGCAATCAATTGCGGCGCCATACCAAGCGAATTACTCGAAAGTGAATTGTTCGGACACCTCAAAGGTTCTTTCACGGGAGCTGTCAGGGATAAAGACGGTCTTATGAAAATTGCAGATGGTGGTACGTTTTTTCTCGATGAAGTCGGCAACACTCCACCTTCAGTACAAATTAAAATCCTCAGAGCCATTCAGGAAAAAGAAATAATGCCGGTAGGCGGAAATGCTCCCATAAAGGTGGATATAAGACTAATCGCTGCCACGAATGAAAACCTTGAAGATGCAATTAAACATGGCGAATTCCGGAAAGATCTGTATTACAGACTTAATGTAATCAATCTACACATACCTCCTCTCCGTGAGAGACCTGACGACATCGAATTACTTTTTACCCATTTTCTGAAAATAAAAGATCCTACCGGTGAAATTAGTAACAGAAGGTTTCGTCAACAGGATATGGATATACTTAAAGAGTATTCATGGCCGGGTAATATTCGTGAACTCGAAAATGTCGTAGAACGGATTGTTGCTATTTCCGGTTCAGGAAATGTTGGATTTGACGTTTTACCCGAACATATGCGAAATCCACAAAAAACACAGCAGCTTGTGAGTGAACAACCCCAAAAAATACCGAATATGGAAGAGATTGAAAAAGCGTATATTCACTGGATACTTACGCAAAATAACGGACAAAAACAAAAAGCTGCCGAAATACTGGGCATTGGCCGTTCAACACTTGACAGAAAGATTGAAAAATACGGATTATAATGTTTCATACTGATTACAGATGTATCAGTTTGATATACAATGTTTAGAAATATTTTGGGTGAATAAAATATTTTTTATAAACTCTAAGTTTCGTAATAACAATAGGTTACTTTTTATTTATCCACTGCTGTGTGTAGTTTTAGCATGATATTTGCGTAACTTACTGGTGAATAGATGAATTGAGTTCACTTAGAAAGGCAGGGATATAATGAACCGAAAGATTCACTCGGTAAAAGGCTTTACCCTGGTCGAATTAATGATCGTGGTAGTCATAATTGGTATTCTGGCATCAATAGCCGTACCAAAGTTTGGTGCGATAGTCACCCGTGCCAAACTTGCCGAATTGAAAAAAGAATTATGGTACATTGTAAATCTTGAACGATCGTATTACTATGTCAGTGATACTTATGTCGGATTTGATTTCGGAGATAATTCCAATCAATTGGGTTACGAACAGCCGGACAGCAAATTCACCTACAGTTTCGTAGTTGCCGATTTGGCAGCATACGGGAAAGAAAACGGCGCTGCCAATGACATAAATTTCGATGGGGACGGTGATGACGGTTTGTCTGTTCAAATTGACGGTACGGAAGATGTAATGAGTGGTTCGGCAGAAAATGACTTTGCCTGGTAGCTTCTATTCGCTATTATAATCATAGCTGTTGTTCAACAAATAAAGGTGTAAATCGCCGGGATTTACACCTTT
>JAFGMP010000229.1 GCA_016927495.1 Candidatus Latescibacterota bacterium | reverse complement strand
TCAGAAACATTTGAACTCGATACCACAACTTCATCACCTTCGATTTGAGCTTTTGCATTATAAAATTTACGATCTTTCCCGGCTATAACAAATCCTTTGAGGGATTCATTTCCCCCAGCGACCAATCCCTCACCCTTATGTTTGAATTTTAACCTGATGGTGTTTCCTGTTATTTTCATCGAAGTGTAAATGGGTCCGGAACTCAGCAAATTTCTGCCATATACCTTATCGAATGCCAAAAGTGCGAGCCGGTATCCTACATCCCATTTATTATTTGCGTGCACGTTATCATTATCCCCGATGTCCACTGTAACCGCCATACCGGTGTTTGGTACCGAGAGAGCCATAAGCTGTGCCTCACGGAGTTCGGGAATAGACTCCTGAGCGCTGCCGCCATTGTAGTTCGCAAGCTGGACGTACAAAAACGGGAAATTCCCCTGATCCCAGAATTCACGCCATTCACTTATCATCGCCGGAAACAGGTCGCGGTACTGATATGACCGTGCAGCGCTCGATTCTCCCTGATACCATATTACCCCTTTGATACCGTAAGGTGCCAGTGGTTTCAGTTGAGCGCCATAGACTATTTGCGGATATCTCATGTAAATTCGCAGTGGTTTCGGTACAAATTCGAAGGTCGGTGCATCAGGAAGCTGAGTGCCATCTGCTTTCGCTTTTTTCAGGTCGGATAGATACTGGTTGAACCGGGCCATTGCATCGGGATACACGGTTGTAATCGAATCCCAACTGGTTACAATCGGTTTGAATTCGGGATTTGATATGAGGTTTTTACGGGTCATCCATGCCTCGGGAATCGATCCGCCCATCGAACAGTGAATGAGGCCGACCGGCACCTTGAGTTCCTGCTGAAGATATCTGCCGAAAAAATATGCCGCAGCGGAAAATTCCCGGACGGTTTCAGTGTCGCATTGCACCCACTCCGGTGTTTTACCGAATGAATCGTGTTCGGGTGACCATACGGAAAAGAGCCTGATATCGGGATTGTCAGCGGGTGCGACATCACCGGGAATATCATGCAGTCTTTCAACCGGCCACCACATGTTTGACTGACCGGAGCACAGCCAGACCTCACCGATTTTAACATTGCGTAAAACGATGATATTATTTCCTGTTACCCGCATTTCATAAGGCCCGCCGGGTTTCATTTTACCGAGTTTAACCATCCACCGGCCATCCTGATCGGCTGTGGTTTTCACGGTTTTTCCGTTCAGGATCACGGTGATCTTCTCACCTGCGGCAGATGTTCCCCAGACAGGAATCTTCATATCGCCCTGGAGTACCATATTATCACCGAATATATTTGGCAAATTGACATCACCAAAGCACTGGGATAAGGCTACTGCCATAATAAACAGCACTATACATAGCTGTTTGGCTTTAAAAATTTTCATGGTTGTTGTACCTTCGTGTTATATGTTTTTTATGAGGTTGGATGGGAGACAGACAGTACTCCCTTTACCCGATATATTCAAGCAATTATGAAAAATTTAATATTACTTTTGATTAATCACATAACATATTCTCATATGAAAATTTCCGTGCTTTCTTGCTAATATTACAACTGTCACTTTGAGTGAAACGAAGATTCTTAAAAAAAACGTGATTCTTCACTTTATTCAGAATGACAAAATATATAAGTTGGATTATCCTATATTGTATATACTTCTGAATACTTTACTTTTTCAGCACAAGGCCGTCTTTCTGTTTATCGAACACATAACGATATGTACTGCTGTCCTTTTTAAATGACAACATCAGGTTTCCGGAATTATCAACCGATTTTTGAGCGGAAGCGGCTATCTTTTCAGCTTCGTTGTCATCAGTAACCGAAAGAATTATAGTCACTACATTTGTGATTTCATTTTGAGCATGAAGCACCGTTCCGAAGTACTGTATCCATTGGAACGAGGCATCTTTTCTGACCGGCAGGTACGGGTGTTTTCCCGGCCTCAAAGTAAAATCTTCATCGACCACCGGAATTAAAGCCATTGTTCCATTTTTGCCTTTTAACAATGCATACCTTTCTTTCATATCCGTGCCGCATTCGGAGTGAAAACGAGTCTCGATCTCAGCACCGCGTGCCGATTTGACCTCATCCAGAATTACCGTTATGACAGGTTTTTCTAAAATAATGTGTCGCCGCCAACCTTTCAATTCTTTATTGGGATAAGCATGTGTGGGATCCATGAGTGTATAATCATGGTCTTTTCCGGGACGGAATTCCAGTACTTTACCACCAATGCCTTCCTGCCATGGTTCATCCTTATATTTTGCTGAAATCTGCAGTTCGCCGTTGACAAACACAAGATTATGTCCTGCGCTCGATGCCTGCGGGTAGGTCCAGCGGGCTTCATCAAAGTATTTCTCGTCATAAAAGTATCTGCCGGAACCAAGGTCCATGAGAAAAGCCTGATCCTGCCAGTTCAGGATAATCTGGCCGCAATCGAGGTGCCCATGATGCGGATCATCGTTCCATCCCGCTTTTGTGGCTATTGTCACGGTTTCGGGATTTTCAAAATCGCTTCGCATAACCACCCAGTCGATGGTGCGGAAATGCTTCGATTTCTGAACCGGTTCCTTCGGTTTAACATCGCTTCTCGGCCAGAGAATATCGAATATATCGTTCCCCGCGCTCAGCATGTTATTTCTGTACCATGCAGCTTCACCGTCTTTTGTTTCATCGATCATTTTGTTCAACAAATGCGGTGACCCGACTACACCCCCCGAACCATCACCGAAATATCCGGTAAATCCGTACAGCGCAAATGATGCCGGATTGTGTGCGACACGAGGATGCTCGAAAAGGTTAAATTTTTTATTTGTCAAACGGTTGAGGGAATCCATGAAAAATATGCAACTTCTCATACCGTATGCCCAGTAGCTTCTTCCCTCCTGCCAACCGCCGTCCACACCAAGCTCGTCAAACATCCTTCCCATACGGTTATAGGATTCTGCGATCACATCGACAAGCTCTGGGTCCTCATTGAGCAGCGCCAGCGAAGCTACTCCAAGACCCGACAGTCCGATTCCGCACCAGTTACACCGGTATGAGCTTGCCCACCAGTGATAATCCCAGTTGCCGCGTACCAGTGTAATCGCTTTTGCAAGAAGCGCACCTCTTATACGGTTACGCTGATGTTTATCAAGAGCAGGATACAACCAGTCATACACCAAACCCAATTCACGGGCCATATCGCCGGTTCGTATGTCGTAATTGAAAACCACCTGATCATCATCCACATTCCATGGCCAAACACGGCTGTAAATGATGGGAAACTCATGGGCACGGTAGCACCACAACTGCATGTCACAAAGTGCATCGAGAAACTCAAATGCTTTATCCGCATATTTTTGTTCTCCGGTCATCTGATAGACAAATGCAAGCGTTTCAGAACCGCGGCGGCATTTGCTCACAAAGCTGTCATGTTTGCCATCAGACCAGTAACGTGGATGTTTCTGCTCAACCGGTATATCTTCTTCAATCGGTGTATACAAAAAACGGTTAGCTTCTGCAAGAAGCCGTGCCATAATGTCGTGTGCCTCAGGATCGGTTTTTATACGCTCAAGTATTTCCGGTTTATCTTCTTCGCTGAAATAGAGATAGGGATGAACAAACTTATTTTTGTCTAAAGCCTGTCGTATATCGTTTTCGGTCACCTCACTGATTGCGACCGAAACACCGCTGAATAAAACAATTAATGCAAGTGTAACTTTTTGAAAGTTCATGCACCGCCTCCCGGTGAGTGAGTTCAAGGTTAAAAAATCAAAGTTCAAAAAAATGTAACAAGACAATAAGACACTTTTCAAGACATATAATTGGGAATTTACTGGAAATGAAAACGCAGATAATGTACCACATCAGCAGCAAATAGCAACTACTAACAATGAAACATATACTTAACTATTGTTTTCTTTCAGTATTCCCTAATTACGGGGAACAATACGTTCCCTGAGTGTCAGAGTTTTACCTGCATAAATACCGCCGGGAAGTTCAAAAGGAATCACTCTGCCAAAGTCTCTTTCAGAAAACAAACTGTTGCTATCAGCATTTTTTCTTCCGACGGTTACATTTACCGTACACTGCTCGTTTTCGGGATTCGATACGCTGACATCCACATAATCCCCATCTTCACAAAGCATAACAAGGCATTTCCTGTCAACACCAACTTTGAGTGTTTTCGATATTTGTATGCTGCCTTCTTCATAAAACACCACCTCTGATAAATGCAGGTCTTTATGATAAACAGCCTGGATTTGTTTGGAATTAGCTATTATTTCTGTAGGCCCCGAATAGGTTTTACCCAAAGAATTAGGGTTGAATTCAGCCTCAGGTATGGATACAAAATAAGTATAGCAGTCATTATTGCAATTCCGGCCGTGCTCAATAGATAGAGTGAAAACGTCATTTGCTATTTCATCTCTTGAAAAGGAGTGATTGATATGCCACCAGTCGCCTTTTCTGACATCATTTTGGAGCGTCGCTTTGATTAAATCGGGAAAATAATATATGATACCGTCATGAGCGACCCATGCGGGATTTTTTAATGGGTGATCGCCTTTTCTCAGTCGACGTATATTAGTACCATCGGATAAAATAACATCACCTTTCAGCCAGCACTGATTAAGCGTTGTTACGACCTGATTTTCCGAAGCACAGCTTATACCTGCGCCAAGACACACGATCTCATCGTCGAAGAAAAACCATGATTTTTTCGCCCTAAGGTCGTCACGGTCGAAATCGAAAGCTGCGAGACCGTACCGGCCATCTGATACACCTCCGACAAACGATGTCGTGCCGGTTCGTTTGACATCACCCGGCGGCAGATCTTTCAGTTCGACCGTAGTACCAGGAATGCGTTTCCAGTCCCAGACAGGGAAAATATCATGATACTCGTACCCGGTTTTCATGATGTATGTACATCCGTCAGACAAATGATGCGTATAATAACCCTCGTCATTGATGAGCGGATCGTTGCTGAACAGACGATTCGAATGCATACGAGCCGAGGCATAAAAGTGGGGACGGTTGTGTGTCATAAAATCGCTGTCCCAAAAATGTTTATTGACCGGATTTGGGAAAAAAATCACCCCATGGGAATTCAGTACAGTCTGAAGCTCCCGGAACTCTGTCTCACGGCCTGTGGGTATTTTCAGCATATTTGCTACAACACCCCGCAGGTAGCCCGCACTGTCGTTGTCACCGGAACGTCTCGTGATACCTCGTCCCGTGGCTCCGTAATCTTTTGTTGCGCCGCGTATCATCCAGCGGGTGCCGTCAAGAAACAACGCGCTTAAAAGCATAATTTTTTCCGGAGCGAATTCAAGCTTCGTTCCCGCAACGACAGTGGCTATCTCCGAACAATTATCCATGAATACCGCACCGTAACCATGGTTGTAAAGTATGGCGCCGTGCTGGTGGAAACTGAAGTCCGGCTGAATACCCTCCCCTGTTGAAATGCAGATTTCTCGGGCGATTCTGTTTATCGCTTCGGCAATCACATCAGGATTCTTTTCGATCACGCCACGCATAACCGTAATGTTTGCCACATCGACAAGATTAGCTCCTGTCATACCGAGTTTGGCGCGTTTGATGATTTCTACTCCTTTGTCACGGCGTGAATCGTCGAGTTCGTCATCGAGCAGCAATAGAATTCTTGCCAGACTTCCGGGCGCGCCAATGACATTCCACCACCAGTTCGAGTTTTTATAGTCCTTCTCATACCAGTAGTCAATACCGTTGTAGATAGTCTTTTGAAGGTTTTCATCGACCTTGCCGGAGCCAGACCTTTGCCCGACGATATATGCCTGAGCCAGAGTATATACATGTGAAAGGTGCTTACTTACAGCCCAGTTCGAGCGGCTTGTATCTGCGTAATCGACATCAGGCCATGAACCATCAGGTCGTTGATTCTGCAGTAACGTAGTAATCGTTTCCTTTTCCGGTGATTCCAGAAGCGGTTCCGTCAACCGTGATTTGATAACGGTGATATCATCGGTTTGTTCGGTTTTTTGAGCAAAACAGAGATTCGCCGGACAATAAATCGCCAACAATACAGTGATGAGGTACAATCCACACTGTTTTTTTATGGGTATAATCATTTTTTATTCCTTTTCATGCTGAATAAAGTTATCGGATATGAATATTAATGTTTGCCTGTCATTGCGAGGAAAGAATTGACGAGGCAATCTATTCTTAACAATATATTATTCTATTCCAAAACCAATCCATTATTTCCCATTAAAAACGTATAATCATATCTTATGCCGTTTTTCGTAAATGAAAATTGCTTTGTGCCGTTATTATCAGTCGACCGCTGAACAGAGTCGATTATGGCTAATGTTTCTGTCTCATCTTCAACGGGCAGAATAATATGCGCTAAAACAGTCCTTTTTCCTGAGGGATGTATGAACGTTCCACAGTACGGTATCCGCTGAAGCTGAGCATTTTTCTGAATCGCCATGTAGGTATGTGATCCCGCTTTATTGATAAAATCGCCATCGATCACAGGTATAATGGCCATATCGCCATTATCACCATCCAGAAGTACATACCCGTCCCCTATCACCTGTTTGCAATCGGAATGAAACCGTGCTTCGATCTTAGCGCCATTCCCAACCGATACGACCTCATCGACAACAACGGTGATTACCGGTTTTTCCAGAATTATGTGACGACGCCATTTTTTCAGTTCTTTTCCCGGATACGCATGTGTCGGGTCCATCAGGGTATAGTCACGGGTTTGTCCCGGCCTGAATTCAAGCACTTCTCCACCAACGTTTTCATCGAGGGGTTGCCTGAATCGTTTACCGGGAATCTGCTGTTCACCGTTGACGAAGATCAGGTTATGACCGGCGCTCGATGCTTGAGGAGTATCGTATTTTTCGGCATCGAAATATAACTCATCATATGTCGCAGCACCGTGATCCTTAATGAACGCCTCTCCACGCCAGTTAATGAGAAATTGTCCCACATCCAGATGGCCGTGATGAGGATCATCATTTTTACCCGCTTTGCATGCTATGGTGACATGCTCGGAATCGGTAAAGTCACTACGCATCATAATCCAGTCGATGGTGCGGAAATGCAGCGATCCCTGAGAGGGAAGTTCACCTTTAACCTTGTGATGCGGCCAGATGATATCGAATACATCATATCCGGTATCGTACCGGTTGTCACGAAGCCATGCTGCCTGTTTGTTTCCGGTTTCAAGGGCAATTTTGTTGTACAGCACCGAATCACCGAGTCTGCCTCCGGCGCAGTCGGCAATATTAGCCGACTTTCCATCCGGAAAACTGAGATACAGCCCAAGATTCGCTGATTTTCCCGCAAGCGCAGGATGCTCGAACATGTTGTATTTTCCGTCTGTCAATCTTTTCAGCGCATCGCCGAAATAAAGGGTCATTCTAAGCGTGTGAACTCCGTAACTGCCACCCTCTGCCCAACCACCGTCCAATCCGAACTCATCGAGCGTTCTGTTCATACGGTTGTATGCTTCTGCGACAACATCGACCAGATGAGGATCTTCAGTGAGCAGTGTGAGCGCCGCAATTCCAAGCCCGTGACAGCACCATGTACACCAGTTACAGCGGTAGGCAGTCGACCACCAGTGGTATTCCCAGTTACCGCGAACCTGCGTAATGGCTTTCTCCAGAAGAGCCCCCCGTATCCAGTCACGTTCATCCCTGTTGAGCGCCGGATACAACCAGTCGTATACTGCGGCAAGATTACCTGTTGTCGAACTGGCGATAATGGCGTAGGTGAATACAACCTTGTCATCGATGACATTCCATGGGCTGACCCGTTTGTAGGCTTTGGCAAACTGGCATGCACGCATCACCCATGTCTCCATGTCACACAGCGCTTTGGCAAACTCGAACGACTTGCGGGCATAATGTTCATCTCCGGTCATCTGATAACAAAACGCAAGGTTGAAAGCTGCATTTCTGTACAAACCGTATACACCGAGAAATTTACCACTTGTGTCGAACCGTGAATCCTTAAACTGCTGCGGCAGCGGTGTTTCCACAGGAGTATAAAGCAGCCGGTTGGCCTCCGCCAATAGTCTGTCCATGATATCTTTACAATCCGGATCGTTCTTAATGCGTTCCTGAATTGCCGGTTTTTCCTGTTCGGTAAAATACAGATAGGGATGATGAAGAGGTTTCGAAATGGCGTTATCGATATCCTGTGGAGTTACATCAGCATATGCCGGTAGTATAATTATAAAAAAAAGGACAAAAAACAATATCGTTTTCAAATTCATCGATGGCCTCCGGTATGTGGTAAGTATGGTTTTTTTATCTGATTGTAATTTCAACATTGTAATGTGTGATAGTATCTATTGCAAGAAGAAAATCTTGGCGGTTGTTATTCAATAGAACTATTTGTCAAAGATACAAAAAATAACTACTCCACCTAAGAGTTTAAGTATCAATTATCCGTAACCGACTGGCTCCCTTCTTTAAAAAGAGAACTAATGAAGAAAAAACTTCATGAACTTTATGTGATTCATGGTTTAAGAATCAAATAGAACGCGGAATTACGCGGATTGTGATGATCATGATAAAATATTGGAACGGAAATCAAGAATCAAAACCTTACCACATTTAAACATAACAGGGCAACCACAAGTGATTGCCCCTACAATATCAAACATCTTGTACCTGTTTTTTCCCCTTCTGCCAGAAAGGGCAGACACACGGGTCTGCCCCTACATCATCTCACCAAAACCATCCTGCCGGTCGCGGTATGCTTCCCTGCCTGAAGACGTGTGATATAGATTCCCGATGATACGGTGTTTCCATTTACGTCTTTGCCATCCCATGACAGCGTATGTGTTCCGGCGGGCAAAAAATCGGCAGTGAGTTCACGGATTTTCTGGCCTGCCAAACTGTAGATGGTGACTGTAGCAAACCCGGATTCTGGCAGGGTGAACTCGATGGTAGTCGAGGGATTGAACGGATTTGGATAGGATTTGATGAGGGGGATGGATTCGGGTGTTTGGTTTTCTTCGTCGACAGAAGTTGTGATGGTTTCCCCGGTGTATCTCGAAACACCGTTGTCGGTGCCGAACCAGATGGTGTTGTTTTTCTCGACCGCTATGGCATTCACTTTGTTGTCGCACAAACCGCTGTTTTTGGTATTAAACGTTGTCCAGGTTTCACCGTCATAGCGGCAGACACCGGCGTCGGTGCCAATCCATTTGGTGTTATTGTGGTCGACTTCAATACAAAAAATATTGTTG
>JAFGMP010000228.1 GCA_016927495.1 Candidatus Latescibacterota bacterium | reverse complement strand
TGAGTAAGAAACAAGAAGAAATTCTCAAAAAAGTCAATCCGATGCTCTTGTCAGAATGTAGTGTATAAAATCAAGGGAAAAGTCAGGAAATTTAATGTGCTGAAACAGGTAAACAAATTATGAATGTTGTGCCTTTTCCCGTTTCGGTATCGAAAGTAATTGATCCTTTATGTTTCTCTACAATCACATTATAGCTGATCGATAATCCCTGTCCTGATCCTTTGCCAACCTCTTTTGTGGTAAAAAACGGATCGAATATCTTAGTACGAATATCTTCGGGTATACCCGTCCCCGTATCGCTGATTCGAATAATGACATAATTGTTTTCTTTTGATGTTCTTATGGTTATTGTGCCCTTTTTTTGTGTTTCGTCACCGACTACATTACTGATAGCGTGAGCCGCGTTAATGATAATATTTAATATTACCTGGTTGAATTCCCCTGGATGGCATGGTACAAGCGGTAAATCGGGATCAAAATCGGTCACCATCTCAGCCACATATTTCCATTCGTTACGCGCAACCGTTATTGTGCTTTCGATAGCTCTGTTAATATCGATGGCGGTTTTTTCTTCTGTGCCGGGATTGGAAAATTCCTTCATGGCACGAACAATTTTAGTGACTCTATCTATACCCTCAAGCGTTTGATCTATGGCATTCGGGATTTCTTCAAAAAGATAATCGATGTCTGAATCGACAATCTTTTTTTCTAATTCATCTGTCAGTTCGGGAAACAGGGATTCGGTTTTTACAGCATTATACAGCCGCTTGTATGTATCAAGCAGTGTGAAAATGTCGTTTACCGTATCTTTCATGAAACGTGTGTTATCACCGACATATTGAGTCGGTGTATTTATTTCATGAGCGATTCCTGCCGCCAGCTGGCCAATGGATTCCAGCATCTGGGCCTGACGAAGCTGGGTTTCGAGGGTGAGTTGCTGTGATATGTCGCGTTTTACCGCCACATAGTTGATTATAGTACCGGATTCATCCATTACAGGTGAGATAGTTAACTCTTCATGATATAACGTTCCGTCTTTTTTATTGTTTGTGAACTTGCCGGACCAGACCTTACCGGATGATATGGTATTCCATAATGATGTATAGAAATTTCTATCATGTTTGTCACTTATTAGAATACGGAAATTTTTACCGGTTGCCCCCTGTGGTGTGAAACCTGTTATCGTTTCAAATGCAGGATTTGCATACTGAATCGTACCTTCTTTATCTGTAATAATCACCGCTTCATGTATCTGGTCAATTGCTGCTTTCAGGCGCTCCTGGATTATTTCTATTTTTTTACGTTCGGCAATTTCGCGGCGTAATTCTTCATTTATATTATGTAATTCTCTCGTGCGCTCTTTCACGCGTTCCTCAAGTTTGTCTCTGACTTCCTTTAGTTTATTCTCAACTTCGATCATTTCCGTTACATCAGAAATCAGTATAATCGTGCCGACAATGTAATTGCTTTCATTTTTAATAACTGTTCCACGTATTCTGCCGATTTTTATTATTCCGTCTGTAGTGATGAACTCTATATCATAAGGTTTAATATAATCACCTGTCAAACGTTGGGAAAATTTCTTTAATATGAATGCTTTATTTTTTTCGGAAAAAAATGGTATATCAAGAAGATTTTTACCTTTGATTTCTGCCGGATAATATCCAAGCCAATCGTATATTCTGTTATTAAGTTCACAAATAACTCCTTTGTTGTCGATAAGTATGATTGCATCCGGTGATAGATCGAAAACTATTTTATATTTTTGCGATTGACCACACACCGTATCGGATAATATGGTTTTCTCAGATTTATTTTGTTCAATCTCTTTATCTTTATTTTGTTCATTTTTCAATTTCGTATTGGGCCGTTTATTGTTTTGTTTCTTTTCATTGTTCATGTTAAAAAACCCCGATGTTTTTATATGATTTTTAATGTTCCGATGTATGTTACATGATACATCCTGTATTACATTATTATATCATCATCAGGGCATTGTGTCCATATAATTTTAATAGAACAATTACTTTGAACCGTTATGTTGTGTATTTATAAGTATTTTTATGCTATTTTCTCCCGTGAGAGGTGAAAGTGAATTGGCAAAACTCTCACCCCTCAAGGGATTCGGAGGAAGGAATCAATTAAAACTTTTCGAATTCATCATCATTCACAAGAATGTTAATATTATTAACATACTTTTGAAATTTCTTTAATGATATCAAGTACATGATGTATACTCATCGGCTTGGGAATTATGTAGTCGATACCGAGTTCTTTAAGATATTCATCATATTCTGACAAGGCAGCGGTAATAAGAATTACCGGAATTTTCGGATTATTCTCCTTAACATGCTGAGCAATATCCCAGCCTGTCGTATTCGGCATTTGCAAATCCGTAATTACAATGTCGAAAGCATATTCATCTAATCTTTGTAATGCTTTTGTACTGTCAGTAAATGTTTCAACATAATAATTTGAACGCTTCAATAAGGTGCTTAGTAATCTGCATATACTTTCTTCGTCGTCGATAACAAGGATTTTACACAGATTTGTCGAGTTTGATTTTGTCATTTTCTTCTCTTTCTATTTTTTTGCGTCAGCAAAATTATTTTAAACACAATTTTTATTTCATTCGAATTGATATAACAGCGATTAGTGTGCCAAATATTTAAATATTATATAAGTTATTGATAATAAATGACTTAGTGCCGTGTATATTTGGAGTTGTGTTTTGAATTTTCGGCTGAAGTAGTCTCTAAATGGGAAAAATTCATGTATTAATTATTGTAAGCCTAATATTTATAGATACTTAATGCTTTATTCTCTGTATTGGAAAATTTCCCATTTTGGGAAATCGGGGAATATGTGTTATATTTGGTTTGTGAATGACTGAACTGGCAAAATAAATTATTCGGTTATCATGTTTAATAAGCTTTTGAAGATTATATCAATCTGTAAAGCAGAATTACCCCCCTGTCTTTTGGACATCACCCCTGTTGGGGGGGACACGGCGAAGCCGGGGGGGCATTTATCATGCGATACTTTTTAAATGCTCAGTTAACCCGGATAACCGGAATAAATTATCGATTCAATCATAATCCAGACTCTTTTGAGTTTTTTGTAGAAAATTGATATGATATTACATACATTAGCCTTATAAAGATTTATGGATGTTATTTAACTTTGGAACAAGTTAATGCCGTTAAAATTATTGATTGTTGATGATGAGGAAAACGTTATTCATTCGCTGAAACGAATGTTGAAGAATGAACAATACGTTTTTTTTTCAGCATTGAACGGCTATGATGCTCTTGAAATATTTACTGAAGAGGAAATCGATGTCGCCCTTGTCGACTACAAAATGCCCGGTATGGATGGCATCGGGCTTTTAAAGCTGATTAAAAAGAAATATCCTTCTACGGAAGTAATAATCATGTCCGGATATGGTACCATCGAATCTGCCGTCAGCGCTATGAGGCTCGGTTCATATGATTACATCATCAAACCATTTGACGATCATGAACTGAAAAAAACGTTGAAGGCCCTTGTCGAAAAGAAAGCGCTCATTTCCGAAAACAAACGCCTGCAGGCAGAACTCGAGGTTAAATATTCTTTCCAGGGCATCGTCGGCGATTCTCATGCCATGCAGGAAGTATATCGGACATTGAAAAAAGTATCACACCGTGACAGTCCGGTTCTTATACAGGGTGAAAGCGGTACGGGAAAAGAACTGATAGCACGGTCGGTTCATTTTAACAGTCCACGGGCAAAAAAACCGTTTGTAACCATCGACTGCAGTTCCATTTCGCACCAGGTGATAGAAAGTGAACTCTTCGGACATGTTAAAGGAGCATTCACCGGAGCGTTCAGTTCTAAAAACGGAATGATCAAGGAGGCTGACGGCGGCACGGTGTTTATCGATGAGATCACGGAAATTCCGCCGGACACTCAGGCAAAATTCCTCCGTGTGATTCAGGAAAAAGAGATAAGGCCAGTCGGAGGAACACGGTCCGAACCGGTTGATGTACGAATAATAGCCGCAACAAACAGAAATATCAAGAACGAGGTTGATACGGGAAATTTCAGACTCGACCTGTTTTACCGTTTAAATGTAGTTCCCGTTTTTCTTCCGCCGCTGCGTGACCGTACGGAAGACATACCGCTTTTCGTTCGACACTTTATGAACGAATTTCGTGACAACCAAAATAAATTCGAATCCATTTCACGGGATGCCATACACGTTCTCATGAAATATCCATGGCCGGGAAATGTAAGAGAACTCCGCAATATGATCGAAAGAATTTTTGTACTTGGTTCCGGTCCGGTAATAGAAACTGACCATCTTCCTCTTGAACTGATGTGCGAAAATGTTATGGTGCAAACACCGTCGCCCGGAGCGAAGACGCTTGCCGAAATGGAGAAAGATGCCATACTCTCCGCTCTTAAAAACGCGGGAGGAAACCGTATTATAGCTGCGCAAATGCTCGAAATGGGGAAAAGTACACTGTATCGAAAGCTTAAAGAATACAATATTTCATGAAAACCTGTGAAAAGAATTCTGTAAGTAAAAGACTGTGTGTGAAAGCGAAATGGCGCTAAGAAGAGGATATTGATGTAAATGTATAATGAATTATATTTGCCGTATGTTGTTGTATTTCGTATATTATATATCTGTATCATGGTAATTCCGTATTAATTGCGCAAATAATTGAGGTAAATCGAATATATTGAAAGGATCACACATGAGTAACCCATGGAAAAAGTTAAAAAAACTCAATCCTGACACTGAAATATGGTGGGATTCATCTCCGCTTGTCTGGCCGAACTTCAAAAAAGAATTTACACAATCATCTGCAGTACCTGAGTCTGAAAAAAAGTGGTTCGGGGATGAATTGGAAAGTATGTTTTTTGATGCGCCGGTTGAGAATTGGATATTCGATGGATGTACAACGAATCCGCCTTTGTCTTGGGCTGTCCTGAAAACCTGTAAAAGCGAATGGGACAAAATCATAATCGAAAAACGAAAAGCTTACAAAGGCAAGTCAAAATATGGTCTTTTTGTTGATGTGTACAGTGAAGTTATCAAGAGGGGTGCCGAGAAATTTATGCCTCTGTTTGAGGCTTCGAAGGGGAAATCAGGCCATATATCGGGTCAGGTTTCGCCTCAGTTATTTTATAATGAATCCGCTATGCGTGAAATGGCTGAACAGCTTGCCGATCTGTCACCGAACGTGATGATTAAAATTCCCGGAACAACAGAGGGTATGCCGATTTACCGTTATCTTGCATCAAAGGGGATTGCTACCAATGCAACCTGTGTTTTTACCATGTCGCAGATCATGACTGTTGCCAGAATGATCGATGAGGGCCGTAAAATTCATCTCAAGGAGTTTCCGAAACCTCGTTTCGGATGGCGTGCAGTCTGCACACATATGGGTGGGAGGCTCGAGGACAGCGCTGCATTCCGTGGAATAATAAATCAGCAAAATATGGACATTAGCCCCCTTGAATTGAGATATGCATCCGAGGTTTTAGTCAAAAAAGCCGCCCGTCTGATCAAAGATCGCAAGCATCCCATCAAAATGCTTCATTGTTCGGCAAGGCTCCATAGAAATCAGAATGGTGAGTGGTTCTATCCCCATGTCGATATGTACGCCGGCGGACCCATTGTATACACCATACCGCCGAAAGTTTTTGGAGGCGTGATGATGTCTTATAAAAACCGTGAAATTGTTCCTAACTGGAACGCGCCTATATCCGAAGAAAAAGTCGAAAAGCTGAACCAGGTGGAATATTTCAGGCTGGCTTATGACGAAAACGGATACGATGTCGAGCAGTTTAATGAAATCCCCTCGCTGCTTGAAAATGAGGAAGATTTTGTTGGCGCTGCAAAACAGATGGTCGAATATGTTGGCAATTTTCTCTGATTTTTCGGGAATCAGTCATGAATCCACGCTTTAAGACGACACGCCGGACAGTGATAAAAACCGGGCTGGTAACGTTTGCGGCAGGTATTAATCCGATGATAGCTGTCTGTTCACAGAAAGCGCCGGGTGAAACCAAGGTAATTTATTTCGGGGGCGATTATATCCATAACGGGGTTACTCAGGAAAAATATCTCCGTGAAACCTTTTCAAAATCAGGATGGCGCCTGTTTTTTGCTCAGGCAAGCCGGTTTATAACTCCTGAGCAACTGAGCGATACCGATCTTCTTATAATGAACCGTACCGGAACATATGATGCGCAGGGTTTCAGTTCTGAGGGACTTGTTGAAAACCGGCCTGAACCCGATCCGTTTATGGCACCTGAAATGGAAGATGCTATTATCGAAAATGTTGAAAAGCGAGGTATGGGTTTTGTTGCGCTCCATTGTACTGCCGGAAATCCGGAGCACACGAAACTGATGACGATGCTGGGAGTAAAACCGGTTCGTTCAGGGGCAAAACTTCAGCCGGTCAGATTTCAT
Organism: Candidatus Latescibacterota bacterium; assembly: GCA_016927495.1. Classification (GTDB taxonomy): domain Bacteria; phylum Latescibacterota; class Latescibacteria; order Latescibacterales; family Latescibacteraceae; genus JAFGMP01. The sequence goes on along the minus strand of JAFGMP010000228.1, from coordinate 1,963 downwards.
TACTTCCATAAAACACATCCGATTACACAAAGATTCAACGATTTTGAAATCGATCTTGACGAAAATCTTATAAAAGAAATTGATGATCCCGGCGCTACGGTTTTATTCCGTGCGACAGGAATAAATGACGGCATTGAATGTGATGCGGGTTGGTGTATCAAGAGAAGACAGGGGAGAGTCGTCGTGCTTCTTGCCGGGCATACAAGCGATGCATGGAGACACCCGAAATACCGTGAACTCCACTGGCGGGCTGCTTACTGGGCGCTGCAAAGGGATATTCCACCGTTTGAAATGGGAAAATAATATTTAATGTTTAGAAGTTCGGTTTTCCTGTAAAAACATTAACATCCGGTGTCGGATTTCCCGAAAGTCTTCTTAAAATATTTATCTGTCCCACATGTGTCAATGCATCGGAAAGCGGACCGTTTATGATATGCCAGAAAGAATGATCGTGGATTCTGATCTCATTCAGGTCATCCTCGCTCATGGATAGAAATATCCTTCGTAGTTCGACTATCATATCCAGGATTGATTTTCTCACAAAATGAACTTCTTCCGGCCTGCTCTGTTTTATGCCGGTAATCGAAAGCCTGATCCAGTTGACAAGACCCCAGATGTGTTCGATAAGCTCCTTAATACTCATACATCGCGGATCGGGTTTAAAACGGCAATCCTCTCCCCTTAGTCCTTCCGTTGCCCAGCGAAAACGGAACCCGAGACCATCGATCAATCTGATAAGCACGGTCAACCCGGTTATAGTATCCGGAGGATCAGGAATCGTATGATAAGGCATTTCTTCATGCATGATTCACTCCTGTAAGTAAATATTTTGTTCATTTAACATAAATGAATGTGACCAAACTGAACAAGTCATATTTGACATGAAAATGTTCCGAAAAGCATTATTGTATAATATGTAATTATTTTGCACTTTGCACATATAATCTTAACACATTATGTTTATTCTATAAAGTTTAATAATATTTTTCGAATTATACATTGGTAAATAAAATCCGGAGGATACCATGCAAGATAACTGGCTGATGTGCGATTTCCATATACATACCACAATCAGCGACGGGAAAATGCCGCTCGACGAGGTTGTAGACCTTTATGGTGAAAATGGCTTTGATGTTATAAGTATTACCGATCATATACTGGATTCCCAAACATCCGATGAGAAGGCACAAAAAAACGAACCGCTCGATGTTATGAAAAAAGAGGATTTTCCCGGATATTTAAAACGTCTGTGGCAGGAATCGAAAAGAGCCTGGGACAAATACAAAATGCTGCTTATTCCCGGAGTCGAGATTTCAAATAACAGCGGTAAATATCATATATTGGGCATCGACATTAAAGAGTATATTAATCCTGATCTTTCAGTCGGGGAAATCGTAAGCCAGATTCATGATCAGGGCGCAATAGCTGTTGCCTGCCATCCGCATCACAAGAGCACCGGAGGGCAACAGGAATTTATTCACCTGTGGGAAAATCATGAACAGTATGCCTCGCTTTTTGATGCCTGGGAGGTCGCGAACCGTGACGATCTCTTCAATGTGATCGGATTAAAAAAATTCAATTATATCGCCAACTCCGATTTTCATCACCCCTGGCATTTTTATTCATGGAAAAGCTTGCTGCATTGTGAGAAAAACACCGAAGCGGTCAAAGCAACAATTCGAGAGAACAAAGGTGTTGCCCTCTATCTGTTCAGAAAAGAAAAACCGATCAAATAGAGTGGTTCGTTGACATGATTTGTGGCGGGAAGACTAATAAAAAAGAAGGTAAAACGCCAGCATTGGCTTAAGGGAAAACTATACATTGTCGAAAATATTGAGGCTGAGGTGTGCAGCCAATGCGGTGAACGTTATTTTCATGCAACAACACTCGATGCCATCGATCAATATCTTTCAGCGGAACATGACGTGAAAGATAATTTAAATGTTGAAGTGGTAAAACTTGG
>JAFGMP010000227.1 GCA_016927495.1 Candidatus Latescibacterota bacterium | reverse complement strand
TGCAAGGGGAATCGGTAAGGATCGCCGTTCCGCAGCCGACGGTTTTCGCCATGATGTCGATGGACGCTCCACGGATGTCATGGATCGAAAACGGGCGCCGAAGGAGTGGCTGCGTCGAATCGTTGACCTTGATATTGACGAAATTACCTGGTCGTGCCGTTGCAGCGATTTCAGGACACTCGAACGTGATAACGGAAACATCCCTGCTGATTTTTCGTGAAGCAGTGATCAATGCGGTCACATCAGCTATCGTGGCGGATTCTGGAGTCATGTACAGGATCGGTCAATAAAAAGGCCGGTTAAAAAAAGAAACTCTTCAGGGTAATAACGGAACATAGAGCCGATTATGCAAATGGAGCGGGAGATCTTGGCCCGTTGGCCGGTATGATTGGTTACGCGGGAAGAAGCTGGATAGCGAAATAGCTGGATAGCTGGAGGGGGAAGAGTGATGAGTTTGGGTTTTGTTTTTTTGAGGATCGAGTTGCGGTGAAGAGGCTGGATGTCTGGATAGCCGAAAATCGACTCATTTTCACGATTTTCGGCCCCTGCGGAATTTGACAGAAAGACCGGAAATGCGATATACTGTACGCCCACTCGAACATGCCGTTGTCAACCAGCGATATTTATCTTGAAATGAATGCATTATCTAATAATTCGAGACGAACGCTCATGAATAACAGAGGATAAATCTTATAAATCTCACAAGTCTGATTCCTGTATTCCAAAGCATCTTACTCGCCCGTCACTCAGCACGCAGAACTCAGCACTCAAAAGGCCAGTATAAATTTTTTAAGATGGCAGGAAGTGTGTATGTTAGATCTTTTGTAGAGTCCAGAGAGAGTTATATCTTTTATCTTTTGGTCGTATTCACAAAACCAATGTCCGGTTCATGCGTATTTTAACATTCACAGGTAAAGGCGGAGTGGGTAAAACTAGCGTGTCAGCAGCAACAGCTGTCCGTTTATCCGAGTTGGGTCATCGCACCCTGGTTCTTTCAACAGATCCGGCACACAGTCTGTCGGATTCATTCAACCTCGCTCTTGGTGCCGAACCCACCAAAATCAAGGAAAATCTTCATGCCATCGAAGTCAACCCTTATGTCGATCTGAAGCAGAACTGGCAGTCGGTACAGAAATACTACACGAGAATTTTTATGGCTCAGGGCGTCTCAGGTGTTATGGCCGACGAGATGACCATTCTTCCCGGAATGGAAGAGCTCTTTTCCCTTTTGCGTATCAAGCGCTATAAAACCGCGGGACTTTACGATGCGCTTGTGCTCGATACTGCTCCGACCGGTGAAACGCTCAGGCTGCTTTCACTTCCCGATACGCTGTCATGGGGGATGAAGGCCGTCAAGAACGTCAATAAATACATTGTTCGTCCGCTCAGCAAACCGCTGTCGAAAATGTCCGACAGGATTGCATACTATATTCCGCCGGAAGATGCCATCGAATCGGTCGATCAGGTGTTCGACGAACTCGAAGATATCCGCGAAATCCTTACCGATAACGTTAAATCGACTGTTCGTCTTGTCATGAATGCCGAGAAGATGTCGATCAAGGAGACCATGAGAGCCCTGACCTATCTGAATCTTTACGGGTTCAAGGTCGATATGGTTCTGGTCAACAGACTTCTCGATACCAACGAGGATAGCGGTTACCTTGAAAAATGGAAAGGCATTCAGCAGAAATATCTCGGCGAGATCGAAGAAGGCTTCTCTCCGTTACCGGTAAAGAAGCTGAGAATGTACGAGCAGGAAATCGTGGGGCTCAAGTCTCTCGAGATGTTTGCCCGCGATATGTACGGCGATACCGACCCATCCGATCTCATGTACAATGAACCTCCGATCAAATTCGTCCGCAACGGAGATATCTACGAAGTCCAGCTCAAGCTTATGTTCGCCAATCCCGTCGATATCGACGTGTGGGTTACCGGCGACGAGCTCTATGTGCAGATAGGCAATCAGCGCAAGATTATTACGCTTCCTATCAGCCTGACCGGCCTGGAGCCGGGCGATGCTGTTTTCAAGGATAAATGGCTCCATATACCGTTCGATCTCAACCATCAGGGGCAGCATCAGCGTCATCGCGAATACAATAAAGTATGATCCCGAGCTGTAACGGCTGTTTGTTTGATGAGGGAATTTTGTTAATTTTCATCATCAATACGCACTGTACTCGAAACAATCATTAAAACAGGGCTTAGCCAACGAGCGGCTCTGATTAAACCGGAGAACCAACATGTCAGAATCCTATCAGAAACTCCGTAAGGATTTCAAAGAGCTTGATTTCACCGATCGTCTCACCTTCCTTGCCGAAAGCGTGCTGCTGACGGGGCAGAGCGCCGTTGTCGGAGGCCTCGAACTTGCCGGAAACGTTGTGGAAACTGTAACTGGAACGGTCGGTTCCCTCATAGACGCTACGGGCGTGGGCAATATGCTCGGACGTACTGGCGGCGTGGTAGGCGAAACTATCGACAGAGTCGCTATTACCGTTAAAGACGTTTCCCGTTCAGCCGGCGAGTTGTACACCGATGCAGTGAAGAACGTCGAGAACGTTACGGACAACGCGGCCAAAGCGATCGGCGATGCCGGGGTTACCGCTTCTGAAGCTGTAAAAAATATGGCGGGCTCATTTCAGAAGGGAGCGCCAAAAAAATAAGCTTGAACAGAGTTTATTGAAAAGCATCTGAATTCTTTGTTTGTGTTTTTCCGTTTATTGCTTTAAATTAGGTTAAAGTATGTATTTCCTGATCACAGGTAGATTTCCAATAATTAAATTCCAAAAGGAGGAATTATGAGTGGTGGAGGTGTATTTACCGATATCCTGGCAGCCGCTGGCCGTATCTTTGAGGTTATGGTTGAAGGGCACTGGGAAACTGTCGGAATGCTGTTTGATTCACTGGGCAAAGGTACCATGAGAATCAATCGCAATGCTTACGGCAACATGGGCGGTGGCGGAAGCCTCCGCGGCTCATCACCTGAAGTTTCAGGTTATGCAGTTCCTTCCAAAGCAGTGGAATCAAAGTTTGCAAAATAAGCAGACTTCAGATACTGTTTTCAAGGCAGTGAAAAGCTCAGGCTTTCACTGCCTTTTTTTTTGCCCTTCCGGAACTCAGGTGTCGGGATTTCTTTTTACAAGTATGCGGGTTCCTCAAATTTTGGCTATTCTTTTTTCGGCAGCATCTCGATTATAAGCGGGGATCGTGCGGCACAACAATCAGTTTGAGGCGATGTTTCGCTTTCTTTGCATATTTTATTAGATTTAATGTTCAATCGATAACACGTGTAACGCGATCAGGACACTGGTAATGGCCACAAT
>JAFGMP010000226.1 GCA_016927495.1 Candidatus Latescibacterota bacterium | reverse complement strand
TAGATGGGTAATTTGTTTAAAGAAAAAATAATAGACTACATGTAAATGCGGTCGGTAATGTGGTTTTTCCATGGGTTTTATGCCCATGTTTTTTTTATCTATCAGGGAACTTTCAGACTTAGGGTTATTTTATGTATATCCTCCAGGGCGTCATCAGGCAGATACGCATAATTGAAACGATAGCGGTCTATGGTTACTCCGAATCCGAATGTTGAGATTCCCGAAAAGTCGGTTTTTGCTTTGTAGGTATTAATATCGATATCACTCCTGCTTTTTGTACCGGTATAGAGGAATAATCTGTCACGTATCGATACCTCGATACCGAAAGCATAAACGATGTCATTGTCATTCGGGAAAATTATATCCGTAAAAAAAGTAATCGGTGCATGTGAGAGTTTTTTTCTTGCTCCGACTGTAAGAAACATCGGAAGCCTGTCTTCGTACCCACTCGAATAACTTTTGGTGACTTTTCCTAAATTCATTAGAGTCGCGCCGACCGTTACACCATCAAATGGCGGTGTGTATAATACCCCAAGATCGACTGCCGCAGCCTGTGCGGTGAAATCCTCGATTTTGGAGGACATATATGATACCATAGCACCAACTTTTAAATCATCACGAACCTGTTTGCCGATATTGAGCGTTAATCCCATTTCTCCGGCAGTAAAGGTTCCCAAACGCTCTCTGGTGCTGCTGGTACGGACGAATTCACCGTAGTTTACGTACAGCAGCCTTAGTCCTATATCTTTATCGTTTATTTTTCTGGTATATCCGAGCGAACCATACTGTGTGTCAATATAATGGGATACATAACTCATTTTGACTGTGCCGTCGGCTCTTCCTGCAACTGCTGCCGGTTGGACGAGCAATCCGGCATAATCGTCCCTGGCTGCAAAGCATTCACCTGCTGCTGAAATTCCGGCATCAGATATGGATTTAAGCCAGGTAAAACTTTTGGTACCGAGACCGTCATTAATACTTCGTGCATATGTAGAATCACTGAAGGCCAACACACAAAATAGTGTTAATAAACAAATATACAAGGTTTTTGGTGTTTTCGCCCTCATGAGAGCATCTCCCTTAATATGACGTTAACTTCCTGGGGATTCGCTTTACCCCTGGTCATTTTCATAACCTGGCCGACAAAAAATGCGATAAGATTTGTTTTCCCCGATTTATATTTTTCGACTTCATTCGGATTTGATTCGATAACTTCCCGTATAACTTTCTTCAGTTCTCCCTTATCCGATATCTGGGTCAATCCTTTTTCAGCGACAATTATTTTTGGATGTCTCCCATTTGAAGCCATTTCATCAAAAACTGTTTTCGCCATCGAACCCGAAATACTTCCATTGTCTATCATAATGAGGAGTTCTGCAAGCATTGACGGTTTTACTTTAAACTCATCGATAGTAATCCGGGTTTCATTTAAAATGCGGAGAACTTCCCCCATAACCCAGTTTGAAGCTTTTTTGGGATCTGCTCCTTCCCCTATAACCAGTTCATAGTATTTTGCAATATCCGGCGATGTTGTCAGAATTTCAGCATCATATTCAGGAAGGCCGTGTTCCTGTATGAATCGATTTCTTTTTTCATTACGCATTTCCGGAAGTTCGCTTCTGATACGGTCAATCCATTCGTCATCCACAAAAACCGGGACAAGATCGGGTTCCGGGAAATACCGATAGTCGTGCGCTTCTTCTTTGGAACGCATGGGTGCGATAATTCCGTGAACCGGATCATACAGTAACGTTTCCTGGATAACCTTTTTACCCTGTTCGACAATATCGGTCTGACGGGCAATTTCATGTTCGATTGCCGCCAATGCATTAACAAAGGAGTTCATGTTTTTTATTTCCGTACGTGTATTGAGCTCTTTTTGGCCTTGAGGTCTTATTGAAATATTCGCATCGACACGAATATTTCCCTGTTCCATGTTGCCCAGTGAAGCACCGGAAAAAATGAGCAATTCCTTAAGTTGGTTCAGAAAGAGAGATACTTGTTCAAGTGTCCCAAAATCCGGTTCGGTTACAGTCTCGATCAGCGGTACACCGCAGCGATTAACATCGAAATAAGATTCGATATCGCCCTCGACATGAATAAGTTTACCGGCATCCTCTTCCATATGGATTCTGTTAAAACGGATCCGTTTGGGGCCGTTCTCCGTTTTAAGGTCTATATATCCACCCTTGATCAGGGGAAACTCGAACATGCTGATTTGATAACCTTTGGGAAGGTCGGGATAAAAGTAATTTTTGCGTGCGAAATAGCTCCGTTTCTGGATTTCCCCGTTTGTCAGAAGCGCCATTCTCATTGCGAGTTCAACAGCGTGCTTGTTCAGCACCGGTAATACACCCGGCATGCCAAGGCAAACCGGACAACCATGCGTATTTGATTCACCCCCGAAAGCCGTTGGGCATCCGCAGAATATCTTTGTTTTAGTTGCAAGCTGCGAATGTATTTCGAGACCGACCGTAGGAATATATTTCATACTACCGCTCCCTCATATGTCAACGAAGTTCCCACATTACGTTCGAGGGCATACGCCAGTCTGAACAATAAATTCTCGTCAAGAACTCGACCCATGAACTGTACTCCAACAGGTAAATTGTCCGAAGTTTTTCCGGCTGGAACCGAAATTCCCGGTAATCCGGCAAGATTCAATGATATTGTGTAAATATCAGCCAGATACATTTGAAGTGGATCATTGATTTTCGATCCCAGGGGGAACGCCGGTGTGGGTGATACGGGAGTAAGAATAGCATCGACCGTTTTGAAGGCTTTATCGAAATCTTCTTTAATCAGCCGCCTGACTTTCTGGGCTTTTCGATAATATGCGTCGTAATAACCTGCCGATAAACAATATGTACCGAGCATTATACGGCGTTTTACCTCGATACCGAATCCTTCTGACCGTGATTTGCAATACATATCATACAGATTTTCAGGATTTTCTGCACGGTATCCGTACCGCACTCCGTCATAACGTTCCAAATTTGCAGATGCTTCGGCAGTGGCAAGAAGATAATAGGTTGGAATTGCATATTCCGTGTGGGGAAGAGATATGTCGATGAATTCCGCACCTTCGGATTTCATGATTTCAACAGCTTTCATTGTAATGTCGCAGACTTCGGAATCAAGGCCCTCTTCAAAATATTCTTTGGGGAGGCCTATTTTGATTCCTGATATTCCGGAATCAATTTCAGTAAGGTAATCGGGTACAGGTTCATTAAGACATGTTGAGTCACGGTTGTCATATCCCGCAATTACCGAGAGAACCAGGGCCGAATCTTTAACTGACTTAGTCATGGGGCCGATCTGGTCAAGTGAGGAGGCATATGCAATTAACCCGTACCGTGAGACACGGCCATATGTAGGTTTAATACCTGTTATACCGCAGAAGGATGCGGGTTGTCTGATAGATCCACCTGTATCGGAACCAAGCGCCGCAATACATTCATGAGCCGCAAGAGCAGCAGCCGAACCCCCTGAAGATCCTCCGGTTACTCTGCCGGTGTTATGTGGATTTCTTGCGGGTTTGAAATATGATGTTTCACAGGTGGATCCCATGGTGAATTCATCGGTATTGGTTTTTCCGACAATTACGGCGCCTGCATCCAGCAGCTTATCAATAACATGTGCATTATAGGGTGGAATAAAATTTTCGAGAATATGTGATCCGGCAGTCGTTCGTATACCGGCAGTAATAATCGAGTCTTTTATTGCCATCGGTATACCGCCAAGCAGGCCGATATCTTTTCCCTGAATACGTTGTATATCAATACTTTTTGCACGTTTGAGAGCAAGTTCGGGTGTGGTTGTTATATAAGCATTTATGTCATATTCTCTTTGCTCGATCTTTTGAAGAACCGCTTTTGTAACCTCTTCCGAAGATATTGTTCCTGTTTTTATTTTTATCGCGAGATCGCATGCTCCCGACTCGAATAATTCCAATTTATTGCTCCCCATGTATTAAGAAGCCGGAGTAGGTATCCGGCTTTTTATGTAAGAAAGTACTCTGTTGAATTATATCAAATAAACTACCTTGCCTGAATAATATGTGCATATTCAGCGAAAATATGTTGTACTATAATGTTTCAGCTTTCTTTTTTCTCTTTTGTTTCTTTTGTTGCCGTGGTCCTATTCTGGGAATTTTGAGCTGATTTTCCTTTCAATTCATTTTTTACATGAGTTGTTGAGGTGTTCGAAACATCAAATTCTTCCGTAACATCTCTTGCAGCTTTTTTAAATTCCGTTATTCCTTTACCAAGTCCCTGTGCAATTTCAGGAATTCTTTTCGCGCCAAATACGAGGAGAATTATTAGAAATATTATTACCAACTCCATTGGGCCGAGTCCAAACATATTGTTCACCTCCTATAGATAATCCTGACACGCAGGATTTGTTATCAATACGAATATTTGTAGTAATACCAGGCACCTACAATTCCCAGTATGCTGAAAAAATTAATATGCATCTTAAAACCGAAACTCAAAATTATTATAATAAGATTCAAATCCCATGGTCCCGCTACATATGTCATAAGTGGTTCAACAAGTGCTTTGGTAACAAGGTGATTTTCCGGAAGAAACAAGCCGAGAAGTTGTCCAAGGGCACCTCCGATTAATACTCCGACAAATAATGTGATAATTAATATTCCAATATTTTTTTCCCGCATAGTATCTCCGTTTTAGATAGTTTATCTGCTGTCAGCTTTATTGAATACATGATTTACAGCCGGGGCAGTCAGTGACTTTATAGGTCCGGAGATCAGGTAAAGTATACCGGTTGGGAAGAAGACTTCGTCGGGGAACCGTGCGATAATCAGGATGTGGCATATAAACCAAATACTTCTGATCGAATCCCGTCTTGTTCCGAATCCGATTCGCGGCATGATATTATATTTGAAGTGACTGACCATAGCAAGGGAGGATAAAATTGTCAATACGATCACAATATCAAACTGAGCCAGTTCGTTCCAGACATTCTCGCAAAATAAGACGTACGATGCTAAAATTCCTGCTCCGGCAGGAATCGGCATACCGGTAAAATGGGTTTTTTTCCCTGTCGTCGCTTTCAAATTAAACCGTGCGAGCCGTATAGCTCCCGCAGCTAAAAAACAAAATGCAAGAAAGTAACCGATTCTGCCACCTTCAATAAGAGCATAATGATAGATAAGCACTGCCGGTGCGATTCCAAATGAAATTACATCGGCTATCGAATCAAATTCTATGCCGAATTCGGATGACGATCCTGTGAGTCGTGCTATCTTACCGTCAAGTGCATCAAATATGCCTGCAATGATTATCCACCATGCAGCGGATGCATAAGATCCCTCAATTACATTATTTATTGCAAGAAATCCGCAAAGAAGATTTCCGAGAGTAAATATAGAGGGCAAGATTCTCTTTGCATTAAATAGATTCATCAGTTGTACTCCCGGTTATAATAACAAACACATCAATTTGTTTCAGGTGCATGTGCAATCACGGATTTTCCGGCACTGATGTGGTCACCTTTTTCTACATTCGGGACAAACGATTTGGGAAAAAACACATCGACTCTTGACCCAAATCGTATCAGGCCAATCCGATCACCTTTTTCCAGTTCATTTCCGGCTTTAACACGTATTACTACCCTTCGTGCAATAAGCCCTGCAATCTGCCGAATCCTGATTACTCCCCATGCAGTCAGGAGTTCGGTGTCACCGTGTTCGTTCTCGTACTCTGCCCTTTTGTTAAACGCCGAAAGCTTCTTTCCGTTTCGGTGTATAGTTTTTATTACTTTCCCGCTCAAGGGACTTCTGTTAACATGAACGTTGAAAACATTCATGAAAACCGCTATCCGTAAAGCCTCACCGTTTTCGAAACCATCGGCTTCCACGGTTGAAACATCAACGACAACACCGTCTGCGGCTGACACTGCTGCATTTTCATTTTTCGGTACTTCACGATAGGGATCACGGAAAAAATACATAGTATAGAACATGAAAAACATGCCGGTGCATAATATCCATAAAAACACCGGCCATTTTAATTCCGCATATCCCCATATCCCCGCTACTGCACAAACGAGAAAAAAGACGCTAAATTTATATCCATCAGGATCAATCTTCATTATAATACATTACCCAATATAGAACAATATAAGATTTTTCAGATTTTTTCACAAACTATTTTTACAACATGTTTACTTTTATTAACAAATTTATTATTCAACTTAACGTAGTGTTTTTACTATTAATAACACTCCTATTGTGACCCGAGCGTCAGTGATTGTTCGTATATTTTGCCATCACGGAAAATTGTTAAAGTATATATTTCACCGGGAATAGCGCCTCTGAATGTTTTTCTGGCGTCTTCAACCGATGATACGTCAAGTCCGTTTATCCTGATTATGACATCACCGCGTTTAAATCCTGATTTTTCACCGGGACTTCCGTCTTCAACCGTGGTAATTATAATACCACTATGTTCCTCAATGTCTAATGCTTCTTTCATAGCCTGTGTCATTTCTTCAACGTTTATTCCGATGTACGGTGTGCCGATATCACCATACTGTTCAACACGTTCAAGGATTAGTTTAATTCTATCCGATGGAATCGCAAATCCTATACCTATGGACCCTGTTCCACCGGCAGTATAGATAGCGGTATTGATTCCTATGAGATTTCCGTGAATATCGATGAGCGCTCCGCCGGAATTTCCTTCGTTAATCGATGCATCCGTCTGGAGCATATTTCGGTAATAACGGGATACGCCCTGAGCGTCAAATTTCATGCTTCGCCGCTTCGCCGAGATAATCCCTCTGGTTACTGTAGGTTCACTTACCGGAGAACCTTCGGAAAACGCATGGCCGAACGGATTTCCAATGGCGAGCGCGGTCTGTCCCTGAATGACATCCGCTGATGAACCGAATTTCATATAGGGCAGGCCTTTGCCGTCAATGGTCAGTATGGCAATATCCTGCATGGGAAATCTTTTTACTAATTTTGCATCGAATCTTCTTCCATCAGGAAGAGTGACCTGCCATTTCACCCTGGTATCACGACTTATACCGATAACATGATCATTGGTTATTATGGTTCCATTCGGATCAACAATTACACCTGATCCCGTCGCTGATATTGGCCTCCTGCCGCCAACGCGCCCTCCCCAAAGCATATCCAGAAAAGGATCCCTAAAACGGTAAACAACATCCTGTGTCCCGTATGTCAAAATACTTACTACTGCCGGTATAGCCTTTTGGGTTGCTTCTATGACAGCACGTTCGTATTCGGGTAAACCATCAAGTTTTTTTTCTAAAATTGTCTGTGCGTCAACCGAACTTTTATTTTCAATAGTTTTTTTGAAAATATAAGGTCTAAGAAGATGAGAAAGTATTGCACCAAATAGAATTAAAACTATTATTTTTATATATTTTAAACGTTTTGGATTATATTCTGACTCATAATAATCATCAAATTTCATAACATTACTCTCCATAATCCACATGTACCAAACAGAGCCCATGCGCAGGAGCTGTCGGCCCGGCAAGTTTTCTGTCACGCGTTTCGAGAATTTGTTTCATCAGCGATGGCGATGACTTACCCCGTGCAATTTCCACAGCGCTCCCGATGATACCTCTCACCGCATGATGAAAAAACCTTATGGCAGTTATGTCAAATATCATCAAATTGTTATTAAACGTCCACTGATTTTTCATAACAATCGTTGAAAAATCTTGGTTTTCGTTTCCTTTTGAGAATCCTCTGAGATCACATTCACCATTAAGTACACTCGTCGATGATTCCAGAAGCGTTCTGTCCAGTTTATAGGTTACATGCCATGCATATTTTCTTCCTATCGAGAGACGTCTGTCTGAGATAGTGTATCGATACGAACGTGATTTTGCATCGAACCGTGCATTAAATGAATCATGCACCCGGTCGATTCGTATCACACTTACATCACGCGGCAACAGCCCGTTAAGAGCCTTTTCCAGTCTCCACATTTCCATGTCCGATTCTGTTTTGAAACCGGCAACCTGACCTGCTGCATGCACACCGGCATCTGTTCTGCCTGCGGCGATAAGCCTGACGGGATGATGAACCACCTTTTCGATGGTATCTTCCACAACTTTTTGTACCGTGCGTTCACAGGGTTGTACCTGCCAGCCTGCAAACCTTGTTCCGTCATACTCGAGCACAAGTTTAACCGTATACATTATTAAATGAACTTATCCTTCTCTATTGTTTGGGGCTATGGGAATATTGGTATAATAGAAAATTCATGCAGATACGTTTGTTCGGATTAGTATACAGGTTTTTTGGTACCGATTACTATATAATATACAAAAACAAAGTTATATTACCAACATAAATAAAAGAAATAATACTGTTATCGAAAGCGCTGTCCAGTCTGAACCCAACATCCTGATTTCCTTGAAACGCGTCCTTGAGGCTTCACTTCTGTATAAACGGCATTCCATTGCAACCGCCAGATGTTCCGCCCGCCTAATTGCTGAGGAAAAAAGAGGCAGCAGTAATATCGATACAGACTTGAAACGGTTGATCACTCCTTTAGGATTAAATCCCCGCGCCGCATGGGATTTACGGATTTTTACAGCTTCATCCAACAGGACAGGTACAAACCTGATGGTAATTATCATTGCAATTGCCACCTCATGCGGCTTAATATTGAATTTTGTCAGAGGGGCAAGCAGTTTTTCCACCCCCGTAACAAGAACAACCGGCTCTGTTGTCAATGTCAGGAGCGATGCCGCAAGTACAAGCATTCCTATTCGTACTCCATAGATTGTTCCCAGCATCAGTCCTTCACGGGTAATTCCACCATATGGCAGCGGGGCTTTTATAAGAATATGCCCACCGACAAAAAGTGCGTTGAGAATCACAGTCAGTATAATGAGCCATTTGAACGGCATTATACTACGCACCAGATAAGCTGGCGTTAAACCCGATATAAAACCTGCAAGCAGTATATAGATTCCCGCGATCAGCAGCAATTGCCATCTGTTGCCGGCAAAAAGTCCGACCATGATAATAAGAAGGCATATCATTTTCGTACGGGGATCAAGCCGGTGCAAAAGCGATGTGCCATATACATAACGGCCGAGGGAGATGTCTTTTAAGCTCATGGGGAATAGTTCAAAATTTAAAGTTCAAAGTTCAAGGTTAATAATACAGGCACAAAGGCACAGAGACAGAAGGCACAAAGTTAAAAACATTCTAAATTCAAAGTTCATATAATGACATGTTCATGTTCCAGAAGCTTTTTTTTCACTTCAAGCCCACCGGCACCGAAACCACCGAGTCCCTGAGAGGCGACTACCCGATGACAGGGTACAACCAGCAACACCTGATTTTTGCCACAGGCTGTTCCGACTGCCCGGGCTGCTCCGGGCCTTCCCGTTAATTTCGCAATATCGCCGTAGGTCAATACTCCACCAAAGGGAATACGCGTTATGATCCGGTGGACTTCAAGTGTGAAAGGAGTTTGCCGTACCGGCTGAACCGTGGCCTTAATCGGATCGGTGGAGCCTTCATAATATGATTTGAGACTTTCGGCAATTTCAGTGAATGGCCCGTCATCGATTCGTATCTCCGAATCCCATTCAGAGGATATCTTCTCGATGAAATAGGGTAACGGGATATTTAATCCTGTCCGTAAAAGTCCCTCGGATGTTCCGGCTATCGCTATCGTATCGATTCCACAATGTATTTCCGTGATGTATACTTTTTCAGGTGGTTTCTTTATAGATTCGAGAAACTCGACCGGTGATTCCCGTAACAATTTCATGAGTGATTGTCCCCGCTATTTCTGCATGTTCTTCCGTCACAATTTGCTCGTTTCCATCTTTGCCGATGAGTATAACCTGGTCGCCAACACTTACCTTTCCTGCATCCGTTACATCAAAAACCGTCTGATCCATACATACCCGTCCCGCAACCGGTACGGATTTGCCGTTAATAATCGCACGGCCGTTGTTCGACAGGTGACGGTTGAATCCATCGCCATATCCAACAGGAACCGTAGCAAGTACCGAGGGACGTTCGGTTACGAATGTTCCACCGTAAGATACGGGATATCCGGCAGGAACTTTTTTAATAAACCCGATTTTGCTCACAAATGAGAGAACCGGTTCGAGAATCAGCTTTTCCTGGCTCCCAATGTACGGTATCAGGCCGTAAGTCATAATACCGGGTCTGACAATATCGAAATGAGCCTGTGGAAATTTCAAAGTGGCTGCCGAATTACACATATGAACAAATGGCGGACGAAGCCCATTTTGTTCAAGTTCGCCGATAAGGTTTTTGAAAAGAACAATTTGGTTTAGCGAATATTCGTCACGATCCTCATCAGCCGATGGGAAATGACTGTAAATGCCCTCAATTGTAATATTTTTATTATCAGATGCATCCCTGGTAAGTTTGAATGCTTCTTTATATTTGACACCGACCCGCCCCATACCTGTATCGACATTTATATGAACCGTGCAGGAAGCATTCAGCCGTTTCAGCTCTTTTCCCAGCTTTATTAGCATTTCTCCGGAGATTAGCGTTATAGTCAGATTGTTGCAAATAAGCATTTCAAAATAATCGTATGATTCTGCTGAAAAAACAAGAATAGGTGCTGTTATCCCTGCTTCTCGTAGCGCTACGCCCTCGGATGCCAGCGCCACACCAAGCATCGATGCACCCGCATCCAGTGCAGTCCGGGCACACTCGATCATGCCATGACCATATGCGTTGGCTTTAACGACAGCCATAAGACGAACCCGGCTTCCGGTATATTCACGTATTTTGACAAGATTACGTTTATAGGCGCCAAGGTCTGTAATTGCTATTGTATCGCGGTTATGCTTATGATTCATTTATTTTTCTATTCATTAAAATGTTTACTATTACGACAAACAATAATTGTCCTCGTTTATTTATATTTTGTAATTATACGTCCGAATTAAAAATCGTAACATCGATTTTTTTGGCTGCTTCCGTCATTTTTTTATCTAGTGTTGCTATTGGACAATTTTTCCTGATAGCGAGGTCAAGGTAAGAAGCATCATAGCTTGAAAGGTTATTTATTCTTCCCAATGTCAATAGTTCCATCATTCTTTTATCCGGGCAATCATGTTCTGCAATAATTGGCAGTTGAGCTAAAAGATTAATAAATCGAATAGAGTCCGTTTGCTTAATTCTTTTTCGGCGTTCTGCTACGAGAAGTACATTAACAACTTCTAATGGCCAGATTGATGGAACCAGAGCCGTATATTCAGATAGCTTGTCCAAAACGGTTTCGGCATATTCATTTGTTTCATCCGTGAAACACCAAGACATGATGATGGAATTATCAACGACAACAATTCTATCCATTATTTTCGTCCTTCATCTATCATTTCTCGTATCGAAAGTCCTGATAATTTATTTTTTTTTCGGAACCTACGTAATTCCATAATGACTGCTTTTGTATCGATATTTTTTTCTTGATCAACGGGTTGAAGGACAGCAACGGGAACACCATGTTTGGTTATCGTAATACGCTCTCCCTTTGTTACTCGCTCAAGTAATTTTGACAAATGAGTTTTTGCTTCATATGCACCAACTATTTCCATGACTAACCTCCTATTAGACTGGTCTTATACTAGTCTAATAAATTTTCCTTTCGTTGTCAAATGGAATCATTAATGATGAATTTTCTATTAAATTAGTTTTGTTTGCAGTGTTATAAATGGCTAGATGATATCATTTATCGAGAACAAATCATCGATAATGGAAATATCTGAATTAACTGAATCTGTTTTTGGCCAGCCTTCATAATTATTAGCTTCGTAGTCCTCATTTTATAGCTTGTTTTTGTGTTAAATTATTTTAGCGTTATAATCAAATGTGTCAATTGTAGGTTGTAAATCAACAAGAATGGATTTATAAACAAATTTGATCAAGTCTAAAGTATTTAAATTTAATAATATAAATTGTGTATTTTAATAGATGTTGGCCTGTAATCTACCATTTCTGTCTATAAGCTAATAAATACAAACTGACTTATAGACACGTCACTAAAACCAGTCCTGTTTTTTGAACCACCAGAGCATGCTTCCTGCAAACAAAAAACAAATGGCCGTGATTATTTCAAAACCAATCGGGCTTTCTAAAAGAGGCATATGGATAAAATTCATGCCGTATAAACTTGCAATGAGAGTGGGGGGGAGCATGATTGTGGAAATAATGGTCAGCATCTGCATGACGCCGGTCATACGGTGGTTTGTTATAGTGACATAGGTATCCATGGTACCGGTCACCATTTCCAGATAGGAATTCAGGAGACCCTGAATTGTGGACATATGGTCGTGAATATCCTGAAAATATATGGTATTTTCTTCCTGGATCAGTTCATGCTCGCTTTGGGCGAGGCTTTCTATTACTTCTTCTTCAGGTGTGAAAATACGGCGGAGGTTAATGAGACCTCTTTTCAATTTAAAAAGATCATTGAACGTTTTTTTCGTCGGTTCGGATAGTATCTCCGTTTCAAGTGCGTATATGCTTCTCTCGATATGTTTAAATGTGACGGTGTAATTATCGACAAGAGAATCGATGATGGCGTGAAGGATTTCGTCAGTACCTAACGCCATAAAATCTATGCCTCTTTCGAGACGTTTTTTAAGCTGATTAATTCCTGTCGTAGGTTTTTTATGATGCGTTACCACATAGTTTTTTCCGAAAAACAGATCAAGCTCGTTAATGTCGAATGAAAGCTTTTCCATATTAAAAAAAACGGAATGGAAAACGAGAAAAAAATAATTTTCATAGTCATCGAGTTTGGCTTCTTCTATATCGGCAGTTATACAGTCTTCGATTGCAAGTTCATGGAAATCGAAAACCGTACGCAGAATATTGGCATCCTCGTAGGTCGGGGCTTCCAGATCAACCCAGAGATCAACATTTCCCGATTCATATACAGCGGGAAGTTCATCAACAGACGGGCATGATAGAGTTCCTTCAGCGATGTTGTAACTGTATATTGTAATCATAGTATCACCCCGTAATAGTAGGGTTGTCTTTTACATTTTATATCGTTTTTTAAGCATTTTTATAAATTACATATTTTTTTCACGCTATATATAAACAATTTTTTGACCGTTAAAGTCAACAGTTACCTTTTCGGGAAGTTGTTTAATGAGCATTTCGGATGCCAGAAAATTCTCGATTTCGCGTTGTATCAGCCGTTTAATTGGTCTGGCACCGTATGTCGGATCGAAACCTTCACCAGCAATATGATCATACAAGGAATCGGTGAATTCAAGTTGTATACCGGCGTTTTGTAGAACTCGTTCGGCAAGTATATCGGTCTGGAGTTTTACAATTGTTTTGATGTGCTCACGTGACAGGGCATGGAATATGATTATTTCATCAAGCCTGTTCAGGTATTCAGGCCTGAAATGAGCGCGAACCATATCCATGATTCCTTCGCGAACTTTTTGATTGTTCTCAATATTATCCGAATAACTGCCGATAATATCTGAACCGATATTCGAGGTCTGAATGATAATGGTGTTGCGAAAATCCACGGTTCGTCCCTGACCGTCGGTCAGTCTGCCGTCATCGAGTACCTGCAGCAGCACATTGAACACATCCGAATGAGCTTTTTCAATCTCATCAAAAAGTACCACCTGATAGGGGCGTCTTCTGACTGCTTCCGTAAGTTGTCCTCCCTGTTCATATCCCACATATCCCGGAGGTGCGCCGATCAGTCTCGATACGGTGTGTTTTTCCATATATTCGCTCATGTCGATTCTGATCATTGCATGTTCATCATCGAACAGAAATTCTGCCAGTGCACGGGCGCATTCGGTTTTTCCCACACCGGTTGGGCCGAGAAACATAAATGATCCGATGGGACGGTTTACATCACTGAGTCCCGCTCTCGATCTTCTGACAGCATTGGAAACGGCCTCGATCGCTTCGTTTTGCCCGACAATACGTTCGTGGAGCCGTTCTTCCATGTGGACCAGTTTTTCACGCTCACTTTCGAGAAGCCTTGAGACCGGTATTCCTGTCCATTTTGCCACAACTTCCGCAATGTCTTCTTCGGAAACTTCTTCCCGCACCATTTGTTTGTTCTGTTGAGCCTGTGTCAGACGTTTTTCCGCTTCCTTCATCTTTTTCTCGGTCTCAACAAGTTCCCCATACCGTATGGTTGCGGCACGTTCCAGATTTCCCTCACGTTGTGCCTGTGCTTCTTCGGTTTTGAGTTGCTCAAGCTTTTCTTTCAGGGAACGCATCTCCGTAACAGCGGCTTTTTCCGTTTCCCATTGTGCTTTTAGGATAGTGAACTCTTCGTTAAGCTCTGCCAATTCTTCATCAATCGGTTTCAGCCGTTCTTTTGCGTCTTTTTCCTTTTTAATACCCGCTTTTTCAATTTCAAGCTGCATGATCCGTTTCTGAATGGAATCCATTTCCGAAGGCATCGAATCGATCTCGATACGCAGTTCTGCTGCTGCTTCGTCGATCAGGTCAATGGCTTTATCAGGCAGAAAACGGTCGCTGATATATCGTTCGGAAAGTTGTGCTGCGGCAATGATTGACGAATCCTGAATCCGTACTCCATGATGTACTTCATACCGCTCTTTCAAACCGCGCAGGATGGATATCGTTTCCTCAACAGTCGGTTCGGATACCATAATCGGTTGAAAACGGCGTTCCAGGGCGGCATCTTTTTCTATGTTTTGACGATATTCGGTGATAGTTGTTGCACCCACCGTACGGAGTTTTCCTCGGGCAAGCGCCGGTTTGAGCATATTCGATGCATCCATTGCGCCGCCGACAGCACCGGCGCCGACGAGTGTATGGAGTTCATCGATAAACAGAATGACTGAACCGGCAGCCTCCTCAACTTCCTGTATAACCGCTTTCATTCTTTCCTCAAATTCCCCCCGGAATTTGCTGCCTGCAATCATTGCGGCCAGATCGAGCATGAGCACCCGGCGGTTTCTAAGAGATTCCGGGACATCACCCTGCACAACTTTTTGTGCGAGGCCCTCGACGACCGCTGTTTTACCGACTCCCGGCTCACCGATGAGAACAGGATTATTTTTAGTTCTGCGGCTGAGGACTTTCATAACACGCCGTATCTCGTCGTTACGGCCGATTACCGGATCGAGTTCGCCGTCCCGTGCAAGTTTTGTAAGATCGCGCGTAAAACGCTCCAGCGCCTGATATTTCGATTCGGGATCCTGATCGGTAACTGTCCTTTTACCTCTCAGTTCAATCATTGTTTTATATATGGTATCTTTTGTCACACCGAAAGAGTTGAGAATGTCCGAGGCACGTGATGATTTTTCAGCGCTGATGGCAATTAACAGATGTTCGACGGTAACATATTCATCTTTAAGCCTGCTTGCTTCTTTTTGTGCTCCGTTAAGTATTCCCGAAAGCGCCTGAGATACATATACCTGGTTTTGACCGCTGACTTTCGGCATCGCGTCGAGAACATCGCGGACACGTGACTCTACGGCATCGGGATTGGCTTCCAGTTTTGAGAGGATGTTCCGGGCAAGTCCATCTTCCTGAGTAATAAGAGAAAGAAGTAAATGTTCAGGTTCTATTTGAGGATGATTAAATTCAAGTGCAAGATTTTGAGCTTTTTCAATTGCTTCCTGACTTTTTAAGGTAAATTTGTTTAGATTCATTATGAATCACCTCACTAATCATTCAGCTTAAATGTGAAACAATGCATTTTTTAGATGGAATTTTTACAAGTTTTATGTATCATACCAATATAATCAATATTCATCATGATTTCCAGCAATATTAGTCTCAATTGATTGTATTTTTATTACATTAATGGTTCGATTAAAGCTATAAAAATTTCGAGTTTTTTAAACTTAATATTTACCTGAGATCTGTGAATTATAAATAAGGATTCATTAATATGGAAAAAAGCAGGGTTACTATCTACACCGATGGAGGCTGTTCCCCAAATCCTGGACCGGGAGGTTGGGGCGTTGTATTGATTTCACCCGATCACAATGGTCATATAAAAGAACTGTCAGGTGCAGAAACTCAATCTACAAATAACAGAATGGAACTGACCGCAGCAATTATGGCCTTGAGGAGTCTCAAACGACCCTGTGAAGTGAATTTGCATACGGATTCACAATATTTGAAAAAGGCGTTCACCGAAAACTGGCTTAATAATTGGTTACGAAATGGTTGGAAAAACGCAAACCGTAAACCGGTAGCAAACAAGGATCTGTGGCTTGAGCTTATTGAACTTAATAAAGTCCATAATATAAACTGGAGGTGGGTAAAAGGCCACTCGACTGATATCCACAATAAACGCTGCGATCAGTTAGTTAGTGAAGCACGGGAAAAGTTCATAAAAAAAGGGAAACCGGTCTTATGATTAAATTAAATGATAAACAGATCAGCGAATATTTTCATCGTAACTATACTGCTGTTGATGGCCTCTGGTTTATGAAGGTTGAGGAGCAGTTCGATTTTGAAACTGCACTTAAGATCGACAATGAAGTTTGGAAGGTTCTTCCGAAAATACAGGCCCGTATGCTTAAATCGATGGGGAATTTGGGGGATGATATCGTATCCCTCCGAGAGAGTGTTGAAACGAAACTGTATCTCGAAGGGTATGAATTTGATGTAGAACCGAATAATGATGATGGTTTTAAATGTATTATCACAGAATGTCCGTGGCATAATGCTATGGTCAAATCGGGTAGAACCGATCTTTCCTCAAAAGTGGGGAAACGTATTTGTTTAACGGAATACAACACCTGGCTAACTGAATTCGATACGCCTTTACGGTTTGAAATTGAAATCCGGATTTGCGAGGGTGAAAAACAGTGTGTGTTGAATTTTTTTAAAGAAGAATCCAAGGCGAAATGAAATTACCGAAATCGATTAAAAAATTAACCGATAATATATGGGAAATCCCCGAGTCGTATAAAGCCGGTATGAATGTTCCGGTTCGTATTTATGCGTCCGAAAAACTCATTACCGAAATGGATGAAGGAGTATTCGGACAGATATCGAATGTGGCGGCGCTTCCCGGTATTACCGGGCCTGCATATTGTATGCCGGACGGCCACTGGGGGTATGGATTTCCCATAGGGGGTGTGGCAGCCTTTGATCCTGAAACCGGTGTCATATCACCCGGAGGCATCGGTTTTGATATAAACTGCGGGATGAGGCTGATACGAACAATACTGACTGTCGATGAGGTCAGATCCCGTATCCGGGACCTGGTTGATAAGCTGTTTAAACGTATTCCCGCAGGTGTGGGGACTACAGGTTTTGTAGTAATATCCCGAGATGAATTCAGGGAGGTTGTTGAATCGGGTGCGCAGTGGTGTGTGAAGAATGGTTATGGAGTTGAAGAAGATATCGATCTCACCGAGGAAAAAGGGTGTGTTGCGGGTGCGGATGCATCAAAAGTGAGTGCGAGTGCAATTGAACGTGGTTACAGACAAATCGGGACATTAGGTTCGGGTAATCATTACCTTGAAATACAGGTGGCAAAACCTGTAAATATTTACGACCCCAAGCTCGCTAAAACTTTCGGTATAGACATACCAAACCAGGTATGCATAATGCTCCACTGCGGAAGCCGTGGATTCGGGCATCAGGTGGCTACAGATTATCTCCATACCTTCCTGTCGGTCATGGGCAAAAAATATGATATCACGACACCCGACCGTGAATTGGCCTGTGCGCCTTTCCGCTCACAGGAGGGGCAGGATTATTTTGCGGCGATGAAATGCGCCATCAATATGTCCTATGTCAACCGTCAGGTCATCCTTCACCGTGTCCGTGAGGTTTTCTCCGATGTATTTCACCGTGATCCCGCAGACCTCGGCCTGCATATGATTTACGATATAGCCCATAACACTGCCATGCTCGAAAAACACATAATTGACGGTACAGAACGCGAGGTACTTGTCCACCGAAAGGGAGCGACCCGTGCGTTTGGCCCCGGAAGTACATCCTTACCTGCGGTCTATAGAAATTCCGGACAGCCTGTTATCATCGGGGGCAGCATGGAGACCGGTTCATATCTGTTAGCAGGTTTGGGCAGCGGTGAGCAGACGTTATTTACCACAGCTCATGGCAGTGGCAGGACCATGAGCCGCCGTCAGGCAAAGAAGCTTCATAACGGCAAGCAATTGCAGCATGATCTTGAAGAACGGGGGATATATATTCGCACAGCCTCCTATTCAGCACTCGCCGAGGAAGTCGGGGAAGCGTACAAAAACATCGACGATGTTGTGGCTGTTACTGAAAATACAGGTATCAGTAAGCGGGTGGTACGGTTTGTTCCCATCGGTAACATAAAAGGATGAATAAAAGAATAGGCACAAAGGCAGAAGACAGAAGGCACAAAAGGAGAAAACGACCGGGGTAGCCATGATTAAAAAAGGATTACCTGGATTTTAAAACACGTACAAATAATTAGAACTTGTTGTGCCTTAGCAGTTTTTTCTGCGAAAACGGATCATGACCATCATTTCATCATGGCTATCTGTAGTTCAAATCTTTGTTTCAGCGGCTGTTAACTTTGTACCTTCTGCCTTTGTGACTAATGCCTGTCCTTTATTCTTTGAACTATAAACTTTGTACAATAAAAATGCCATACCGTTATCTTGAAAATATAGCGATTGCCGATATCGCTTTTGAGGCATACGGCTCTTCTGTCGGGGAGATTTTTATTGCCGCCGGCGATGCTCTTACAAATGTAATGGTGGAAAACCTCGATGTTATTGAAAAAAACACATCGAAGTCGATACTCTGCGATGCGGAATCTCTTGAAATGCTCTTGCATAAAATGCTCGATGAGCTTGTGTATTACAAAGATGCCGAACAGTTATTACTGAGAGTTGCTCATGTTGACATCGTCCAGGAAAACGATACGTGGAGATTGAACGCACAGGTTTATGGTGAACGCATAGATCCGGTAAAACATGAGCTCAATGTTGATGTTAAAGCGGTTACTTTTCACCGATTCGCGCTCGAACAAACAGCAGAAGGCTGGAAAGTGACTGTAGTGCTCGATATTTGATAAAGTTTGTTGGGAAAAAACGATTTATGTAAAAATATCTTTTATTATAGATTCAGCGAAATTTCAAGTAGCATATTTCCCCCATCAGTTCATTTTTGCGAACTGATAATTTACATTAATTTGGTTTATTGTTGAGGTGTACAATTTTGAAATTCGGACTATCATCCTATACTCTTGACCGCTTTTTCGAAAGGGTAGTTGAGAAATATTCCGCGCACCCCGCATTGTCACTCATAGTGGAGGAACCTTTCACCTATGCCGAATTCGGTGCACGAGTTAAATCTCTTAAGGCCACATTACATAATGTCGGCATAAGAAAACAGGATAAAGTGGTAATTCTGGGTAATTCATCCCCAAACTGGGCTGTTGCCTTTATGGCTGTAACTACATCGGGTGCAGTAGCTGTTCCCATTATGGAAGAGTTCACGGAAACGGACATCGATCACATTATAAGGCATTCCGGGGCAAACGCTGTGTTTATTGCAGAGAATCTCTATCAGAAATTGATTCTTCCCTCGATGAATAATATAAGCGTCGTTTTCAAGCTGGATGATTTCTCACTGCTTTCGAAAGATTCTTTCAACAAAGCAGTCATGTGGAAACAACTCCACGATCTCCCGGAAAAAATAAGGAAAACCTTTGGAAAATCTTCTGCAGGTGAAAAGAGCGACGGCATTCAGGAAGATGATTTGGCGGAAATATTGTATACATCAGGTACAACCGGGCATTCCAAGGCTGTAATGCTGACTCATAAGAATCTGGTCAGTAACCTGTTTGAAGGCCCGGATTTGCTGAAGGTGATTCATGAAAAAAGCGTGGTGCTTTCCATTCTACCGATGGCACATGCTTTTGGTTCGACCTCGGCATTCCTCTCGATTATTTACTGCGGTGCAAGCATTTGCTACCTCAACGAAAAACCATCGCCTAAAGTGTTATTGGGAGCGATGCAAAAGGTAAAACCGACAATAATGGGTGCGGTGCCGCTGGTATTTGAAAAGATCTACCACAAAAAAGTGGTACCTGCAATAACCGGGAATCATGTGTTTCGTTTGCTTGCCAAAACGACGTTTACTAGGAAACTGCTCTATAAAATAATCGGCAAAAAAATTAAAAAACTTCTTGGCGGACGGCTCGATTGTGTGATCATCGGTGGAGCGGGATTTTCACCCGAGGTTGAAACCTTTATGCGCGAGGGCGGTATACCGTATTGCTGCGGTTACGGTCTCAGTGAATGTTCACCTCTGGTTACATTCTCATCGATGGAAACGCAGAAAATGGGTTCGCCGGGGCATGCAATCACTGATGTATCGATACAAATCGCCGATCCCGACCCGAAAACCGGTATCGGAGAAATCTGCGTCAAAGGCCCCAACGTGATGAAAGGCTACTACAAAAACGCTGATGAAACTGCTAAAGTATTTACGTCAGACGGCTGGTTCATCACCGGTGATAAAGGATATATCGACAAGGACGGTTATCTGTTTATTACCGGGCGATCAAAAAACGTCATAATTGGTCCATCCGGCGAAAATATATACCCCGAAATTATCGAAGCCAAACTGACCGAATCAATATATGTGGAGGAGACACTGGTATTCTCGATGGAAAATCAATTGGTCGCCCGTATTTATCCTGATTACGCCTATATCGGGAGTCTGGAGCGGAACAAAGATGATAGCCGTATATTGACGGATATTACCGCGATTCTTGAAAAAGTCCGTCAGGAAGTGAACGCGAAACTTCCGGCTTATTCACGGATATCCAAAGTTTTCGAACAGACGACACCTTTTGTGAAAACGCCTACCAATAAAATCAAAAGAGCCGAATATGTGCCGGGGTATCTTGATTAGCTAAAAATAAGGCATCTATTTATAGGTTAAATCGGGATTTATGTCATATGTCCAGGGTGCACCGGAGTTTTTCCATCCATTTTTAATCCGCTTTCCGTAACTGTAACTTTCCTTATCGTTTTCGGCATCGCCCTCGAATCCGTCGATAATGTTGTATACATTTGTGAATCCGGCTTCAGCCATAGCATTCACCGCAGCGGTGCTTCTTCCCCCCGAACGGCACATGACAAGAATGGTATCCTGCAGAGCGAATAATTTTTTTGCAGCAGCCATAAAATCGGGATTCGGTGTCATCGGGTACCTGTTTCGTGATGAGTCCCATGTCTGGTCGAACACAAGGAACGGGATCAGGTATGCCATCGGCGCGTGGCCGACGAACACATACTCTGCGCGTGAGCGAATATCCAGGATTTTCACCGTCGCCGGGTTGGCTTTCCACATTTCATATGCTTCCTGAGCGTTCACATATTTGCCGAGAGTTGTCTCTTTCGATTTGGTGACCTGCGGCTGGGCATGTACTCCGAAATCGCCAATGATGCACATTGTAAATACCATAAGAAGTACAAACAGCAGTTTTTTCCCGGTCATAGTTTTCCCCTTTTTGTATTTCAAACAATGTACAGAAAATGTTCAATTTGATAAAAATACCACAAAATTTCTTGATTGTCATGCATGAAATGTATAGCATACACAGATATTAAGTAAAGAATCAGACTTTTTTAGCCAACGAAAGTCACTAAAAACACGAAAAGGAGTAATATCACGCATGGAAAACATACGCATAATCGACACAACTGCCGACAATATCCTCGATTACGGTGTTTGCGGATACAAAAGCCTCAAACGGCCGGGTTATCCTGAGAAAATAGAGTGGCTCAGAGCCCGTTTTGCCGAGGGGTTGAAGATCAAAACGCTATACTCCGGCAAGGACGGCACTCAGGGCATGATCGAATACATTCCGGGCGAATTGTGCTGGAGGCCGGTCGATGCTTTGGGCTATATGTTCATTCACTGCATTTTTTGCGGCTTCAAAAAGGAGTATAAAAACAAGGGCTATGGTTCGAAACTGCTGAACGAGTGCCTGCGGGATGCGCAAGCGGCAAATAAACACGGTGTAGCGGTCGTCACCCGTAAAAGCTCGTTCATGGCTGGTAACGATATTTTCCTTAAGCACGGTTTCGAGGTTGTCGACTCGGCGCCACCCGATTTCGATCTGCTGGTGAAAAAATTCGATCCGCAGGCGCCATCGCCCGCATTCAAACCGGACATGGAGCAGCGCCTTGCACAATACGCCGATGGCCTCACCATCATCAGAGCCGACCAGTGTCCCTACACGGTGAAAAATGTCACCGAAATTAGTCAAACCGCCGAAAAAACATTTGGTATCAAGCCCCATATCATAGACCTCAAAACCTCAGAAGAAGCGCAGAACAGCCCGTGCCCGTTCGGCACTTTCTGCATGACCCATAACGGTGAAATCATTGCCCATCACCCGATAAGCAACGGACGGTTCAAAAATATTATGGGGAAACTGGCAAAATAAGGAAATAATTTGCAGGGGCAGACCCGTGTGTCTGCCCTGTTCTATAGTACTTCAATTATCAAATCCGTGTTTATCCGTGTTCATCCGTGGCTAATGAAAACTTTTTGATTACAACGTGGTATGATCTTCCACCATGCACAAATCAAACTCGGTTTCCTCATCCTTCCGTCAGCCCCACAAGCCACTCATGCAGCGGTTTCATTTGATAAAACTTGTCGAAACAGTAATCCAGAAGTTCCTCCGAAAACAATTCATCCGGGACAGCCATGTCGATACCCGCATAGAGGCCGTTGTGACGCAGCAGCGCAGCGTACTTGTGGTCCGCATCATAACCGCGCGGGACACGTTTGAAATGCTCGCCTCCGAGGGTGTACTCACTGGCTTCGGTGACTTTCTGTATGGCTTTGGCAAGCGCCGGGCCGTGGGTTTTGTGGACTACATACTCACGGTACCGGTCGAGCAGCGGTTTGGGGAAACAGTAAATGCCGACTCCGAGCATGAGCCTGTCCGGTTCAAGGTGGAAATAGTAGCCGGAGCACTCCATGCGGGGGCCGGCGCCTTCCCAGAACCATATTGCGAGATGCGTTTTATAGGGCGTTTTGTCCTTGCTGAACCGTGTGTCACGGTTTATGCGGAACAGCGAACGGTTGACACGGGGGTCTGCAATGATATCGGGTGTTATGGCGTGAAGCCGTTCACCCATGTCGTATATGAAAGCACGGGCCGGATCGAGCACGTATTGTTCGTAGTCGCCTTTGTGTTGGTTAAACCAGGATGTGGTGTTGTTAGCTTTCAGATCCTTAAGGAATGTCATACATTCTTTCGGAAAACCCCTGAATTCTATCGGCTGCGGCATGATTTCCTCTTTTTATTTTTCTTCGTGTTCTTCGTGCCTTTGTGGTAATTTTTTTTCCTCACTTATTTGAAGGGATAAGGCAGAGCATTTTCATCGTCGCTCCACCGGCGCTTTCAAAATGGTGCATCGTCCCGCCGGGAACGAACACAGCATCACCGGGCTTGAGTGGTTGTGATGACTCATCGCCGACGAGATTGCCTTTGCCCTCGAGAATAAAGACCTCGTGCTCCCACTCATGCGCATGATGTGGTGTATTCCCCTTCGGCCCGATTTCAAAGAGGCGCATATGGAAATTCGGAGCACCCTCGTTTTCTGCGATCAGCCAGCGGATGGTTGTGTTTTTCGCACCCTGTTCAACCGTGTCTGCTGTGATATCCTGATAATTTTTTACGTACATGGGAAAGATCCTTATGGTTAAAATATTATGTATAGTGCCGCCTGCAGCATAAGAACCGCAATGGCGAATACACGAAGATCCTGTAACCAGCCAAGGGATTTCTTTTCCCCCGCAGCAGGTAATTGCGGCGACATACGAAACACCCAGACTGCAAGCGCCAGAAGAATACCGAACACAAACGCCCTCACCACCCAGAGCGGTATAGCGTTGATAATCGTAAACATAAAGTCGGAAAAAGGTGCAAGTAACCCTCCGATTATATTTTTCATTGACTGTTTTCTCCTTCCCAGGAAGCATCACGGAAATTGATCACTCTTTTACTTTTTTCAATGTCCGGTTTGGTTGCCAGGCTGACGACTATTGTTATTAAAAGTGCGGCACAAAATGCCCACCACGCGATATACAAAAACGGTTCCGGAGCGGTAAAAATCTGATCTTTAATCCAGAAAAGTGTGCTCGATGTCATCACGCCAAGTATCAAACCAGCCGATGCACCGGGACCGTTGGCTCTCGGCCAGAGCAGGCCCAGTGAAATTATTGCGAGAAGCGGACCCTGGAAAATGCTGAAAACCGTCTGGAAATAGCCGTAAATTGTGGGGAACCGTCCCGCTACCGGAGCAAGCAGAACACCCATAACCAGGAAAATAGCAATGAACGTTTTACCTACAAGCATATAGTGACGGTCGGATTTGTCCGGCCTGAACAGCGCCTGATAAATATCTTTCGTCCAGAGTGTTGCTGCGCTGTTGAGATATGAATCCACACTCGACATAAGCGCTGCGAGAAATGCGGCAAACACCAGACCGGTGAGTCCCGGTGGCAGAAGGTCGTGTATCAGTGTAGGGTAGATGTCGTCGCCTTTTTCAAGTCCGGGATGCAGGACAATACCGGCCAAACCGGGGCCGACAAGTATAATCGGAATAAAAAGTTTAAGGAATGCACCCCAGAGGACACTTTTTTTAGCCTCATATTCGCTTCGTGCGCCGAGAGTGCGTTGCACAATTGCCTGATTCCCGAGCCAGTAAGCCGGAGAGAGAACAAAACTCAGCCCGAATAAAATTCCGGCCCAACCATATGGTGTCGAACTGTCGATGGGAACCATAAGCTCAAAGTGGTGGGCATACTGATCTCCCATCGATGATACGGCGCTGACAAGTTCTCCCCATCCACCGATTTTGAGAAGGGCGACTATCAGGATAATCGCGCTTCCCCCGAACATGATAACACACTGCGCCACATCAGTATAAACCACAGCAGTTAAACCACCGAAAAGAGTATAGACACCGACCACAAAAGCGACTATCAGAATGGAAGCATATTCCGGCCAACCTATGAGTATATTAATCGCTTTCGCCGCTGTATAAAGAAATACTCCCAAAAGAAAGGCCATAAAAATGCCTACAATAAGCGCCACCGTTGTGCGGACAAACTGGTTATATCGCCTGCCGAGAAATTCCGGTATGGTAAACACACCGGTGCGCCAGTAAAATGGTATGAAGATGAATGCGCCAATGATCATTGCCGGAATACAGCCGATCCATTCGAAATTTGCCATAGCGATACCGTAAAGGTACGCCGTCCCGGCAACTCCGACTATATCCAGCGCCCCGATATCCGATACTACCATCGACATACCGATTGCCCACCAGGGGAGCTTTTTTCCTCCGAGGAAATAGTCACGGTCGGTTTTGATCGATTTGCTCACCTTAAGGCCGAACCACATCATTCCTACGAGGTAGATAATGATTATGGACATGTCGATTACTGTAAGTTTGCTTGTACCCATGAAATAATCCTGTTCAGTTTATGGTTGAAAATTAATAATCGAACAATGGTCGGAATGGAATTGGATGTTGGGCGACCGAATTGTTCCGGTTTTTTAACCATTTGTTACGTACCAATTCCCGTAATTATTCAAAATCATTTTACCATCCACAATTTCCCCCAATAAACATTCCCGATTCTGCGTATCGATGGTAACATAATAGGCCCCGGGATGAGAATAATCGTTGCCTCGCAGGCGAATGGAACGGCGATGATGTTTATCGGGATCGTATTTCATTTTTCCCCTTCTACAATC
>JAFGMP010000225.1 GCA_016927495.1 Candidatus Latescibacterota bacterium | reverse complement strand
TGAGATGTAATTGATATGCCCAAAATCAAAATATTACCCGATATTGTTGCGAATAAAATTGCCGCGGGCGAGGTTGTGGAACGGCCTGCTTCGGTAGTGAAAGAACTTGCAGAAAATTCAGTCGATGCAGGTGCATCCTCGATCGTTGTCGAGATAGAGGGGGGTGGGCGAAGACTGGTCAGGGTATCGGATAACGGCGAGGGTATGAGCCGCGATGATGCGCTGCTGTGTCTTGAACGCCATGCAACATCTAAAATCGCAAGTGCCGAGGATATCGAGCACATTGTAACTCTTGGATTCAGGGGCGAAGCGATACCTTCCATCGTATCTGTGTCCAAAGCGGTGATCGACACCAAACGCAAGGATGACATGTTTGGTACTCGGCTTATTATTCAGGGAGGTGTGCTGAAAAATGTCACCGATATCGGCCGTGACAAAGGCACCGATGTGGAAATCAGAAACCTTTTTTTTAATTTGCCTGCCCGCAGAAAGTTCATGAAAAACGAACAGACAGAACTCAGATACATTAAAAGTATCATATATGAAACAGCAATTGCTTCACCGGGATTGAATCTGAGGCTTATTTCCGATGGCAAGGAAACTTTTTCGTACCGGGGTTGCACGGAACGTGAAGAAATGCTCGAACAGATTTATGGCAAAACCTTGGCAAATCAGATGATTCCTCTTAATGTTAGTGTGAACGGTGTTGAGATAAGAGGATTTGTGGGAAAACCGGAAACCGCACGCACATCGGGATTCAATCAGACCATCGTAGTGAACGGCAGGCCGGTCAGATCGAAATCGATATCGAGAGCAATTCTTGACGGTTACGGGTCGACCGTGGCAAAAGGTCTGTTTCCCGCTTTTGTACTTTATCTCGAAACCGATCCCTCGCGGCTCGATGTAAATATACATCCTGCAAAACGCGAGATACGGATTCACCGTGAATATCCGGTTCTTGAGAGCCTGCGTCAAATTGTATCCCGTGTGCTTCAGACCATGAGCGCCGCACCCGAATTGGGATACAGCACTCCGGTAACCGTCTATAATCCGCCTCCCGGAAGCTGGCACCATGAAACTCCCCGTACTTTTTTTACAGAAAAACATTCTGAACAACCACCGATTCAAACAGGAATTATATTTACCGATAACATTTCGGATTCTCAATCTGCCAATACTGAAATGCGAATCGAAAAAGATGCCGCGCCATTCGAAGGCCCGGCATTCTGGCAGCTTAAAGACCGTTATATCATCACGACGGTGAAAGAAGGGGCAATCATCATAGACCAGCATGTGGCCCATGAGCGTATCATCTATGAAGAAGTTCTTGAACAACTTACGGGTAAACCGACTGCCTCTCAACAGCTTCTCTTCCCCCTGACGCTTGATTTTTCTGCAGCGGATTACGACGTTTTTCTTCCGATGATTCCGTTCCTCAACCGTATCGGTTTCAGTGTCAGGGAATTCGGCGAACGATCAGTAATTGTCGATGCGATTCCATCTGGCAAGGCGCGTTTCGAAGAAGGAAATATATTTTTCGAGTATATCGACGAGATGCGTATCCATGGTAAAATATCATCGGGATATACCGATAAACTTGCAGCGGCTATTGCTTGCCGTTCTGCTATAAAAGCGGGGAAACCGCTCAATCAGACAGAAATGCAGTATCTCGCTGACCGCCTTTTCGCCACAAAGAATCCGTTCAATTGTCCTCATGGCCGTCCCACCATAGTGAAACTAACCCTTGACGAACTCGACCGCAGATTCGGACGAACCTGAACAACTACCTCAGGATACGATGCTATCAAAGACGTGATAATGAAAGGCTGCGGATGGATATGGATACACTATGAGAAATACAAGAACCATGTTATAGTAAAACTATCAATATTTTTATGTTAGAAACTTAAATATATCTTGATATCATTAGAAGAATTCAGAGCAATGAATGGGTTGCGCAATGTTGTCCCGGAATATGCGAAAGATTATATACCGTTTGAGATATCACAATGAAGCATGATGAAAATGAGCATAAAGAAAAATCCTTCAATCACTTCGGTTCCTTCTTGGTGAATTTACAGCATATGATTTAAAAAGGGCGCCATAATAGACGCCCTTTTTCAAATTAATTTCACGGTGATATTATTTTACTCGGGAAGGCCCGTTTCAGTAAATTTAACTGCCAATCCCGTCATAATCCTTACGCCGTAAGGAATAGATTTGTCATTAAAGTCGTATGAGGAATTATGGAGGGATGGGCGGTCGCCGACTCCGAGCCGCAGAAACGTACCGGGTATTTTTTCAAGGTAGAACGCGAAATCCTCGCCTCCCATGACAGGATCTTCTATCTCCACAACATTTTCCGGACCAAGGATTTCTGTCATGGTTTCTTGTGCAAAAACGGTTGACCTTTTCTCGTCTATTACCGGTGGGTAACCAGCCGTTATTTTGAATTCTGCTTCACCTCCGGAAGCTTTTGCCGTATCGATTATCATACGTTCCATAAGGTTGGGGATAAGAGCCCGTGTTTCATGATCGATACACCTGATCGTACCCGACATGACAACCTTATCCGGAATAACATTTACTGCAGTACCACCATGGATTGTACCGACTGTAATCACCAGGGGTTTAACCGGATTGATCATACGGGACCGTATCATCTGGATACCCTCGACTATCCGTGACGAAATGGCAATCGGGTCAATACCTCCATGAGGCATAGCTCCATGAGTGCCTTTTCCTTTTGCGACTATCTCGAAATCGTCTGTCGATGCCATCGACGGGCCGAAACGGTAAGCAGCCTTACCCAACGGCAGATGCGGCCAGCCGTGCATCCCGAAAATCGCTTCCGGGGTAGGTGAATCGAGTACACCGCCCTCGATCATCTTGTTCGCGCCTGCGCCGCCTTCCTCGGCAGGCTGCCAGATCAGTTTGACTGTTCCCTTAATGTCCTTATCGAGTTTTTTCAACACCCAGGCAGCGCCCAATAGAATTACGATGTGCCCGTCATGGCCGCATGCATGACAGGCATTCTCATTGACTGATGCATAGGGAAGTCCCGACAGATCAGGCATGGGAAGCGCATCGAGTTCGGAGCGTATGCCGACGATATGACTGCTGCCGGAACCGATAACGGCTACAACGCCTGTTCCGGCGCACCGTGAATGGCGCACGCCTATTTTATCGAGAAACGATTCCACCACTCCGGCGGTACGTTCTTCCTGAAACCGTATTTCAGGGTGTTGATGGATATCATGCCGTATTTTTACCAGTTTCGGATAAATTTCTTCTGCAAGTTGTTTAATGCATTCTTTCATAAAATCTCCATTCGGTTAATAACTTTCCTACAGATATAAGTATACATGAAACCTTGAACGGAGTCAAGCGGGTTTGAAACTATAAGGCATTTAAACGTAGATAAAGACTGGTACAAGGTAAAAGACACAAATTACAAGAACTGATGTATTATATGTGTAGCGGCAGCCCCCTGTGTCTGCCCTGTATTTATTTGTCGCAAATGCAGAAGGAAAATATAGCTCAAAATTAAAAGTGGAAATCGTAACTGCACGCCGCTGTACGTGCTATCTTCTCACAAATATTTTGTTCACGTAACTATATGTAAATTATAGAGATACAAAGAAATACCAAAATATTTTGAAAAATATGAAAAATATCTCTTGACAAATCGAATTTATATGCATATGATAACTCTATCTACAACGATAACAATAATGAGTAAATACAGTATATCATAAGTACATAAAAAACAATAAGATAAAGTTATTTTAAAGAATATGTTTAAATGAAATGCGTGGATAAACACATAATATTGTACAATAGTAACAAATACAATGAATATAAATAGCTGAGAATTTTTAAAATCAGAATATAATTGATCAATATGAGTAATAATGGCTATAACATGGTATGAAAATTATTCGATAAAGTTATGGCTGTTAATACGTTACAGGAATTATGGTCAGTCATGCAAATCGACGTTCATACTCAAAGGAGGGGAGTTCATGAAGAAAATCTTTGTGTCGGTTCTGTTCATCATCTTTTACGTTGTTGCCTCGGCAGCTTTTGCCGAACATATTCCGGTCCTCACACTCGAAGAGGGCGCCAATTCCATCGCCCTTTCCATTGTCAACAAACAGGGTGGCGACCTTTCCGGTGTCACGGTGACCGTCGACAGCGGACAACTGCCGTCCTGGTTGACCTATACGGAAACGCCGCAAACCATCGATGTGCCCAGCAGCGCTCAGGAACAGGAAAAGCTCTATCTGAACTTCGAAGTTACCGGCGCTCCCGACAATGCGCAGGCGGATGTGCCGTTAACCGTCACGGACGCGCTGGGAAACACATGGAATTGCACGGTCACGGTGCAAGCCGAGTCGAAAGCACCGGTATCATGGGCGCTTCACAACAACTACCCGAATCCGTTTAATCCAACCACCACCATCAACTATTTCCTCATGGAAAATCAGCATACGAAGCTGACGGTGTTCAATGCGGTTGGTCAGACGGTCCGTACCTTGGTGAATCAGCCGCAAACCGCAGGTAATCATACGGTGCAGTGGGATGGCAGAAACGATTTCGGCCATGCGGTATCAAG
The DNA here is from genome assembly GCA_016927495.1 of Candidatus Latescibacterota bacterium. Lineage (GTDB taxonomy): Bacteria > Latescibacterota > Latescibacteria > Latescibacterales > Latescibacteraceae > JAFGMP01. The sequence continues at coordinate 204 of JAFGMP010000225.1, read as the reverse complement.
CGGTGTGTATTTTTACCGTCTCGAAGCAGGCAATTTTGTTAAAACGAAACGTATGATGTTGGTTGAGTAAAAAAGTGACAAAGTTACAGAGTTACAGAGTGACAAAGAAAAAGGAAAAAACAAAAAAGTGAGAAAAACATCTGAAAGAAAATCCCCCCTGTATCCCCCCTTGTTAAGGGGGGCGAAAAAAGACAACCAAAAGTT
>JAFGMP010000224.1 GCA_016927495.1 Candidatus Latescibacterota bacterium | reverse complement strand
GTCGGGGAAAAGCAGTGAATGCAGAGTCTGTATCGAATATAACAAAGATAAGTATAAAGCATACTCCACGTATAACCGGAGCGACAACAGGCTTAAAGTCGAACTCCATAAAAACAACCTTTTTGGCGATCACATTTATAAAAACTGTGAATCTTCGGATTGCTGCAACGGCAATAAAAAACATGTAAAGGTGACGATTGAACTGCCCGGCGATCCGGATACTGATATACATGCAAAGGTAAAAGCCGGTGAGATCAAATTCACGTTAGGTGACCTGCGTGTGCGTAACTTTAATCTGCGTAGCTGGGCCGGTGCGACAACCGTAGATTTCGATACTCCGAACAAGATCGATCTCGACAAATTCATTGTACATTGCAGTATCGGCGAAACAGTACTGAAAAACCTCGGGAATGCGCATTTCCGGAGGGCAAATATCAACAGCGGCATAGGTCAACTGGACATAGATTTCAATGGCGATACGTGTGACGGCGCCTTTGCTAAAATCGATCTCGATATCGGTGAAACAAGAATTCAAGTGCCGGAATCCATGGGTACGGAAATATCGGTTTCGAGATTTTTGTTTTTCTCAAATGCAAACTGTCCCTGTGGATTTACAAAAAGAGGCGGGACATATTATACCGATAACTTCGATGACTTCGGAAAAAAACTTGAACTGCATGTATCATGCGGTATCGGTGAACTAAAAATCGATTCGATATAGATTAAAAATTTATTTTTTAAACAAATGGAGGCGCAAAACGTCATGGCTACCAAAATTTTGAAATCCGCAGCAGCAGTGTATTTGATGATTTGTCTTTTCACTACAGTTTCGTATGCACAGAGCCTGGGCCTGCCCACAAGCCGTTACGGCATTTGTTTTGGCAATTCCAAAAACTTTACGGGTCTGAGGTTTAATATCGTCGACAAGGACGTAGAAGAAATCAAAGGGATAAACTTCACCGCATGGAGGTCGGAAGAAAACAAAGACGCCAGGGTCACCGGATTATCGATCGGTCTCGGATCGCCTGCAGCAGGGTATATGACCGGTATCCAGCTTGGCGGTGCTGTCATGGCCGACAGGGAACTTAAAGGGATTTCCCTGGGATTGCTGGGTGCCGGTGCCGGGGATAAATGTCAGGGCATAACCATCGGTGGTCTTGCGGCTGGTGCTGGAGATGAGGCTCGTGGTATTACCATGGGGCTTCTGGCTGCAGGTGCAGGTGACAGGGCTTCCGGGATAATGGTAGGAGGCCTGGCAGCCGGAACAGGCGATGAATTTACCGGTTTTGCCGCAAGCTTTCTGGCCTCAGGTGCAGGCGACAGAGCAAGAGGTATTTTGATCGGCGGGTTGGCCGCAGGTGCAGGCGATGATGTGAAGGGAATTCTGATCGGTGGCCTTGCCGCGGGCGCCGGGGATAATTTGACCGGATTTTCATGCAGCTTACTTGCTAGCGGAGCGGGTGACAGTGCAAAGGGGATCACAATCGGAGGTCTTTTTGCCGGTGCAGGGGATACCATGTCCGGATTTTCGTGCAGTTTTCTGGCGGCCGGAGCAGGCGATATGCTGGAGGGTATAACACTGAGCGGCCTTGTTGCGGGAGCGGGTGACACTGCCAGGGGAATAACGATTGGAGGTATTGCAGCCGGTGCGGGAGATTCCGTCCGGGGGCTTACCATCGGTGGAATTGCCGCAGGAAGCCGGGATATTAGCGGTATTACCTTTGCTCTCGGTACCGTGCAGGCAGTAAAGGATGGTAGTATGACCGGTTTTGCCGCAAGCGCTTTCAATCAGATAAAAGGCAGTCAGCACGGTATTTCGGTCGGAGTAGTAAACTCTGCATATGAGCTTAACGGCGTTCAGATTGGTGTGATCAATTACGTTCGGGATAATCCCCCGTACGCACGAGTCCTGCCACTGATCAACGCGCATTTCGACTGATTAATACACCTTAATTTCCCGATAAACCGGATTGCAACATAATTTCACTGGTCAAATCCCGGTCAACAAGAAAACCTGAACCGTTTTTGATGGAGATGTGTCCGGACGGGTTGCCGCTTTTGGCGAACGTGACCGACACATCCCTGTCGTTGGCGTTGAACTTCACTCCGACTATATCGTTTTTCTCGATCAGTGAAGCGGAAGCCGGTTTCACAAGCTTCATATCCCCCACCTGGATAAAATGCAGAAAAATATCTTCTATTTGTTGTGTTCCCGGAGTAACTTCCATACGCCAATTTCCGAAAAGAGCTCCATTGTGCCGGGTTTTCGCCCGTTCGGCAGTTTCCGGTGCAAGTTCCCAGTTTTTGCCAGCGGCCCAAAATTCCTTTCCCGGACCGCCGACTTTGGTCAGTACGGCATTCTTCGGGTACATCGTCAGACAGAAGATTCGCCCCTCCTCATGGTCGGCTTTGAACATATTTCCTGTAACCTCGGGTTCATTCTGGGTATGGAGCAGCCATTCTTTCCTATAGGATTTATCGGCTGAGGTCACACGATCACAGATGACGAACCAGTCAGGATAAACGAACACATATTGCCTGAGCGCCAGATCGCATTTTTCCGGAAGGTAACATTCCGTTGCATCACCCGCTACATAGGTATAATAGTCACCGGTTTCGAATGCGACGCAATTCCCTCCGTTCTGTTTGTACATGCCTCCATAGTTGATTTTCCCTTCCGGGCCGTCGTATGCCAGTCCCCAGTAGTCCGGGAACGGTTCATCGGGCATGTGAATCAGCACACAGTTATGAGCTACTGTCTGGGCATAGTAATGCCTGAGCTGGTAACTTGTGCTCGCTCCACGTGTTCCCGTGTCGAGGGCAAGATAACCCTTCTTGTAAATGATGAAATTATTCTCGTCGAATTGCTTGTGGCTGGGTACCTGCGAACCGATAGTGAAAAGGGAATAGGTGTCATCCGGCCCTATACCGGAACGCATGAATACCTGGCCGAGAGTCTCGAAATGCCGTGCATGAAGCGAAGTATCATCCGGAGCTTTCGGCGGCGGTGTGTTTAGGAGATTTGTAAGGAGAAACGGATAAAAAAACCATGTCCAGTTATATTTCTGATATTCTTCCGGGATTATTTCACGGATGTGTGCGGCAAGAGCGGCGCATTCAGGCTGGGACTGCCCATAAAAATCCATGAACTGCGACATGTGCATATACAGATTATCGACCCACAGACGGTTATCGTAATGGTAAACATCGCCGGAACCGAACTCCCTCGGTACCGGACCGGGCAGCCAGTTCCACATGATCCACACCGGAAAATACGCCAGATAGGGCCAGTCTGCGGATATATCCTTCCCGGTCGCCGAACGGTAGGTATAGAGAAAATTAAGCTGTGACCAGGGGTAATGGGCTATGGCATAGGTTGTGGTGGCCGATGCAAGGCCGCCGTCATCACCGGCACACTTCTTACGGTATTCGAACATGTCCATGTTATAACGGTATCCCTGCCTCAAAAGATCCAGAGCAAGATCATCGTCGATACCGTCCCCGTGTGCTGCAACACCGGTGAACCAGTAAAGATTGCGGTCGCCGTAAAAACCGGTTGTGTGATCGCTGTCGTTCAGCCGGTGAATCGGTTTCCTTTCGGGCCGCGGCCGGACACTGTCGATGTGATGCAGAAACGAACTCATCAATTCCAACCGCTTATCCGGTAACAGGTCATTATAGAGCCAGTCCCAGGCGGCAAGCCAGTGTAAACGGCTTGTAGAGTACCAGTCGACCGCCATCCCCTTGTCGATGCATTCGTTGTAAGCGGCAACACTGACTTCGAGCATCCTCAATGCTTTTATAAGATAGCTTTGCTCGCCGGTGACCAGATAAACGAATGCCGTTCGTCCTGCCTGTGTCCCCCATTCGGTCGGTCGCGGCAGGCGAATTGTTTCGATGGTGCCGTCGGGTTTCATACGGTCGGCATTGTCATCACGGCTGCTTTCGGATGTGGGATAGTCAGGATATGAATCCACCATTTTTTTAAGGTCGGCGAACCACTCTTGTTCTTCGTTGAGCGCACGTGCTTTGACATCGGGCCATGTGTCGCTGTTGAAAAAAAGCCGGGGATGATCCGAACGAATCAATGTTGCCGGGGCTTCGATACCATAAAGGTTCGAGTATGCTGAAGTCATTACCAGAGAAATCAAACATATTAAGAACAACCATCGAAAAACCGTTAACCGTTTCATGATATTCTCCGATCGTACTTATATTGTTATGTTTCAGGAAGTTTTCTGTACCAGAAAAAATATATTGCAACAAGACATGCCGCAAAAACCGCAAAAGTAGCCCAAAATGCATCATAAGCCCTTATTATCAACTGCATCGGCATCATAAAAAGAGTAATTTGCCAGATCATAACGAACGGCAGTGAAATAATATCGTAGAAATGCTCAGATTTCATGGATGCCCGCTGGTCATGGGGTAGAATCTTTCTGAGCGGACCCCAGAATCCGAACGGACGGGTTTTTCGGTAGAAATTTTCAAGAATTCTCCTGTCGGTCGGTTTTGTAATAAATGTGCCGATTATTGTAGCTGTCAGTGAAATGGATATCAGGAAGACAAACTGTAATCGCTCGTCGAGGTAGGGAAACAATAAACGCTGCAAGATTGCACATACCATACCAACTACTGTGCCCACAGCAAAGCCGCCGCCATTGAAACGCCACCAGTAGAACCGCAGCATGGCGGGAACAGCGATACCGCCGCCGAAACTCATGATGATCCATCCCCAGATATCGTTGATACTTCTGGTTGTATAACCCATGCCAAACCCTATAGCAACAACAGCGAAAATAAACACCCAGCTCATATAAATCAGTTCTTTGTTCGATGCGGATGGCCTGAGATACCGCTGATAAATATCTTTGATAAAAAATCCGGCGGTACGGTTGACGGTGGAATCAAATGTCGACATCGATGCGGCAATAAGTGCAACAAGTATCATCCCGCGAAACCCCATGGGTATGAGGAAAAGAATCACCGCCGGTAATATACGCTCGGGATTAACGGTGCCTTCGTAACTCAGAAGGTTAAGCTTGGTCTGCCAGTCGCCTCCGAGAAGATTCCTGAGTCCGTTAACCAGTTCAGGATACCGGTCCGGATAGTGTGCAATCCCGGAAAGTACATCAGCCCAGCGGCTTTTATCAACAGCGCCGATGTGATCCTTTATCATGTCAGCCGCATGGAGCAAAACAGCCTGATCGGGAAAGAGGTCCCTCACCAAAAACAATCCAAGTACCGCAAACGCCATCATCATCGGCCACCGTATCATCATAAGCCATGTCCAGAAGAACGTCAACTGCCCGCACTCACGGTCGCTTCTGGCGCCGAAATATTTGGGATCGTCACCAACACCAAGACCGCCGAAAATGTTGCGGAGAAGATAAAACATGGCAAACATGGCCAGATGACTGTAAGCTTCGTAGCCTTTAGGCATCGATGTATAGAACTGAAGTTTCGATGTAGTCCAGTGTGCGCTTCCGGTAACTTCCTGCGCCAATACAGCAAGACTCTGAACATCGGTTGTTTTCATCATTGCCATAACCGATATTGCGATGACTGCGATAAGAATGATGACCGACTGGAACATATCGGTAAATACGACGCCGTAGAACCCGGATGCCATGGTATACAGCGCAGCAATTCCTATCATGACAAGCGAACAGACAAGCGGTGAAAACGGAAGGAACATGGAGAGGAACAATCCCACACCTTTTACGAGGTAAGCAAGCATTCCGATGGTCAGTATGATTTGCCCTGCAGCCTGAACGATACGGGCAAACTGGCCGCCGAAACCCTCGCCGAATCTGAAAATCATCCATTCGGCTCCGGTCATGCATTCGGATCGCCGGTGCCATTTGCCCATGAACAGCATCATGAAAGGAAGAATCAGTACCGCTCCGCCGCGAAATTCAATGAACAGGCCGCGCGGGCCGAGCATAAAGAGGAATGATACGATGATCATTGTGCCGGTAATATCGAGAAAAGAAGCCATCCCGGAAACACCGAGCGCCCACCAGGGAAGTTTTCTGCCACCGAGAAAATAATCATCGAGGCTCTGCGATGCCATTTTTTTGAGATACATCCCCAAAGTAACGAGAAAAGCAAAATAAACAAGGATAACAATATAATCCACACTGTTGAGGTAATTCACATATCCTCTCCTGAAATAAATAAGTGAACGAAGTATATAGTGCTAACTGGTATGGCTGATCCGATGTAGGGACAGAATATATTCTGTCCCTACAAAATACAATGATTCATCTTATATTATATCAATCCGACGGTAATTTTTTGTACCAGAAAACATACATTACGGCCAGACTTACGGCGAAAATACCGAACGTCCGCAAAAACGGGCCATATGATTTGATTATGAACAGCATCGGCAGCATAAACAGCGACACCTGCCAGAGCATAACAAACGGCAGCGCTGTCAGGTCGTTACGGTGTTCCTTTTCCATTACCGCACGGACATCCGGTTCGAGTATGTTTTTTAGCGGTTTCCATAATCCGAATGGCCTGGTTTTTCTGTAAAAGTTTTCAAGTACGGCGCGGTCTGTCGGTTTGGTGAGATATGTGCCGATAATGCACCCCAGTACTGAAATAGTACTGCATATCAAAAACTGTGACCGTTCATCGAGGTCAGGAACTATTATACGCTGAAGGATGGCAAAAATCATTCCCGATAATGTCCCTATGGCAAATCCCCCGCCGTTGAAACGCCACCACAGAAATCGCAGAAATCCCGGCAAAAGCAATCCTACACCAAGACTCATATTGATCCAGCCCCAGATATCGTTGATACTTTCAGTGGTGTACCCCAGTGCGAATCCTACTGTCACCAGTGCCACAATAAAGACCCAGCTTGCGTAAATAAGTTCTTTGTTCGATGCTTTCGGTCTCATATAACGCTGGTACAGGTCCTTAACGAAAAACCCCGCAGTTCTGTTGACCGTGGAATCAAACGTCGACATCGATGCGGCAATCAGGGCAACAAGAATCATACCCCGGAATCCCATCGGAATATTGAAAAGGATCACCGCCGGGAGTATACGTTCGGGATTGATAGTCCCTTCAAAACTGAGCAGATGCAGTTTACTTGCCCAGTCACTACCGAGGATGCCTTTGAGGCCGCTCACAAGGTCGGGATACTGCCCCGGATTGTTCATAACTGCGGCAAGAGCATCAGCCCAGCGGCTCTTATCGATATTTCCCATATACGTTTTGATAAGTTCCGCCGACTGCATCAGCACCGACTGATCGGGAAACAGATCTCTGACCAGATACAGACCAAGCACGGCGAACGCCATCATCATGGGCCATCTGAACATCATCAGGTTTGTCCAGAAAAAGGTCAACTTGCCGCATTCACGGTCACTCTTCGCACCGTAGTATTTGGGATCATCGCCGGCACCGACGCCGCCGATGATCTGGCGAAGAAGGTAGAACATGGCAAACATGGTAAGATGACTGTAGGCTTCATAACCCTTCGGCATCGATGTCAGCCACTGAAGACGTGAGGTAGTCCACTCGGCGCTGCCGGTCACTTCACCCGCCAGAGCGGCAATCGCGGACATATCCGGGGCTTTAAGAAATGCGAGCACGGAAATGGTTATAACCGCAACAAGAATAATTATCGATTGGAACATGTCGGTAAACACCACGCCGTAAAATCCCGAAGCCATAGTGTAAATGGATGCGACACAGATCATTATAATCGAACAAATCAAGGGAGAAAAAGGAAGAAACATCGAGAGGAACAGGCCGACACCTTTGACAAGATATGCCAGCATACCAATGGTCAGCAAAATAACCGCCGTGGACTGGGCGATACGGGCGAACTGGCCGCCGATGCCCTCGCCGAATCTGAAAATCATCCATTCGGCGCCGGTCATACATCTTGATCTTCTGTGCCATTTTCCCGAAAAAATCATCATGAATGCAAGCGGCAGGACAGCGCCGCCTCTGAATTCGATAAAGAGTCCGCGCGGCCCGAGCATAAACAGGAACGATACTATTATCATGGTGCCGGTGATGTCGAGATATGATGCCATACCCGACACACCGAGCGCCCACCAGGGCAGTTTCCTGCCACCGAGGAAATAGTCATCGAGACTCTGTGACGCCATCCTTTTCAGAATCATTCCGAGGACAACCAATATCGCCAGATAGATAACGATAACCGTATAATCCACATAGTTTAAGTACTGCAAAGTACCTCCCCTATATTAATGATTAGTGTAAGCTGGTTTTCTTTATACAAATTAAAGTGAAAATTAAAACAATAGCAACATTACTTCTTTGGGTATATGATTTTTTTAGCCCCTCTGCCTTGCGGACATACCACCTTTTAGGGGGGACAAGGAAAGGAGGTACAAATGTTTGGGGTTCACCACAGAGTTTGGAAGTGTGCCCTTCTCCTGGCAAGAGAAGGGAGTAAGGGATCAAATGGAAAAAGGGGAAAATAATATCAAAACTGTTTGAACGTCTGTTTTGCAGATAGCCACGATGAAAATAAAGACCATGAAAAAAATATTTCACTGCTGAAAATGTGTTGAATCGGACCAGAAGTTTCAAGGAAATGCTAAATATTTATCATAGCAGAATGTCATTGATGCACGAGATTTTTTGCATTACACATATATTATACAGATGTAAACAATAAGCATTTCATCTGCGTAATCTGTGGATACCCGCGTTCCATCCGGTTTTTTAGTAAATAGCCAGAGTTATCCGGATTTTTAAAAAATAAAAAACTACCGTGATGACTGATGCGCGGTAGTTTTTTACGATAATTTCGGGATTTATTCGATTCGATTTTTCACCATGAAGCACATAAAGGTATTGAAGAAAAAACTTAAAAAGTAATACTCTAAATGTTATAGACTTATTGATTTAGATTTTTCAAAGCTTGTAACGCAATAAGATTCTCAACCGGCACCTTCACGTTGCATTCCAAAAGTTTATCCTGTTCGGTAACCTCGATGGAGTTCAGAACTTCCCTGATCTGCGGGACAGCCCCGACGGTCAGTTTACCCATGGCGATAAATCCGTTGATGGTATCGGCAAACAATCCCACCAGTTCCGTATCCGAGCAGTATGCCTGGAGAGACAGTCCGGCATCGTTTCCAAAACCTACACTGCCCTGAATGTCGGTAATATTTTGTATATCGAGTTTGAAATCAGGCCTTTGTGTACGGATTTTGGCCATAACATCGTTCATGAGCCCCTCGACCGGAAGCATGAACCAGATGTGATCCGTATATTTGAGGCTGGCATATCTTTCTTTGAAATGCTCACTATCCGCAATCGAATTACCGCTCCCTTTTTTCAATCCCAGCATTTTATCCAGGATGGATTCGTTTGAGGTCATCATAACCTCATGATCATCGAAATACATATACAGCTTGAGGAAATTACCGTTGTTTCGCGCCTTTAAATAATGGACATCAAAGCCACGGACAACGATCATGCTGTCCGGGATTTCAGCTTTAGTTAGCAATGAGTCCAAAAAGGTCATTTTCAAATTGCCCTGGGCGATTATACTCCATGTTTGCGGGAAATTACGGAGATCTTCGCTCAGTATCATAATCCGTTCTATATCCTTGGCCGGGTCGATTCCGGTTAGTTTTCTGAACTCGCTTTCTTTCTCTCTGTATTCATCAAAATTATTTTTGTTTTTTTCGTTTAATGACGATAATGCTGCAATAAACGGAGACTTCAATATTTCTGTGGGCTTAACGGATACAATCAAAACATTGTTTTCCGGTATACGCTGCAGAATGTGAACATTTTCATCCACAGGTTCTTTTTTGCCGCAGCCTGTGATAAAAATCATCATCAGGATAATAAACACCGGCAAAGGAAAGAAAAATGGTTTGAGTATGTTTTTTTTCATGGCATTCACCTTGATATATAATTACAAGTCTTTTTTCGAGAACAAAAAAACCGCAATATTCATTACAATAAGGGCGGTGAGAAAGCTGCTGAGCAGCGGTGTCCAGCTCTCGATGCTTTTCCCGCCTGCTATATCCTGCGTTATTGAGGCAACTTCATGATGTTTGGGCAGTATCCAGTACAGAATTTCCAGAGCATGCTTCAGCAATGTATTACTGATCATTGAAAACAGGCTTTTACTTGTTCCCAGCGCCGTTTCCAGCGTCATCACCATATAGATAACAATAATTGCCACCGCTGTGTTCTTTGCAAGTATACTGATCAACATCATAATGGTATACAGCACCGCAAACATGAAAATGATAACTACCATCGAGTATAAAAAACTGAAATTCCAGACATGAGTCTTGATTCCCAGAACAAGCCAGAAACCTGCCATCGCATATATAATATTTACCGATGCGACCGCGACCGCTCCGGTGAATTTACCCAGCAGAAACAGAGGCCGTGAAAGAGGCCGTGCAAGATACAGATCGAGCCGTCCCTTTTTCATCAGTCCCGGCATAAGGTCCACTGTGGCAAATATCGACAGGAAAATGCCGATGGAATAGAGAGCCCGTGCAAACATACTTTCAGCGAATACAATTGAATTTGTTAATTCCGGCAATCCCAGATTCTCATTTTTGTTGCCGATTAATGTACTTATAACCGCGTTCGCTCCGGTAATTTTAATATTGACGACAAACATCATAGTCAATATTCCCAGAGTGCTTATCAGGAAATAGCTTATGAGAATTTTCTTTCCCAGACATTCACGGAAGGTATCTTTTATCAGGGCCAAAAATTTCATGCATTGCCCTCTTCTTCCCGTATATCCTTGATAAGATCGACAAAGTACGATTCGAGGCTTTGTTTTTGCGGTGTTACCGATTTAATCAGCAAACCCTCGTCCCGCAGTACATCGATCACACGGTTAAGCTGTTCCAACGAGTCCACAGCTACATCGAGAATGTCATCCTCAATCGCACTGACGACATCCTCTTTTTGCAGAGCCTCGAGGTGTTCGGTTTTCATGTTCGGGCAGCATATGCTGTAATGACTCGAATCGCCGTTGAGATCATCGAGATTACCCGATGCGACAATTCTGCCTTTATCCATAATAGCCACGCTGTCACTTACCATCTCGATCTCGCTCAGCAGATGCGAGTTAAGAAAAATCGTCTTACCCGCTTTTCTGAGGTTCAGCAGCACTTCTCTAATATCCCGTCTCCCGATAGGATCGACACCGTCGGTAGGTTCATCGAGGAAAATGATGTCCGGGTCATGAATAAGTGTCTGCGCGAGGCCGAGACGCTGGATCATGCCTTTTGAATAGGTAGTGACTTTCCTTCCGGCATGTTTATCCATGTTGAGCATAGTTAATAATTCATCGGTTTTCTGGGTACAAACATCTGAATCGATACCTGCAAGCGAACCGTACAACTCCATAATCTGCCTGCCGTTCAGGTAAGGTGGGAAACCCGGATTTTCCGGAAGATACCCCACTTTCGAACGGATACGGTGGTCTTTGACATCGGTATCGAACAACCTGACGCTGCCACTTCCGGGGTAAATCAGCCCGAGCAAAATCCTGATCAGCGTGGTTTTACCGGCTCCGTTCGGACCGAGCAACCCGAATATTTCCCCGGAATTAACAGTCAGGTTAACATTGTTGAGCGCATGGACTCTGCCATGAAATCCTGTCCTGAAAACTTTCGTGACGCCCGTGCACTCAAGTATTTTTTTGTTTGCTTCCATTTTCTATAATACCCTCTTTATCGGGGGATGTAATCTTATCGAGTGTTATCAGTTTTTCCGCGAGATAATCGGTGAGCGAGTCATACATTTTTTCCTGTTTTTCGGGATTTATAAGCGTTCCTATCGCTTTGACCGATGTATCGGTAATATTAAGGTTCCGTATCGGCAATTCAGCCGTTTGTGTTCGTGTAATACCGGTCTTTTCTTCCGGTTCGTGCTTTGTTCCCGGGGAAAACGATTCGACAATTTTTTGGAAATAACCGGTACCCGGCCTGCCTTTGTCACCGCGATAGGAGGTATACAGCCAGATACTCGCTATCAGAATAAGCGCCACATTTGCATATACAAACGCTCTGTGCCGGTACGATTGTGTGAATTCCCTGATCCGGTGCATCACGGTAAGCGAAGGTTTATCGAGACCCTCATCGCGGATACGGCTGTATAGTGACGGCCAGAGTTCGTCATAATATCCATCAGGAGCATCGACATCTTCGGTCACCGACGGTTTGGCATACTCGAACAGTTCGGTAATTCCGGCCAGCTCTTTACGGCATGACGAACAGGTTTCGAGGTGCTCACGCACCAGGCCGGCTTTGGTATCGTCGAGACACTGAGCCGCATATTCCGGCAATAATTTTTCAATATCTCTGCAGTTCATTTATCTACTCCTTATGTGATTGATAGTAATCTTTCAAATCTTTACGGAGACTTCGCACGGCGCGGAACACATATGACCGGACCGTGGGCACCGGACAATCCATAATTTCGGAGATTTCCTGCGCTCCCATTTCGTTGTAATGGAACAGCACAAACGCTTTCTGATGGTTTTCGGGCAGTTTCAGCACGGCCTCGTCGACACGCTGTCTGATCTCCTCATCTTCGAGAGACCGCAGCGGCCTGTCGCTTTCATCCGTATCCACAAATTTATCCGATATCACCTCGGGAGGGACATCACCATCAATCGATATTTTGCCCTTCTGGTATTTCGACCGCTTGAAATCCAGCGCAGTATTAACCGCGATACTGTTGATCCATGGGCCGAAACGGTTTTCATCCTCTATGTTGTCAATAAATCTGAGCGATTTCATAAATGTTTCCTGAACCAGATCCTCGGTATCTTCATGGTTTTGTACAACTCTTCTGATCAGGCAGTATACCTGTTTCCGGTGCTCAAGAACCAGGTCACTGAACGCTGCCATGTCCCTTTTACTTTTAACCCGATTGACGAGTACAGATTCTGAGGTTGTCATTACATTGCGCTGTCTGGTTTAAAATTTTTCATGTTCTGATATAATGACGAATTTATTGCAGAAAAAATTGCATATGCAAGACATTATTTTTTAATAATTTTTTTTACCATGAAGAAAATAAAGATAATGAAGAAAAAATCGCTGGATATTTCATGTTCTGACGTAATTTAGGTATACCGTAGAGACACATTGCAATGTGTCTCTACGGTAATTGTAACGTGTAATTTTATATCCGTGTCAATCCGTAGCTTATAAATCTTTTGAAGCCTGATGAAAAGAAATCCCCCCTGTATCCCCCCTTGTTAAGGCATGGGCTTTAGGATAAGGTTTGGAATAGTGAGGATAGTATAGTATATTGCTTTCAGTTACGCAATGATCAAAAAGGCGGAGGGGGAAAATACCGGAGAAAGCTTAAAACATCTGGAAAATGTGCCGCAAAACATTATTTATATGGGTGATCGTGCCTATGGCACACCCACAGGTTTGGCTCGTGCCAGAGAACATGATCGGTATTTTATTGTTCGTTTTACCTGGAATAACCTCCCGTTATTTGAAACAAGGGAATGCAGAGAATACGTACGACCGGAAAAAAAACTGCGTGGAATGAAGTGTGGTGAAATATTAGAATTCACCGCATGGGCAAAAGGTAAAAATACTGATCCTTTCCCGCTGCGAATTGTGGTAGTGCGAAAAGACAAAAAAAGCGCCGAAAAAGCTTTGCTCCAAAGCACGTATGAATCAAAACGGAAAGGTTTCACACCTCAAAATATTACTCTGTTCATGGCACAGTTCATTACACTGGCAACTAATCTCAGTACAACAGATTGCGCAAAAGAACTAATCGCTGAGGCGTATCGTTGGCGGTGGCAAATTGAACGAGAGTTCAGGCGATTTAAAAGTACAACCTATATCAGAAAACTGGTGAACCAGAAAGACAGTACTGTTGAAGTCTACATACTGGCCTCACTGGTTGCGTGGCTGCTATCATAAAAAATAGCACAACAAAAATCTTTTTTCCCCTGGGGGTATCCGCTGGGAAAAAACTATAGATTGGGGTATGGTAAATATTGATGCTTTATTGGAAAAAAATCTATGAAAGCCTAAGAAGCGCCTTGAGAAATGGTGTGAGTATGCAATCATTATTTGAGTTTCTAAAAAACTATACTTCAAAATTTTACCGACAGAAAAGAAAAAGAAAATATGCTATGTCACCACCAATCAAGGTTACCAATGATATGAAACGTTTACAGAAGTATTATAAAACTGCTTAACCTAAAGCCTATACCCGGTTAACGGGGGGGACAGGAAAGTGTTGCGTTTGCAGCGAGAAGAGAGTATCTCATATACAAGAAGGAGATACACTGATGCAACGCACCAAACTAACCGGGGAGCGAAAGCTTCAGGCGGTCATGGACGTACTTCGGGGCAATGGTTCATTGACCGAAATATGTAATCGGTACGGTATCAGAAAAAAATAATCACCTGATTCAAATACCTGTACCCAGCCCGATTTTCAGTTCAAAAATATAATCGCTGGCTTCTGTTTTGTGGTCAAAGGGAACCCCATAGAGAATCGTTTCATCGAACTTAATGCCATATCTTTTAAAACTGAAACTAAAAGATGCATGTTTCGAAAGAAGTGCATATTCGATGCCAAATATATTGCTTTTGCCATTAAAGCCATCATTGTTTTTGTCACGCCAATCTACATCGCCAAACCCACCTATTAAGAAAAATGCTTTCGTATAACCGGCTTTGTTAGTTGATATTTTCCAGAATTTCGGATTGATCTTAAATTATATGTCTTTTGTTTCATAATCCATTTTTATTACTTCACTGAGAACATCCGGAATAATACTGTTGTTGTTAAAATCATGATCTGACTTGCCGACATTATATTCGACCTGAACAATATGCCTATAACCGCAGCGTAAACCATATGACCATGTCGGTAAACCGATCCCGATTCCAAAATCGTCACCCAATCACGACTTGACATCGCTTGATGAAAGATATGAAAATCCGGCTCCGCCAAAAACATGCCCGTAAAAATGCGGTAGTTTTTTATTGTTTTCGTTAATTACCTGTCCTTGAGTGGATGGGCATGTTTGATTTGCTGACGGCGGGTTAATTTGGGGTTGTGCAATAATTTCAAAGCAGTTAAACAATAAAAGGAGGCTCATAGCTCATAATGGGCCTCCTTTGTGCTTCGCAGGGAGAGGTACTTAATGGTAAGGCAAGGTATTTCTATCTCACAAACATCATCCTTTTTGTAGCGGTAAATCCGTTGCAAACGATACGGTAAAAATAGACGCCAGATGCCATTTGTAAAGCATCGAAAACAACCTGATGTGTACCAGCCGGCATGGGACCGTCAACTAACCGTGCAACTTCCTGACCGGAAACATTGTATACGATAAGCCGTGTATCACCTGCATCCGGCAGTGTGAATGACAGAGTTGTTGACGGATTAAACGGATTCGGCTGATTTTGCAATAGTGCAAATCTATCGGGTTTCATACCTTCGTCTACCGCTGTCGGTTCATACGATTCAAACAGGCCGAAAGAGCTGAAGGTGGTGGTGTATGCTTCGGCACAGTTATTATCAAGATCGACCGTAGTCTCGAGAATTTCCCAGTTTCCCGTTGATTTTTGAGGAGGCACATCACCGGTTATCTGTTCTTCTTCTTTCCAGTGGGCAATAACAAGGTTTTGTGGATTCTGGTAATCATCCGGATCAAAATAGATTTTGACCAGCGCGTGATCAATATTCGCCCGTATCCCGGAGTCGATATCGATATCGACTATTTTGATAAAATTATGGTCTTTTATCGAATCGTACGGATTTTCACAAAATTCGGTGAGATGTATTTCTCCTGAAGCATACCCTTTCATATACAAATCGAGCGTAGTATGCAGGCTGTCCTGAAGATCCACAACATACTTGTCGTCATCGATGTTTGTATCGATACGGGTATATGTCGATTTTTCGACCAGAAATTTGAGTGAACAGCTAACTTCACCCGGGTTCAGTCGTTCGTTAGAGGAGGATACAAATGCAAGCGAACCATTGAATTTATATATACCGGTACGAACCGGAAGCAGTGTATCGAGACTGTCAGCAAGCGTGAATGTCCATGAATCTCCGGGTTCAATAACAATAGTCGACCCGATATTTTCATACGCCGAATTGTCATACCCTTCTCGTGGGTTGATACAGATTTTCCCGTCCCGTATTTCGTACATATCGCCGTATTCTGAGGCAAAAGTCCATGTTATATAATGATTATCTTCAAATTCAAAACTGATCGGTTCGACCCCATGATTAAGTACGGTGAGATGGCCCTTGAACACTGACTGCGGATCATAAATCGAACTCGATGTCCCAATGCTTACTTCAAGGTCATCAATTTTCGTGTAACGGTAGTTTAACGGGGCTTCTTCAAGGATACGTTTTATGACAGGTTTTAAAACATATTGTCCTTTCGAGTTCATAAAACTTTCAGTGAAAGGAGTATAACCGTCCTTTCGGATATCTACCGTATAAAACCACCAGACGGGTACTTCTTCAAATATAAAGTAACCATCGCTGTCCGTAACAGTATTCCAGTGCAGCATTTCCTGATTTGGGTCATAATCATCAGTTATGTAGGGCATCGGCTTGCGCCGGGGCTCAGACCATACATCAACTGTCGCTCCGCCTATCGGAATCATGGTACTGCCATCATCGGCATAGGTTAATAAAGTACCTGAAACAGTGCCGAAAATTTCCGTATCATCGATCGTAAATCCTGTCGAAACCTCACTCTCATATCCACTCAGTCCTGCTGCCAGTGTGTATTCACCGGGATAAAAATAATAACCGGTATCAATCGCCTGTTCCCACTGCAACGATTCACCGGCAGGAAGGACAGTATCAATTTTCACAGGCTTGTAAGAGAAAACATCGGTATCCCG
>JAFGMP010000027.1 GCA_016927495.1 Candidatus Latescibacterota bacterium | reverse complement strand
CGATATGTTTCATCGGCCAATGATGCGGAGAATATTTCTGACTGTCAACATTGTTCCCCAAACGGCAATCCAAAGCAGTGCTGCGGACAAAATAAGATAACGGGTTACATAGCTAATCCCTACAGCCATCACCATCCAGGCAGAAACGATACCCGGATCCCGTGCGATACACAGGAACAGGACCGATGTACACAGGTCTATAACGCATGCGAAGGAAATGCATATCGGGACACTGTACCCTATTTTTTCCAAAACGGGCCTCTTGATACTACGGGCAATTATTAGTGAGAGAGCACTGCCGAACAGGAGGAATCCAAAGGTTGATACTATATTCAGGAGATACATATTGAACAATGCCTTCAGTCCGGCATTCCCTTCGATTTCCCTTATTATGCTCATAAACACACCGGCGTCAAAAGCCATGAGCAGATTCGTGATGGTTATGAGGTCTAATGCTTTGGTCCCGTGCACCAGGTTAAAGATATAGACGGGAATGAACAGCACGGCACCGCAGATAAGCAGGATGACGGTAGTTTTTTTTGATGGATAGATTTTTATGTATGCAAGGTTCTTCATGATGCAATAATCGCTTCATCACGATGTTTCAACCAGTCAAGAACGAAATCAAGCATAAGCTGGATGTTTCCAATCTGGCAGTGGTTATGAGCCTGTTCTGATTTCAGAAATATTCTGTTCGTAACGGATTCTGCGTGGATCAATGACTTTATCTGGAGCTTATGCATTCTGGCGGGTACAAAATGATCATGCTCACCGCTAATCAGCAGAACCTGCTGAAAAATCTTTTCCGGGTGCATATTTTCTTCGTTCATATCAAGCCAAACCCTTGTCGCGTCCATCGGTCTGCCTGGTTTTCTGGTTATATGCATTAATTGGTTTGTGAGCCACCCTTGAGAGTTTTCCACGGCCGCCTTTTTCATTCCGACTTCGTTCAACCAGCCATAAAGGGATTCTTGCGACATTATCCATCTATGAATGCCGCGGGCAATAAAGGGAATACATTTCAGATAATCGATTGCATGACCGTTCGCGACAACCCTTTGTATTCTCGGCTCGAATGCCGCGGCGCGAAGACACAACCAGCCTCCCATCGATATTCCGAACAATGCGGCATCATTCAGATCAAAATAATCAAGCACGGCTTTTACCGGTTTTTCCCACCGGATGTCGAACGCCAGTTTGTGTTTGATTAACGCGGCACCCTGTCCGGGGCCCTCGAAACCAATGACATCGTATCCTTCGGCTGCAAGGTATTTCATTATCAAAAACCACTCTTCTACAAAGGAATCAAACCCTCCATGAAGAATGATACAGCCGCGTTTTTGCTTACGAGCAGGAACTCTGATTATCGGAAGAAATCCGCCTTCGTAAGGGATTTCGCTCCTTTGGATAATCTCATTTGAATAAGCTGCATTAAAGTATTCAATAAAATTGTCGTATAAACGCTCCTTTTCGCTAAAATCATCAAAACAGTAAAATTCTGCAGCCCTGTAAAAGAACGCGGCATTTAGATAACGTTCCTCAGATACTGCTGTCTCTGCGCATTCCAGCATTACATCTGTCCAATCTCTGAACGAATTTATTCGGCTTCCCAGGTTTGAAATATCCTCATATCTGAAATATCCTAATGAATACCATCTGTTCAACTGGTAGTTATATACCTGTTTAGGATGAAAATGATGAAATCCTTTAGGGAAAAACTGTTCAGCTATCGTGTCCATTATTTCTCCTTTTTTTATTATTGCTCAAGAATCCGTTTCATGTTCTCGTTTTCCATTGCAGTATGTGCGGCGATACTGTCTATCATTTCATCTATCTGGGGTGAAAAGAGAAGCCTGAATAATTTATTAAACTTTAGATAGGTGATGCCGCAAAAGGTCGAGACGGAGTCGGTTCCGCTGATCACAAACTCGTTTTTCGGGTTCATGATTGAGATAGGGAAATCAAAGGTGAAGGTAATTTTCCTCCCCGGAACAGACTCGGTCACAACCCCTTTGTATGTGACCAGCTCGCCGCCCATATACTGCTCGGAGTATATACGCGCGCCTTTTTCCCATGGTGTTCCTTCTGTCCAGGTAAAAACTACATGGTCTGAAGGATGCCAGGCTTTATAGTTTTCCTCGATGTTGAGGAGGAATTCCCAAATCTTACCGGGGTGTGCCCGGATTTCTACAGGGTGGGAGAGCACAATCAGACCGTTCTTGTCCGCTATATATGTATGCACTTTTGGTTCCGGCCAAAAAAACACTGCAATCGAGCTAATTCCCGCCGTTCCAATTATTACACCAATAACCAAAAGAATTACTTTCATTCTCACATCTCCACGGTTTTTTCTTGTTCAGACCGCGAAAGCAGTCCGTAAAATAGTATTGTGCGAACCTGCTGTATGTATTCGCCGTAATCGGAAAACAGCTGCTTCCAGGTTCCTTCGGAGGTAATTTCCTTTATTTTTTTGGTCATGAGGAATACTAATTCCAGATTGATGTCCTTCCGTATTTCACCGCGGATGAGGCCGCTTTCCATATTTTTGATAAAGCGTTTTTTATATTCCTCCTCCACATCCCTCATGTTTACCATTTCTTTTACGAACTCATTATCAAACTGTGAATAAAACTCCATCTGCCATTCAGTCATCCGTTTAACTTTTTCCATGAACGGAATATCTAAACTGTTCAGCTTATCAAATTTGGAAAAGCCTTCCTCCATCAATTCATCCCGGAGCTCTAGGGCAAGTTCGTTTTTATTTTTGTAGTACTTGTAAAACGTGACCTTGCTAACGTTGGCTTCTCTTGCGAGCTCTTCAACAGAAACCCGCTTAACCCCGAATTTAAAAAATAAATTTCTTGCTGTGTCTTTGATGTGTTTTCTTACTGCCGATTGTTCCATAATATAACCTTACGAATAAAATAATATGAACGAATTACGTACAAAATATATTATAACGTACACTAAATATCAAGAGGTCTGTAAAAAATACTGTCATCTTTAACGCAATAAGGGGGGCATCCTGCCGGTACATACAGAATATGTAAAAAAATGTAGGGATAAACCCTTATAACAGGCTAGGATAATTTGAGGTTATGATTAAATTTCACACTATGTAACTTGGAGGAAAAAGGAGAATGAAGAAAGCTGTATTGTTGGTGCTGTTGTGTATTACCGCACTCATACTGTTCGGCTGTGACCTGGCCGTAATGCCCCAGTTGAATACCGAAGAAGATATACTGGAAACCGGTCACACAAAAGGACTTAATCAGATT
>JAFGMP010000223.1 GCA_016927495.1 Candidatus Latescibacterota bacterium | reverse complement strand
TTTTAAACACTTTCAGGCCCGGATTGAGCGACAGAGCATTGGATTTCATAGTTTCAACATTTGCATCAACATACGGTTCGAGATCGATCTTGGTTATGACGAGCACATCGGCAAAAATAAATGCCGAGGGATATTTGAGCGGTTTATCATCGCCTTCGGTAATGCTGAGCACTATCACACGGTAATCCTCGCCGAGATCATATGAAACCGGACATATAAGATTACCCACATTTTCAATAATAAGCATGTCGAGAGACGGCAACGAAAACCGGTCGATAGCATTCAACACCATTTCTGCATTCAGATGACAACTTCCCTGGGTTTCGATCTGGACCGCAGGTACTCCCAGCGCAGCAATCCGTTTCATATCGTTATCGGTCTTTACATCTCCTTCTATGACTCCACAGTGCAGTTTTTTGATCAATCCGGGAAGTACCGCCTCGAGGAGTGTGGTTTTTCCGCTGCCGGGTGAACCTATGAGATTCAAACCGAAGATAGTATGTTTATGCAGCATAGACCGTAAATTTTCGGCAATACGGTCATTTTTCTTCATCACTTTACTTTTCAGGGATATTTCAGTCACTCTATTCCTCTTGTGGGCAGTTTTCTTTCTCCGGTTCTTCATCAGGTATTATCAAATCGATCGACGCTATTTCCAGTTCCCTGCCTGCCGTCAGCGTTACATTTGTCGATCCGCACCGTGGGCACTGTAGACCATGCACATTTATGGATTCGGATGCACAATATTTGCACATAACCGTTAATGCAACCCGGTTAATAATCAGCCGTGTATCCTGCAGTATAGTATTTTCGGCAGCAATAGGAAATGTAAATTGCAGTGCCTCTGGATCAATACCCGAATATTCCCCCACTGATAATGTTATGGATTGTACCCGGCAATCAGGATATTCGACAATACTTGCTCTTACCGATTCGACAATGTTTTGTGCAATCGAGAGTTCATGCATAATTTACCTTCAATGATGTTTGTTTACTTCTTAAGTAATGAAAGCGCGTGAATTTTCGATTTCTTTATGTCATCCTGAACGAAGTGAAGGATCTCTCTTTCAATATTGAGACTCTTCGTTTCACTCAGGGCGATAATACATGGATTCCTCAAGTATTGATCAATTTTTTGACATTACGTAAAAGTGCATCGGGAGTCAGAGGTTTTTCCATAAAAACATCGGCCTGAATAAAGTTTACATCGACAGGAAACCCGGTTTGTTTGTCGATAGCCGAAATCATAATTATTGGAATAGAACTGTATTCAGGATTAGATTTCAATGCATCACCAACATTGAATCCCTCTGTCATTGTCTCAAGCATTACATCCAGAATTATTAAATCCGGCCTTTTCGATCTGAGACTCTCGTAAAACTGATTACCACTTTCGGCTGATGTAACTTTGAAACCTGCCGACTCAAGTATCATTGCGGTGGACTCGACAATGTCCCTGTCATCATCGACCACCATAATTGTTTTTCTGGCATTCATATGTTGCTCCTTAAGACATATTTCATTCAGCCTTTCAAAGGTATGGGAAATACTATCGGTATGAATAAAACAGTCCGCAGCTCGCCTGACACTATCGGAAACTTCAGGTGAAATTGAATCCCCAAATTCCAGACTTTTGGGTTGAAATCCAAGAATACATATATCCGCACCAGTTTCATGTAAAAGATACTCTATATAAAGCCCTAATGTTCCGTGGGTCGATACAGTATTACTGTATAATTCATCTTTCGAAACAAGAGTAATATCTCCAGGATTACCTTTAAAAAACATGGTATCGACTATGATTATAGTTTCCGGACGGCTATTAATCACAGGTCCGGAAATATTCTCAGGGGCTTCATAACCGTTAAACAGCATGAATGGAGTTTTACCCTCAATCAAATTACCGAATAGAATTCCTGCACCATCATCCCCCCTGAGGTCATTCCCCAGTGTAATTAAAGCGATCCTACTTTCCGGACACACTGGCTCTATTCCTCATTTTTTGTAAAATTCCGGTATTTTGTCGATTGAGTGGATTTGGGAAGAATCGGTTTTTTATCCCCATTCTTCTGTCAGAAATACTTTACGGCGGCATTTGGGGCAAAGAATTCGGAAAATATCCTCACGGTATGTTTTACGGTCTTTACTGCGGGAATGTATCGGTTCCATCTGTGAAAGGTTTTCCATACCGGATAAAATTAATGTAGGATTGGAGTATGCCAGACTTCCGAGCCGTTTCGATATCCACCTGAGTTGATCTTTTGTCCCGGCAAAACCTCCGCACATTTCACAAATGGCAAGCTCTTTTTCAACCGTTACATTCATTTCACTGCGGTCAAAAGCAGCAAGGTCATATTCTGTAGTATAATCGATTCCATCCTTCGTCGTACAGTATTGATGGCATTGACCGCAAAAAATGCATATGTCATATCGCAGCTTTAAGGTTCTTTTTCCGCTTTCAAGGTCATCGACCATTTCAATAGCCCGTGCCGGACATACTTCACCGCATGCACCGCAACCTATACATACATCGGCATCAAACTTCGGCTTTCCACGATATTCATCGGGAGGAACTGTCATTTCTTTTGGAAATTTTGATGTGTAGGGTCCCTCGACAAGAAGTACCTTAATTGCTTCACCGAGTTCCCGAAGTTTTGGTTTACGCATAGTATCACTGCTCCATGGACTGTTTATTCGTATTTACATCGGCATAGGTATCTACTACACTGCCTTCCCATAATTTTATGCCTGCTTTATGAGCCGCCCGTGCAAGAGCATGCGCCGCAACCGGTGATGTCAAAAGAACAAAGACTGCGCAGAGCAGCGCCCGCATACCCGCAGAACCGATTCCCGCAATAAACAGCAAACCGATAAGGATCATACAGGTACCGAGCGTTACACACTTGGTCGCTGCCTGCAGGCGGTTATAAATATCGGGTAAACGCACCAAACCGATACAACCGAAAAGGTCGAACAACACTCCAACAGTCATGAGAACAATCCCAATGGTTTCATTCATCGAAGTCACGTCCTTCCAGATATTTCGCCAGGGCAATCGTGCCGATAAAGCTGAGCAGCGCCCAGGTAATCCCGATATTCATATAGAAGTCCACACCGGTGATCCACGTAAGTATCGCACAAAAACCGACCATCAGCGTTCCAAGGATGTCGATTGCAACGGTTCTGTCCGGTGCTGATGGGCCTTTCCCGATTCTGTAGAGACACAGGAAACCGGAGAAGAGTAGCACAAGCATAAAAATCATGGGCCATGATGTAGCAGGAAGATTCATTATTCGAACACCTTTTTAAGGATATTTTCAAAATGGGTGATTAT
>JAFGMP010000222.1 GCA_016927495.1 Candidatus Latescibacterota bacterium | reverse complement strand
TTCCCTGTTAACAAACATACCCGTATATTATGTTTTACAAATATAATGTTTGTTAAACATTATTATATAAGCAATAGCTGTTATTATTTTACTAATCTCAAATCACGAATCAGAAATCACGAATCACGAATCTGTTCTTCTTAACCACGGAGTTGCACGGAGTTCTCACAGAGTTTCACTGTTCCGATGGATATCGGGAACTGATTACTTTCCTCCCTGCTCATTACTCCAAAGCGCTGAGTGGTGAGTTGTTTTATCAAAACAGGTCAGTGGCTTTATCGATCAGGAATTCTTTTATTTCATCATCGGGAACTTCGGTTATTAAAAATTCCACGGTTTCAGAATAATCTATGTCATCATGAAATGCTAATTGCTGACGGAATAATTTTTCGGAGAATTGCCGGTTGAAAATTTTTGCTGCCTCTTTACTTATTTCCTGAATAGTGTAATAGTCATGCAAAATAAAATACAAATCCACATAATCTTTCCATTTTGCCTTTCGTCCTAAAGCAAAGGCTTTCATTGCAGCCAAAGACAATAACGAGGGGATGGTGAAAATTGAG
Organism: Candidatus Latescibacterota bacterium; assembly: GCA_016927495.1. GTDB lineage: Bacteria > Latescibacterota > Latescibacteria > Latescibacterales > Latescibacteraceae > JAFGMP01. The sequence goes on along the minus strand of JAFGMP010000222.1, from coordinate 3,434 downwards.
CCAACATTTATCGGGTGAAGGACAGACCAGGGATAACTGCAAAATGTGAGTTTTACATTATTGATCAGAAGGTGCAACTGGTCGAAATCTTCAAAAACCGGTATCTGACTAAAAGGGATATGAATTAATTTTGTTCTTATCCGGGACTTTTTAAGTTGCGAATGAGTAAACAAGTCGAAGTCAATAGATCGCCTGTGTCCAATATGCAGTGCAACAGCTGTACCTCCGGCCAGGTAAAAGGATCGTTGAAAAGTTTTAAGATAAGGCAACAATTCAACCTGGCTGCCACTAAATATTTCAGTGTGCATATTTTTTGAAAACAAGGGTAAAATAGTTAATAGTCAGTTCATGATAGTTGCCTTTTCGCCGGTTACTCAGGTCTAATGAATCAAAGAAGATTTTAGCGACTTCTTTTATGCCAAATAAATTGAATAACCGGATTATTGCATTTATGTCCCCGTAGTTTAAAATTGTTTCTACAAGAAATTCGTTGCTTATTTTCTCCTTCTTTTCATCAGGTATGAACCAGAAAAGATTGTTGTTCTCCCGGATAAACTGTTGTACTTCAGGACTGTTCATTCCACAGATTTTTATTCAAATATAGTCAGATTTCGTGAGTTTTACTACCTGGTATGGTGTTCGGTTTTTAATCTCAAATCACGTATCTATTCCTTAACCACGGAGTTGCACGGTTCCGTCCCGTCCCGATAGTTATCGGGAGCTATCGGGAGATATCGGAATGCACGGAGTTTCACTGCTTTGGCTCTTTCTAAGAGTCCTCCGTATAGTAGCCTTTTGCTGAATCGGAATAACCGTACTTGCCGTACTGGCTGTAGTAGTTATATCCGTAATTGTACCCGTAACCCATTGAATATCCATACCTCAGACCATAGCCGTAATACCCTGAGATGCTTATATCGTTAATTACAATACCGAGACTTTTGATACTTTCGTTCCGGTACAGTTCATCTACCAGTTCAATAGTGTTCTTTGAGGTATACCTCTGCCGTACAATGAAGAGATAGAAATCGGTAATGGCAGAAACCAGCAGGGTATCGGTTACGATGGCAACAGGAGGGGTGTCGAGGATGATATAATCGAATTTCTTCTTTGCCTTTTCCATGAATTCACCCATGCTTGCCGACTCAATCAATTCAGCAGGATTCGGCGGTACGGGTCCGGCATTGACATACCAGAGGTTGTCAATGTCTGTTTTCTTTATCACTCCCTCGAATTTCTGCTCTCCGATGAGGTAACTGCTCAGACCGTCATCATTTTCCTGACTGAATATCCTGTGTAAACGGGGTTTGCGCAGATCGAGGCCCACAAGCAGAACCTTTTTCCCCGACATTGCGATAATGGCTGCCAGGTTAACTGAAACAAATGTCTTTCCCTCGGCAGTAATGGTCGAGCTGACCGATATGACAGGACAGGTTTTGTCTTTCAGAAAATATTTCAGATTGGTACGGACCGACCTGAATGACTCGGAAAGTGATGAACCGGGATTCTCAACCACAGGGAGCTCTGTCTTAAGGCTGTTATGGCTGACATATCCTATCACCGGAGCGGCAGTTCTTTTTTCAACATCTCTCTTATCGATGATCTTATTATTCAGTGCATCAATAACCAGGATCCCCGTAACAGGTATCAGAAGCCCGAGCAGCAGTGCGATAAGGTAATTCTGTCTTGGTTTCGGCTTTATCATTGAGGTGCTGTACGATCCGGCATAATCGATGATCCTGTTATCCGGCACATTGGCAGCCCTGGCAATTCCTGCCTCGGCTTTCTTCTCAAGGAGGAAGGTGTAAACGGTATTGTTAAGGTCAAACTTACGCTGAATGTTTATAAGCTTACGTTCGATCGACGGCAGCCGGTTAAGGGAAGTTTCGACCTGCCGGAGACGCCTGTCGGCATCAGCAGTTATCTCGTCAATGTTCTCCAGTCCGCTTGCTATGTTCTCACCAATAGCTTTTTTAACCGACAGTACGGATTCATCGAGGAACCGTACCGGCTCAAGCGACTCATCTAGGTTCATGCCAAGCTTCATCTTCTGTTTCTGAAGAAGCGACAGCTCACTGACAAGGCTCATGAGGAGCGGATCGGTAACTCCCATCACGGAAGGGGCCACGATATCTCCGCTTTCATTCTTCGATTCTATGTAATGCTGAAGATATTCGTAATATCTCTTCTGTAACATCAGCCGTGTCTTTTCATTTTCAATCTGTTCGAGCTTCGACTGGATCAGAGAACCCTCCTGGCTGATATCAATAAGCCTGTTACCGAGCCGGAAGCTTTCCATATCGCCCTCGGCAAGCGCGAGAGAGTCGGAGATAACCCCCAGCTGGTCATCAATGAATCCGATGGTACGTTCCGCCGTCTGGTTCTTAAGCTCAAGCCCCTGCTGTATGTACACTTCCATAAGCTTGTTAAGGTAATCGGCCTCCTGCTCTTTTACCGGTCCTGTTGTTGAGAGAGTGACAAGCGACGCTTCCTCGGCTATCGGATTGACTGACAGGCTCGAACGGTAGCGGTTGGCCATCGACGCGGGGCTGACAAAATAAAAATAGTACCTGTTTGAGCCGTCGGGATTAAATAGCGGATAATCATTATTCCGCGGTTCAATGCTGAAATTAAAACCCATTTCATTGAACTGCTCCCCGAACCTCATCTCCTTCTCAAAATCATAATAACTGTTCATCCTTAAAAGATATCGCTCTTCCGACAGGATCCTTATGGTAACAGGATAGTTCATTGTCTGTTCCGACAGTGAGCCGTAACGCACGATAAAAGGATTCTCGTTATACATGCGTGTTTCGGCAATGCCCCTTTTGCCAACCTTTACGTACACCACGTGAAAGTCGGGCATCTCTTTCATTATCCTGTAGTTGAGACTGAAAGATCGTAGTATGCCTATCTCGTTATTGAGGTTCTGCTGATTTTTGTACGCTTCACCCCCGGGAAAAATATTTGACAATCCGGCTGCAGTACCTGCAAACCTGTCGTCTTTTATGAGCAAGGTGGAGGATACTGTATACATCTTCTCCGACCACCGGTTAATCCCGTAAGCGATGCTAAGAGACATAAACAGGGTGATGGCAAACCAGTACCAGTTGCTGATGAAAAGCGAAATGTAACGTTTGAAGTCGAAGGATTCCTCTTCGCCCGGTATGAAGTAGGGTTGCGGGGAGTAGTTATTTGGTTGATGCTTGGTATTCATGATGTTGATTTTTCAAGGATTTATTAAGCAAGCTTTTCAGAAAATTAGCTCAGAGCGCAGAGCGCAGAGCGGAGGGCGCAGAGCGCAGAGCGGAGAGCGCAGAGCGCAAAGCTCAGGGCATTATTTTAGTGTTTTTCGAAAATTGGTAATCTTTTTACTCAAGGATATCAATTGTGGATAGACAGATTTTTTTTCTGATGCTTCAATAATTTTTCGT
>JAFGMP010000221.1 GCA_016927495.1 Candidatus Latescibacterota bacterium | reverse complement strand
GGTGACGGAAGGAACGGTCTTCAGGGAAATCGGCTTGATGTCGCCTGCCGGTGATCCTGATGTTTTTCTGGTGAATATGGCGAAATTCAAGTCCCACGGCATGGGAATTACCGGTGCAGTCAAGAATATACAGGGTTTATGTGCGCATACATTTCATACGTTTTGCAGGTCGTATGACTCCATTCGTACCACATCTGATGAAAAATATCATCGGTATTTTCACGACGACTTTGAAAAATCCATCGAGCTCACTTACAGTAAACATGTAGCGGACAGAATTTCGCGTTGGGATCGTCCGGTCCGTGATGGCGGCATATGGATGGAGATGTGGGTGCAGCGTATTCTCGATGCTCACACGGTTATCAAACCGGATTTAAACATTATCGAAGGTATGTATGCCCATGAGGGAGATGGGTTGGGACGCGGTCCTAACGGGCGTGGCGCCGACAAAATGTGTAATGTTGTAATATTCGGGCTCGATCCGTTTCGTGTCGATATAATCGCACACTGGCTTGCCGGACATGAACCGGGGAATTTCGGCTTGTTCCACATTGCCATAGAGCGCGGACTGTCAGATGTGCTCGACCCGCATGACATTCCGGTATATGAATGGAAGGATGGCAAGGCAACTCTTTCGAATCTTGACGACTTCAATCGGACGCCGCTGTTGACCTATTATCTCGCCCGTGATTACAACAGAGGCCATGAGCCGCGCTATCATCTCGTCGACGAGGAATTCGATTATAAAGCGTGGAAGGAAAGAAATTCGGTCAGGGTTTTGTGAAAGCTTATGTTCCTGCAAACTGATGTCTTTTTTAAAGCCTCGATAACACAGGGGCAGACACATGGGTCTGCCCCTGCGATCAGCTAATACCAATATCATTATCATATTGAAAAAAAAAGGCACAACATGTTGTGCCCCTAAATTTTTCTATCCTTTGTCCTTTATCCCTGTCTTCTAAAAATCCCTGTCATCCTTCCATAATCCCGGCAATCCCGGTTACCTTCTGCCTTTGTGCCTCTGTGCCTTCTGCCTGTTTTTACTTACCAGTTCTTATACCCCGGTGCCGGAACAGGCTGCTGAAGGCCGTCCACTGGTATGTGGCGGCCGTTTATCCAGTGTGCTCTGGGTGATGCGAGAAACACTATGACATCGGCTACTTCTTCAGGCGATCCAAGCCTGCCCATGGGGAAGCTTGTCCGTACGTATTCATCGTATGCACCGCGATTCTTCTTGTGCCATTTTTCCCAGACGCCGTCCGGACTGATCATCGAACCGGGAGATACGGTATTGACACGGATGTTATCATGGGACAATTCGAGCGCCAGCGGTTCAGCGAGAAATATCAGGGAATTTTTGGAAGCGCCGTACTGGCTTCCTTTGGCAAGCTGCGGCAGCCAGCCCGAAACCGAAGCTATATTGATTATGGAGCCGCCGCCACGTTTACGCATTTCCGGGACAACAAGCTTTATCATACGGATCGCCTGAAATACTATATTATCGAATGTTTTGAGCCAGTCCTCGTCGGTTGCTTCGAAAAGGCTGTCCCCGAAACGTTTTCCCACGTTATTTATCAGAATATCGATTCCGCCTAACTGATCGACAGTATGGCCGACAACTTTTTTTGCGTCTTCGGGATTGCATACATTGGCCTGAATACCGGTGGCCATGACCTTCTTTGATCTTAGTTCTTTCACCGTCTTATTAATGATTTCTTCGCTGTCGATTGAACAGACGCTCACATGGCAGCCCTCGCCGGCAAAGGTACGGGCTGTTCTCAACCCAAGGCCGTTCGTACCGCCGGTTATAAGCACAATCTTGTTTTGCAGCTTCAAATCCATGAGATATTTACCTCGTTTGTTTTTTGATATTCTGAAAATAACCTTAATTGATAACCTTAATTGATAACCTTAATTGATAACCTTAATTGATACCCTTAATTGATACCCTGAATTGTTTATGAACATTTTTTGATAATTATCCGGACTAATTATCCTGCGTTCGTTTCAAAATACTTATTTTGTGTGATTATCGCAACCACTTAGTATATTTGAAAAAATATAGGGAAAAAACAGTGAATGGTAACATTAAGCTTGACAATAAAAATAATATATTTTAATTATAATCTTGCATGTGGAGTGCCCTTAACGGCATGGGGAATATGCTGAGGCTTGTCAAATAATGTAGACAATATTACTGAAAGTATTGCTTGCATTATTCGTAGCAGGAAACCGTATAAGGGCACTCTGCATTGTGTATAACTCGTAATTGTCGAATAAGTTTCAAAATTGTGTTTTATTATTCTATAAAATACACATCATTTCTCCGTCCGATTAATCCTTCATTAATCAATTGTTCAATTATTTTTTTTATTTTTTCATTATCAGTATCGATTATTGTCAGAAGTTCCTGTTCCGGTATTGAAGCGCGTGTGGTCAGTAGACGAATTATTTTTCCCCTTATTTGCCGGTTGGATCCCTTAAATGGGCTTTGTTTCTGGTGATGAGAACTTTTTCTGGATGGATTAGGATATTTCTTTTTGAGCATAACACCATAATCCATCAATGCATAATACCATTCACGCGGATTATTTTTATCGAGTGTTTTTTCAACAAGCGGTAATAGGTCGCGATCATTAACGTCAACATGATCGCCAAAAAAGAAGTGAATATAAACACTGCGAATATTTGTTTCGATGAAAGCCGAAGGTTTATCGAAAGCAAATGCCGCAATTGCACAGGCAGTATAAGAACCGATCCCAGGAAACTGTTGTAAAATCTCTGGTTCCTGTGGAAGTATTCCACTGAATTCTTCCATAACTTTCTTCGCTGTTTTATGAAGCGCCACAGCGCGCCTGTTGTACCCAAGGCCCTGCCAGCTTTGCAATACATTCTGTAAAGATGCATGAGCCAGTGTGTTAAAATCCGGAAAAATATCTATGAACTCTTCATATTTTGGGATAACACGGTCTACCTGGGTTTGTTGTAACATTACTTCAGAAACGAGAATGAAATAGGGATTTTTAGTGTTTCGCCAGGTTAAATTACGTGGATTGCCATTGTAATATGAATAAATTTTTTCCCGAAATTCTTTGATATCTTCTTTTGATAACCGTATTTTTTTGAGAGATTTTTTTCCCAACGTTCTTATTCCTGTAAGTTGTGTCCGGACTGTTATCATATCATGAATCTTCTGCATCTTTTTTAAAAGCAGGACGTTCTTAGTAATAATAGGTTGCATCGATAATTATTTCAACCAATGTTCAGGGGGTATGAGTTATGAGGCGTACGGTAATTATTTCGGGGATTCTTGTTGTTCTGGTGTTGATTATGGCAGGCATTGTAATTTCTTATTTCAACTTAACGGGTGTTGAAGCTGCTGAAACGAACCAGCCGGATAAATTATGTATAATATGGACGAGTGGAGATCGTGACGTCGCGTTGAAAATGGTGTTTATGTATACATACTATTCCAAGAAGAACAACTGGTGGAAAGACGTCGAGTTAATCGTATGGGGACCTTCCTCCCTTTTGTTGTCTGTTGATAAGGAACTACAGGATTATGTTACAAAGATGAAGGAAGAGGGTGTGATACTGGAAGCATGCAAGGCATGTGCCGATATGTACGGTGTTTCGGATAAACTGGCCGGTATGGGAATCGATGTGAAATATATGGGCAAACCGTTGACTGATATGGTGAAATCCGGTTGGACCACAATGACATTCTGATACATTGTTTATTAAAAAATCTTTTAATATTTTTAGGTTTCGTAAGGGCAGGTTCTGAACCTGCCCTTACGAGTTTCATGTATTTTTTACAATAATTTTAACGTGAATACTTCGTTTTGCAGACGGAGATGAAAAAAATGAAAGGGTAAAAATGAAATTCAACAGATCGCTTTCTGTGACTGTGATAGGGTGTACTGCTCTTTTTATATCTCTATTACTGATTACTGGTCAAAAATCCTGTGTTCGCACTGTTGAAGCCTCTCAACCTAAAGACCCGTCAAAACTGGCAATTGTGTGGACAAGCGGGGATCGTGATGTGGCATTGAAAATGGTGTTTATGTATGCCAATAATGCAAAGAAAAATAAGTGGTTCGATCAGGTAAGGCTTGTTGTTTGGGGCCCGTCATCATTACTTCTATCGGTGGATAAGGAATTACAGGATTATGTCAAAACGATGAAGGATAATGGTGTGGAACTGCAGGCTTGTATTGCTTGTTCGAATATGTACGGTGTTACCGAAAAACTGAGGGAACTTGGGATCGAAGTTAAAGGTATGGGGCAGCCGTTAACCGAAATGCTGAAATCAGACTGGAATACTTTGACGTTTTAAATCATAACTTGGTCTTTTTTTTGTAATGTTATCTCTTATATGGAACTTGTTGAGTATCCATATGAATCCGAATAGCTTAAATAATACCATGCAGTAACCGAAAGCAGAGCAAAAGCTGCAAAGTAATATACCGGCACAGCAAATGATAGCATGGGTAGCTGAACCGGTTCGACAGCAAAGCTCAGTAGTCGATGTAAATATACTGATGTTTGAGATTGAGCAAACAAGCTGTACAATTGGATCAACCACGCTGTCACATGAGTCTTGACCGGATCGAGACTGACTGCGTTTTCAGGCAAAGTTGGTATTCTGAAGTCCTGACTCTTCGCTGAAATATATTTGTATAAAGGAATAAGAGCGGTTAGAAATGAGCCGGTAGCCGCAATTAATACTGCTGCCGCCCAGGATTTGTGTACAAACCTGAATGCACCGGCAGTTTCTGCGTCATAAGCCCTTGCTGCTGCGAGAATACGATTATATAATCCTGCAGGAGCTTTGACCGGTTCCGTCTTATTAAGTGATGTAAGGACTAATTCATGGATTTTAGCCTTACGGTCACAGGCGCTGCATGTGGCACGGTGTTCATTCATCGCGACCTGAAGATTCTTGTCCAGGATACCATCGACATATGCAGCGATGTGTTCCTCGAATGTACCGCAGTCAAAAACCGGTACTTTGACGGGAGCGGTGTGAATTGCTTCTGTCGCCGGGATTTCGGATAAAACGGTTTTTTCTGCAGCTGCTATCTGAGCTAAAATATTGTCAGCAAGTCCTGCCGGAGCTTTAAGCGGTTTGGTTTCTCTCAATGATTTCAAAATAACGGAATGTGCTTTTGCCATGCGAGCACACTGCGGACATACCGCGCGGTGTTTATCCATAAAAATAGAGAGACCTTCGCTTAGTAGTCCATCCGTATAAGCTTCGACATGTTCTTCAAATTTTTTACAGTCCTGTGGATTCATGACATGCCTCTTTTCTATATGTACGAATCAATTATTCATAAAACTTAACAGTTGATCGGCCAGTTGTTTTCGGCCTCTGGATATGTATGTTGCAACTGTTGCTTTCGGAATATTCATAATTTCGGCAATCTCATCGTACGATAAATCATCAAAATGATAAAGACTGATTGCCATCGCCCAATTGGCCGGAAGGCGCCGAACTTCGTCTCTGATTTTTTCGGTAACTTCACCGGACAGAAGAAGTTCCTCGGGATCTAAGGCATCATCAGGGATAACATCGGCCAGTGTTTTTCCCTCCGGTTCAAACGGCTCGTCAAAACTTTTGATATTGAGCTGTTTTTTTCTCAGATGGCTGATACATTCGTTGGCGGTAATACGGTAAATCCATGTTGATACCGCGCTCTCTCCCCGAAAATCATCCATTGATTTGTAAATTTTCATAAAGATATCCTGTGTTGTTTCTTCCGCATCTTCGGGATTACCAAGCATTCGATATGCCTGGTTGTATACCCTGTCCTGATACGTCGCCAAAAGTATTCGGAAATCCTCGGCCATGAGCATCCCGGTTTTCTGTGTTCAAAGTAATGAAAATTAATTAGAAAATATTTTAAAGTATTATTCATGACTATTTCTCAAAAATATGAGTTTTTTTCATCCTTCTGATACTTTAGACATGACCTGACTTAAAAAAATTT